>JBKCUM010000119.1:0-31724 GCA_046318395.1 Rubrivivax sp.
AAGCGGAACATCTCGTCCGGCAAGCGATGCGCGGACAAGACCAAGGCCTCGTGCGCGACACCGAACTCATCCAGGATGTCAGAGGCGATGCGCATCGTGTCCCAATCGCTGGAGGAGCCGAGGGCGATGGCGACTAGGGGGGCATCTTGTTGCGGAGACGTCATATCGGACTAAACCTTATATCAAAACGACTTTTGTGCGACTCGTCCAAAGCGTCTAAACCTTTCTTGACAAGACTACACTCGGCTTCATATTGCACCAAACTTTGCTGCAGCAACCCATCAAGGCTTGAATACCAAGGAAACACCTCGGCAACATCCTTCATTTCAGATTGCAGCATACCAAGCGCCACAAGCCTATCGTCAACATCTAAAGCTTGCAGCTGCGCCACATCCCAGCCGCCCATGAGTTTACTAGCGCCATCAACGTCCCCACTCATATACTGAGCGTAAGCCAACTCCACCGTCAAACCATTTCTATTTGGACGATCTTCCAAAGATTCAATCTTGACCTGGGTGTGAGCGAGGAGTTTTCTGGCATCAACAAACCTTCTCTGCAAAAGCAGCACCTTCGATCTACAGACGTCGATCAGATGGAAGAGCGTTCGAACGTTGGTGCCTTTTTGAAATTCCCAAGCACTATCCAATTCCATTTCGCAAAATCGAAGCACCTGCTCATCAGGACCCCGACCAAACGCAAACTTTTCCAACAGCAGGCGAGAAACTCCGAAGGCTGAACGGTTGTACATTACTGCGCCGAGAGACGCCTGGTCTCCTTCGTCAACTGCCGCATGCCGGGCACGCTCATACCAATACTGAGCTTTTTCACGCTCGCCGACATAGAGGTAAGCGTCACCAAGAATCAACCCGACCCGAGATATCGCAGCCAACTCAGTTCGATCAAGTCCATCGAACGCCTTATCAAGGTTAGAAAAGGCGTCGGCAAAGGCCCCTTGGTCAAAGTCAAGGTGCGCGACCCAAGAACATGCCAGCCGCCCAAGATCCGGATCGCCCGTTAGGGTGCTTACCAAATAGGCCCGAAAGAAGCGGTCACGTGCACTAACGCTTACATTCTCAAAGTAGTGGACCAAGCCTTCTGCAATCATCACACGGACGATGCCCCGCCCCAGCAATGCCTCACCGTGCTTCAGCCTTAGCTGCTGGATGATTGACTTTGCCTCCTGAAATCGCCCGACCTTTGCAAAGTAACACGCCCGTTCTGCATGGATTTCAACCCATCGAGACGGAGATCGACATCCGACGAGTTCTGCATCCAACCTAGCCAACAGGCGACTCATATACCGTCCTTGGTTAGCAGGTCAGCAGCATGCCTGTAGCTTGCAGCGCTGGCTTCGGCCACATCAACTGGCAAACGTGGGGCAGGAGCACGCTTGTTCCATGGTTGGCCACCCACTTCTGCCTGCTCAAGCCAGTCTCGAATGGTTTGCTTGTCGAAACTGGGTGGGTTAACGCCCGGGGAGACACTTGAGGCAGCCCAAAACCGCGAAGAATCCGGTGTCAACACTTCGTCCATCAGTGTGAGCGTGCCTTGCTCGTCCAGACCGAACTCAAACTTGGTGTCGGCGATGACGATGCCGCGTGTCAGGGCATAGGCGGCGGCTTCGGTGTACAGGCGAATCGCGGTGTCGCGCACCTGTGCGGCCAAGGGTTCGCCCACCAAGGTGGCGGCTTGTTCGAAACTGATGTTCTCGTCGTGGTCGCCCACGGCAGCCTTGGTGGCCGGGGTGAAGATGGGGCTGGGCAGGCGGCTGGCCAACTGCAGGCCAGCAGGCAACGCTACGCCGCAAACTGCGCCTGTGGCTTGGTACTCCTTCCAGCCCGAGCCCGCCAGATAACCGCGAACAACGGCCTCGATGGGCAAGGGGCGCAAACGCTTGACCAACATCGAGCGCCCGCGAACCTGCGCCACCTCGTCAGGCGCCACCACGGAACAAGGGTCTTCGCCGGTCAGGTGGTTGGGCACGATGTGCTGCAACTTGTCGAACCAGAACAAGGCCATCCGCGTCAGGATTTCGCCCTTGCCAGGGATGGGGTCGTCGAGCACGACATCGAAAGCCGACAAGCGGTCGCTGGCCACCATCAACAAACGGTCTTCGCCAACGGCATAGTTGTCACGGACCTTGCCGCGCGCCAGCAGCGGCAGGGAGTGCAGGGTAGACAGGTGCAAAGCGGCGGGCTTGTTCATGGACAGGACTGTGACAGCGGAGGGCGAAAGCCGGAAGTGTCGCCCAAAGCCAGACCGGGGGGCTCGGGGGTGGCGCCAGGGCGGGATCGACGGGGAAAGGAAAAAGCCCGACCAGGGTCGGGCTTCGGGGTGCTGCCGTTCAGCAACCAGGCGCTGTCAAACAGCGCCATGGCGATCAGGGCTTGTTGCCCGTGGGGAACGGCCAAGCCGCTGCGGGGCTGAGAGCGGTTTTGGCCGCAGGCGCAGCAGGGGCAGCAGGGGCAGCAGGTTTCTTGGCGGCCTTCTTGGCTGCAGCCTTCTTTGCGACAGGCTTCGACGCAACCGCGGCCTTCTTGGCAGGAGCGGCCTTCTTGGCAGCAGCAGCCTTCTTTGCCGGTGCGGCCTTCTTCGCCGGCGCAGCCTTCTTGGCCGGTGCAGCGGCCTTCTTCGCCGGGGCGGCCTTCTTCGCCGGTGCAGCCGCCTTCTTGGCCGGTGCAGCCTTCTTCGCCGGTGCAGCGGCCTTCTTCGCCGGTGCAGCCTTCTTGGCCGGTGCAGCCTTCTTGGCCGGTGCAGCGGCCTTCTTCGCCGGCGCAGCCTTCTTCGCGGGTGCCGCGGCCTTCTTCGCCGGTGCAGCCTTCTTAGCCGGAGCGGCTTTCTTCGCAGTTGCCATTTCGATCTCCTTGATCAAGTTGCAAAGAGCACCAGGTGACCATGCATCACCTGGAGATTCACCGTCCGGCGGTCAGTCCCAGGGCAGTGTGCCCTGGGCGTTCGCCCCGGTCCGGCGAATGGGGGCGTGACACCTGCCCGCTTGTCTGTGTGCAAGCGGTGCGGCGTCACGGTTCAATCAAAAACAGAGCGGAAAAGAAAGCATGCAGGCGGCTCAGGCTGGGGCACATCGCAGGCGTTCAGTCCCAGGACAACGCGCCGCCGGTCTGGTAGTCGATGACACGGGTCTCGAAGAAGTTGCGCTCCTTCTTCAAGTCGATCATCTCGCTCATCCAGGGGAACGGGTTCTCTTCGTTGGGGAACAGCGCGTCCAGGCCGATCTGCGTGGCACGGCGGTTGGCGATGTAGCGCAGATAGCCCTTGAACATGGCCGCGTTCAAACCCAACACACCGCGTGGCATGGTGTCTTCGGCGTAGCGGTATTCCAGTTCAACGGCCTGCTCAAACAGGGCGGTGATCTCGGCCTTGAAAGCCGGCGTCCACAGCTGCGGGTTCTCGAGCTTGATCTGGTTGATCAGGTCGATGCCGAAGTTGCAGTGCATGGACTCGTCACGCAGGATGTACTGGTACTGCTCGGCAGCACCGGTCATCTTGTTTTGGCGGCCCAAGGCCAAGATCTGCGTGAAGCCCACGTAGAAGAACAGGCCTTCCATCAGGCAGGCGAAGACGATCAGGCTCTTCAGCAGGGTCTGGTCGGCCTCTTGGGTGCCGGTGCGGAAGTTGGGGTCCATGATCGCGTCGATGAACGGGATCAGGAACTCGTCCTTCGCGCGGATGGACGACACCTCGTGGTACGCGTTGAAGATCTCGCCTTCGTCCAGGCCCAACGATTCAACGATGTACTGGTAGGCGTGCGTGTGAATGGCTTCTTCAAACGCCTGACGCAGCAGGAACTGGCGGCACTCCGGCGCCGTGATGTGGCGGTAGGTGCCCAGCGTGATGTTGTTGGCCGCCAAGGAATCGGCCGTGACGAAGAAACCGAGGTTGCGCATGATGATGCGGCGCTCGTCTTCGGTCAGGCCGTTCGGGTCTTTCCAGGTCGCGATGTCACGCGACATGTTGACCTCTTGCGGCATCCAGTGGTTGGCACAGGCCGAGAGGTACTTCTCCCAAGCCCACTTGTATTTGAACGGCACCAACTGGTTGACGTCGGTCTGGCCGTTGATGATGCGTTTGTCGGCCACGTTGACGCGGCGCGTCGAGGCCGCTTCAGCGCTGGTGATGCCGGGCACGGCCGGCGCCGGCACGCGCGCTGGCGTGGCGGCTGCGGCGGGCTGCGCTGTGGCGGCCACCGCGGCCTGCACGGGTGCCGGGGCCGCAGCAGGCGCTGCGGGCGGTGTACTGACTTCGTCTTCCCAGACCAGCATGTGTGTATGTCCTGACTGTCGTGAATTATCCGAGTGTTGTGTTCGAACACCAAGCACTTGTTGACAAGCCTTCGTGAACGTTGTTGCCCTCTTGCATCGAACCCGACGCAAAAGCAGCACCTCACCCGACGCTGGAGGCTGCAGCCACGGCGGGCTGCAGCATCAAATAAAAAGTTAGGTGCCGACCGCGGCGCCCAGGCGGGCCGGCCGGCACGGCCTCATTGGCAAGCTTCGCAATCCGGGTTGTCGATGGAGCAGAACTTGACGTCGCTGGCAGGTTCGCTTGCAGGCGCCGCCGCCACCGGGGCGGCTTGCGACGAGACAGCGTTCAGCTTGCCCGGTGCCACGGTGGACTTCTCCGAGTACGTGGCACTGGTGGTGCGCAGGTAGTAGGTGGTCTTCAGGCCACGCAGCCAAGCCAGCTTGTAGGTCTCGTCCAACTTCTTGCCCGAGGCACCGGCCAGGTAGATGTTCAGGCTCTGGGCCTGGTCGATCCACTTCTGACGGCGCGAGCCGGCTTCAATCAACCAAGACGCGTCGACTTCGAAGGCCGTGGCGTACAAGCGCTTCAACTCGTCGGGCACGCGGTCGATGGCGCGCAGGGAGCCGTCGAAGTGCTTCAGGTCCATGACCATCACGTCGTCCCACAAGCCCAGGCGCTTGAGGTCGCGCACCAGGTATTCGTTGACTACGGTGAACTCACCCGACAAGTTGCTCTTCACCGAGATGTTGCCGAAGCAGGGCTCGATGGAGGCGTCCACACCGATGATGTTGCTGATGGTGGCCGTCGGGGCAATGGCCACGCAGTTGCTGTTGCGCATGCCGTGTTCGGCGATCTTGGCGCGCAGCGCAGGCCAGTCCATCGTGGCACTGCGGTCGACCTCCAGGTGCCCACCGCGCTCTTGCGCCAGCAGGTCCAGGCTGTCCTGCGGCAGGATGCCGCGGTCCCACAGCGAACCGCGGTAGCTGGAATAACGGCCGCGCTCGGCCGCCAGCTCGCTGCTGGCCCAGTAGGCGTGGTAGCAGATGGCTTCCATCGAGCGGTCGGCGAACTCGACGGCTTCCTGGCTGGCGTAAGGCACGCGCAGTTGGTACAGCGCGTCCTGGAAGCCCATCAGGCCCAGGCCCACCGGGCGGTGGCGCAGGTTGCTGTCGCGCGCCTTCTTCACCGCGTAGTAGTTGATGTCGATGACGTTGTCCAGCATGCGCATGGCGGTGCTGACGGTGTGCTTCAGCTTGGCCTGGTCGATCTGGCCGTCCTTCAGGTGCTGCGCCAGGTTCACGCTGCCCAGGTTGCACACGGCGATTTCGGTGTCGCTGGTGTTCAGCGTGATTTCCGTGCACAGGTTGCTGGAGTGCACCACGCCGACGTGCTGCTGCGGGCTGCGCACGTTGCAGGCGTCCTTGAAGGTGATCCAGGGGTGGCCGGTTTCGAACAGCATGGTCAGCATGCGGCGCCACAGGTCCTTGGCCTGTACGCGCTTGAACAGCTTGATCTCGCCACGGTCGGCCGCGGCTTCATAAGCCGTGTAAGCAGCTTCGAAGGCGCTGCCGAACTTGTCGTGCAGGTCGGGGCAGGTGCTGGGGCTGAACAGCGTCCATTGGCCACCTTCGATGACGCGGCGCATGAACAGGTCGGGAATCCAGTTCGCCGTGTTCATGTCGTGGGTGCGGCGGCGGTCGTCACCGGTGTTCTTGCGCAGCTCCAGGAACTCTTCCAGGTCCAGGTGCCAGGTTTCCAGGTAGGCGCAGACCGCACCCTTGCGCTTGCCGCCCTGGTTCACGGCCACGGCCGTGTCGTTGACCACCTTCAGGAAGGGCACCACACCCTGGCTCTTGCCGTTCGTGCCCTTGATGTAGCTGCCCAGGGCACGCACGTTGGTCCAGTCGTTGCCCAGACCGCCGGCGAACTTGCTCAGCAGCGCGTTTTCCTTCAGCGCTTCGTAGATGCCGTCCAGGTCGTCGGCGACCGTGGTCAGGTAGCAGCTGCTCAGCTGGCTGCGGCGCGTGCCGCTGTTGAACAGCGTGGGCGTGCTGCTCATGAAGTCGAAGCTCGACAGCACGTTGTAGAACTCGATGGCGCGCGCTTCGCGGTCGATCTCGTTCAGCGCCAGGCCCATGGCCACGCGCATGAAGAAGGCCTGCGGCATCTCGATGCGCTGTTCGTTGATGTGCAGGAAATAGCGGTCGTACAGGGTCTGCAGGCCCAGGTAGTCGAACTGCAGGTCGCGCGAGGCGTCCAGCGCAGCACCCAGCTTGGCCAGGTCGTACTGCAGCAGCTTGTCGTCCAGCAGTTCGGCCTTCACGCCCTGCTTGATGTAGCCGGGGAAGTACTCGGCGTAACGCTGGCCCATCTCTTCTTGGCGCACTTCGCCGCCGATGATCTCGCGGCGGATGGTGTGCAGCAGCAGGCGGGCCGTGGCACGGGTGTAGGCCGGCTCTTTTTCAATCAGCGTGCGGGCAGCCAGGATGCAGGCCTTGTAGACCTCGTCCAGCGGCACACCGTCGTACAGGTTGCGGCGGGTTTCGGCCAGGATGGGCTCGGCCTTGACCTCGTCACCCAGGTTGGCACAGGCCGACTCGACCAGCGCACGCAGGGCGGCGAAGTCCATCGGCACACGCTGCCCACCTTCGATGACGAACAGCTCCGGCGTGGCGACCTTGGCCACCACCGGCGTCTGCTTGGCGCGCTCTTGCGTGCGGCGCTCGCGGTACAGCACGTAGGCACGGGCCACTTCGTGGTGGCTGCCACGCATCAGGCCCAGTTCCACCTGGTCTTGCACGTCTTCGATGTGGAAGGTGCCACCGCCCGGGCGCGAACGCAGCAGCGCACGCACCACGGATTCCGTCAAGCCGTCGACCGTCTCGCGCACGCTGGAAGAAGCCGCGCCCTGCGTGCCGTGCACCGCCAGGAAAGCCTTCATGAGGGCCACGGCGATCTTGTTCGGCTCAAAGCCCACCACCGCGCCGTTGCGGCGGATGATTTGGTAGCCGTGGTAGGCGTTGGACGTGCCCACCGTGGTGTGGCTCTGGGCGGCGGCGGTGCGCACGGGCGCGCCGGTTTCAAGCGAAGACGACTGGACAGCTTGCATGCATTCCCCTCGGGTCTGTGGTGTTGGTGTGTATGGTTTCGACGAACCGGCCAGCGAGGTTGCTGCGCAACCGTGGGCTGGCGCCGATGGCCGCTGAACAGCAGCGGAGGCGCCAACTGGGCGTCAAGGTACCGGTGGTTGATGGGCCGCCTTGAGGCGGCCCGCACCGGGCGGTGACGGGGCTTGTCGGGATCGAAAGAATATCACGTTCGGGCACTATATCTGGGGGCTACCTGCCCTACAAGCCACTACCGGTAGTGTGTTGCACGGATTCTCAGGTGCACTGCGGAGGGGACTTTCACGCATCAAAAACCGCTTGACAAGGGCCCCGGCAAAGGCCGGCGCAAGGCGGCCAACGCAACACCCGCAGCCACGCTGCATCAGCGGCCCGAAACCGCCCGCCAAGCCCCGCAAAATCAGGCGATCGGCTCTTCGGCGAAGGGCAGATGCGGACTGGCGCGGCGCAACCGCCGGCGGAACAGCGGCCAGTCGAAGCCAGCGCCGGGATCGCCTTTGCGGCCCGGCGCGATGTGCTGGTGTCCGACCGCTTCGGCCAGTGGATACCGAGCCGCCAAGGCCCGCGTCAGACGCGCCAGTTGGCGGTATTGCGCCGCTTCAAAGGGCTGGCCTTCCAGGCCCTCGAGCTCGACGCCGATGGACCAGTCGTTGCAGTTGTCGCGCCCACGCCACTGCGACACCCCGGCGTGCCAGGCGCGCCGGTCGCAGGACACGTACTGCACCACACCGCCATCGCGGTGGACGACGAAATGCGCCGAGACCTGCAAGCCCAGAAGGCCGGCGAAGCTGGGGTGGGCGCCGGGGTCCAGCCGGTTGGTGAACAGGCGCTCGATGGCGTCACCGCCGTACTGCCCCGGGGGCAGGCTGATGGAGTGCACCACCAGCAGGCTGATCTGCGCACCCACCGGGCGCCGGCCAAAGTTGGGCGAAGGGCAGGCCCGTGCGCCCGCCCACCAACCACCCCGCCAGCCGGTTGAAGAAGCCACGGCTTGGGGCCTAAAAGCCGTCGTCGGCCGCGCCGACCCCCAGGCGCGCCATGCGGTAGCGCATCTGCCGCAGCGACAACCCCAAGCTGGCACCGGCGGCCGTGCGGTTGTAGCGGTGCCGCTCCAACGCACGCTCGAGGATGTCTCGCTCCACGGCGTCCAGGTACAGCGCCAAGTCGGTGGGCAAAGGCGCTTCACCGGCCGACGGCGCGGCGCCTGGGCTGTCGGCCAGCGCGGCCGAAGCGGCTTCGGCGCCCGGCGGTGCAGACAAAGAGAGCTCACCCAGTTCGCTGTCCCCGAAGGCCGCTTCCGGCAGGCCCAGGTCCTCGCGCTCGATGGTGCTGCCGCCGGACAAAGCCAGCGCGCGGTGCAACAGGTTCTCCAGTTCCCGCACGTTGCCCGGGAAGTGGTAGCGCAGCAGGTGCTCCAGGGCCTGCGGCGCCAGGCTGGGCACCGGCGACACACCGGCATCGGCCGCGATGCGCTGCAGCACCGCTTGGCAAATGAGCGGCAGGTCGCCCACCCGCTCCCGCAGCGGTGGCACGGCGATCTGGATGACGTTGAGCCGGTAGAACAGGTCTTGCCGGAAGCGACCCGCCTGCACTTCAGCGCCCAGGTCGCGGTGGGTGGCGCTGACGATGCGCACGTTCACCGCCTGTTCGGCCACACCACCCAGCGGCCGCACGGCACGCTCCTGAATGACGCGCAGCAGCTTGCTCTGCATGGCCAAGGGCAGGTCGCCGATCTCGTCCAGAAACAAGGTGCCGCCCTGCGCCGCCTGAAAGAACCCGTCGCGGTCTTCCTGGGCCCCGGTGAAAGCACCTTTGCGGTAGCCGAAGAACTCGGCCTCCAGCAGGTTCTCGGGGATGGCGCCGCAGTTCACAGCCACGAAAGGCATCGCACCGCGCGGCGAGACCTCGTGGATGGCACGCGCCACCAATTCTTTGCCCGTGCCGGATTCCCCATGCACCAACACCGGTGCCATGCTGCGCG
Organism: Rubrivivax sp.; assembly: GCA_046318395.1. Taxonomy (GTDB): domain Bacteria; phylum Pseudomonadota; class Gammaproteobacteria; order Burkholderiales; family Burkholderiaceae_C; genus Rubrivivax. The sequence goes on from JBKCUM010000119.1 coordinate 9,370, forward strand.
CGACCTTGCCGACCAGGGCCCGCACCTGCTGCATGGCCAGGGAATCGCCGGCCATGCGCTCCAGCGCGCGGTGCGACTGCCCCACCGCCCGTTCCCGCGGCCGGGGCGCGGCTTCGGCGGGCGGCGGCGCGGCGCGGCCCAGGGCCGACGCCACCACGGCGCGGAACTGGCGCAGGTCCACGGGTTTGGTCAGGTAGTCGTAGGCGCCGGCCTTCAGGGCCTCGACGGCGTTCTCCGCCGAGCCATAGGCCGTGATGACCACGCCTCGCTCGCTGCGGCCAGCCTCCTCCAGGCGGCGCAGCAGGTCCAGGCCGCTGCCGTCTGGCAGGCGCATGTCGGTGATCACGAGGTTGAACTTCTGCACGCTGAGGCTGGACCAGGCCTCCTCCACGCTCTCGGCGCTTTCCACGTCGTAGCCCTCGCGCAACAGCGTCAGCTCGTACAGCGTGCGCAGGTCGGGCTCGTCGTCAACGACCAGCAGGCGCGGGGGGGGCAGGTTGCTCAAGGGGCGGTGGTGCGGTCAGGCGGTACAGAGACAAGAAAACCAGAGGACTTGCGGGCGCCCAGCTTGCCGGCCCGGGCGTCAGGCGTTCAACGGCAGGGCCGCGTTGGCCGGTCCCAGCGGGCTGCGCCGCAAGGTCACCAGAAATTCGTTGCGCCAGCGGTCGCCGGGTGGCCTGGCGCGGTACTCGATGCTGGCCCCGTAGCGCTCGCAGAGCTCGCGACAAATATACAAGCCCAAACCCGTGCCCCGGCTGCGTGTGGAGAAGAAGGGTTCGAACAAGAACGGCTCCACATCGGCGCCGATGCGCTCGCCATCGCTGGCCACCGACAGCGCGACGTGGCCTTCATCGCGCAACTGCACGCGCAGCACGATGGCGCCGGGCCGCGCGCTGGCGTGCCGGTGTGCGTTGTCCAGCAGGTTCACCAACACGCGCCGCAGGTGCTCGGTGTCGAACAGCACCCCCAGCGGCCCGGGGGCGGGCTCGCCAGAAACCGGGGCCGACAGCTGCACCTGCAGCCGGCTGTCGCGGCCCAGCGGAAGGCCCACCGTGGCGGCCCACTCGGCGGTGGCCGCGCCGACCTCCGCGGCGATGTCGATGCTGCGCGCGGCGGCGGGCGTGCCCGGCGCCAGTTCCATCACGTCGTCGACGATGCGTTTGAGCCGCTCGGCGTTGTCGGCCACCATGCGCGCCAGGCGTTGCTGCGCCGGCGGCAGCCCATCCTCCAGCAACAGCCCCGTGGCTTGCACGATGGCCGACAGCGGGTTGCGGATTTCGTGCGCGATGCCGGCCGACACCCGGCCCATGGCGGCCAGCTTCTCCTGCTGCAGCCGCGCTTGTGCCGTGCGCACGTCTTCCAGCAACAGCACACCAAACGCTTCGGCGTGCGCTGTGGCTGCGCTGGACAGGTCGGGCACCAGGGCGCGGGCCTGCATGAAGCGCACCCGCATGCGCAGCGTGCGCTGCGTGCCTTGTTCAAACTGCAGCCGCACATCGCGGCCCGCCTCGGGCCAGTCGTGGTCCACCAGCGCCTGTTCCACGGCTGCCGCCAAGGCCGTCCAGCCCGGCTGGGCACGCAGGGAGAACGGCGCCGGCGGGCACAGGCCCACCTCGGCCAGCAGCGCGCGGGCCGCCGGGTTGGCGGCCCGGACGCGCCCGCGCGCGTCCACGACCAACACGCCGTCCACCATCTCCTCGATGACCAGGCGGTTCAACTGGGCCTGCTGCCGCGCCAGTTCCAAACTGCCCCGGGCCGCCTGCTCTTCGCGGGCCAGCCTGGAGGCCAGTTCGGCCGCCAGCAGGCTGATGAAGAACAGGCCCAGGCCCGCCAACCCGCTTTGCAGCAGACCGCCAGTCAGTTCTGCCCCGGCCCAACCCATCTGCCAGAACGACCGCCCCAACAGCAGCAGCGTGACCCCCGCGGCGGTGCCCAGCGCCGCCAGCCGCGGTGTGGTGACGCCGGCCATCAGCACCGGCAGCACCAACAGTGCCCCGTAGTTGAGCTGCACGCCGCCCTCCAGCAGGTGCAGGCTGCCGAAGGCCAGCAGGTCCATGCCGATCGTGGCCAGCCACTGGTTGCGCCGTTGGCCCGGCTGTTGCAACGGCACCCGCAGCGGCTGGAACCGCGGCAACAGCCACAACGTGACGGCCTGAACGGCGTAGGCCAGGCACACCAAGACCAACCAGGGCGCCGTGCGCACGCCCATCAAGCTGCCCAGGCCCTGAACCAGCACCAAGGCCACGCCCAGCGCGGCCCGTGCCGCGGCGTAGGTACGGTGGATGCGCGTCAGCGCACTGTCTTCGGCGCCGATGAAGGGCTGCGCCCAAACGGCACGCGCCTCGTCACCCCATCCGGCCGAGAACGCCGACTCCGCGCCGAACCAGCTTTCGCCGCTGCGGCGGTCGGCCGAACGGCGGTCGCCTTGGCGGCGGTCGCCACGCCGACGGTCTTGCTGTTGCGGTGCGCTCATGGCGGGGCGCTCATGACCGGGCGTGCGCCGCCCTCACACCTGGCGCCCGCCTTGCCAGGCGGTGCTTGACGCCGCGGGCCATTCAGGCACGCGGGCCCGCCACGCGGTGGGCGTCGCCGCAGTAGGGGCGGCCCGCCACGTCGTAGGCCGCGTCGGCGGCCGGCAGATTCAAGCCGCAGTGTGCGCAGGCCACCATCGGCAAGGCTTGGGCGGGCGCACGGGGCGCAGGCGGGGGGGCCGCCGTGGGCTTGGTCGGGTTCTTGCGCGCCGCTGCACGGGACCGCAACCACCAGAACACGCCAACCACCAAGGCCAGCACCAGCAAGATCTTGCTCAAACCGCTTCCTTCACGCCGGCACGCGGCCCAGCACCACTTCAAACACAAACCGCGAGCCCGCATAGGCCAGCAGCAACAACACCGCCCCGGCGTACAACCACCGCGTGGCACGCCGACCGCGCCAGCCTTGCACTTGGCGGCCCCACAGCAGCGCGGCGAACACGGCCCAACCCAGCAACGAGAACACGATCTTGTGGTCCCAGCGCCACTGGGCCGCGGTCAGTGCGCCCATCACCAAAGTGGCCGTTAGCACGCAGAAACCGGCCTGCACAAAACGGAAGGTCAGGCGTTCCAGTTGCAGCAAGGGCATGCCGGTGGGCTGCGTGCCACCACCCGGCCCGCGCAGACGCAGCCGGCGCTCGGCGGCGTCGAGCAACAGCCCGTGCAACACCGCCGCACCGAACAGGCCATAGGAGCCCACGCCCAACACGAAGTGCAACGGCGCCCAGGGCGATCCGTAGACCCGCGGCTCGCCTGGGAAACCGGCCGCCAGCAGCACGGCCACGGCACCGGCCAACGCCAGCCAGCGACGCACCGCGGGCAGCGGCACGAGGCGGCTCTCCACCGCGTGCACGGCCACCACCAGCCACACCGTCATCGACAACACCGGGGCGAAGCCCAGACGCGCGCCCGGCAGGGGCTGGCCCCAGCCACCGATGTCCAGCACCAGCACGCCCAGGTGCATCAGCCAACCCAACACCAGGGCCGGCGCCGCCAAGCGGCCCAAGGCCAGCGCTGGCATGGCGGCCACCAGATAACCCGCCAGTGCCAGCAAGGCCAGCAGCAGCGGGGGGGAGCCACTCGATAGAATCATGCAGACAGTTTACTTTTGCGCAGGCCGCGCCAGCGGCCGGCCTTTCGCCCATGGCCTCGAACCTATCCGACCGCCTGTCACGGCTGGTCAAGACGATGCGGGGCCAAGCCCGCATCACCGAGAGCAACGTGCAGGACATGCTGCGCGAAGTGCGCATGGCCCTGCTCGAGGCCGACGTGGCCCTGCCCGTGGTGCGCGACTTCATCGCCCGCGTCAAAGAGAAGTCGCTGGGGCAGGAAGTCGTGGGCTCGCTGAACCCCGGCCAGGCGCTGGTGGGCATCGTGCACAAAGAACTCGCCGCCACCATGGGCGAAGGCGTGGCCGACATCAACCTGGCCGCCCAGCCGCCCGCCGTCATCCTGATGGCCGGCCTGCAGGGCGCGGGCAAGACCACCACCACGGCCAAGCTGACCAAGCACCTGATCGACAAGCGCAAGAAGAAGGTGCTGACGGTCTCGGCCGACGTCTACCGCCCTGCGGCCATCGAACAGCTCAAGACCGTCACCAAGCAGGCCGGCGGCGAGTGGTTCGCCAGCAGCCCTGACCAAAAGCCGCGCGACATCGCCCTGGCCGCGCTGGACCATGCCAAGCGCCACTACTTCGACGTGCTGCTGGTCGACACCGCCGGCCGCCTGGGCATCGACGAAGCGCTGATGGCGGAAATTCGCGACCTGCACGGTGCGCTGAACCCGGTGGAAACGCTGTTCGTGGTGGACGCCATGCAAGGCCAGGACGCGGTGAACACCGCCAAGGCCTTCAAGGACGCGCTGCCGCTGACCGGCGTCATCCTGACCAAGCTCGACGGCGACTCGCGCGGCGGTGCGGCCTTGAGCGTGCGCCAAATCACCGGCGCGCCCATCAAGTTCGCCGGTGTGTCGGAGAAGATCGACGGCCTGGAGGTCTTCGACGCCGAACGCCACGCCGGCCGCGTGCTGGGCATGGGCGACATCGTGGCCTTGGTCGAAGAGGTGACCAAGGGCGTGGACATGGCGTCCGCGCAGAAACTGGCCGACAAGGTGAAGTCGGGCGGCGACTTCGACCTCAACGACTTCCTCTCGCAGATCAGCCAGATGAAGAAGATGGGCGGCCTGGCCGGGCTGATGGACAAACTGCCCAGCCAGCTGACCGCCAAGGCCGCGGGCGCCGACATGGACAAGGCCGAACGCGACGTGCGCCGCATGGAAGGCATCATCCACTCGATGACGCCGCTGGAGCGCCGCAAGCCCGAACTCATCAAGGCCAGCCGCAAGCGCCGCATCGCCACGGGCGCCGGCGTGCACGTGCAAGAGGTGAACCGCATGCTCAACCAGTTCGAGCAAATGCAGGGCATGATGAAAAAGATGAAGGGCGGCGGCCTCATGAAGATGATGAAGCGCATGGGCGGCCTGCCCGGCATGCCGCGCTGAGCATGGCTGGACGGCCACGGCCGTCCACAACCGTGATGAAAGTCACGTTCGAATGCCCTGGGGGGCTGCGGGGATACGCTTCCTAACGCCTGTCATCGCCTGTCGATGGATTCCCGGGCCCGGCTGCCGTAACTTGGGACACTGCTTCCCATCGTTCACGCGCCCATGAGCCTCCTCGACCCCACCGCCACCCCAGCCCTGATGGCCGCCGTGCTGCTGCTGCTGTCGCTGCTGGCCCTGCGTTGGCACCAGCAGCGTCGGGGCCGCCGGCGGCCCGGCGCCGCGGCGCTCGACGCCCAAGACACCGTGCAGGCCTGGCCCCCGACCCTGGCCCGTGTGCTGTCCATCCACGAACGCCAGGCTTACGACCACCTGCGGCGCGCCCTGCCCGGCTTCATGGTGCTGGCCCAGGTGCCGCTGTCGCGCTTCCTGCGTGTGCCCACGCGCCAGAGTTACGGGGAATGGCTGCACCGCGTGGGCAACCAAAGCGCCGACCTGCTGCTGTGCGACGCCGGTTCGCGGGTGTTGGCCGTCATCGACATCCGTTCGCCGCAAGAAACCGAACGCAGCCGCCGCCGCCACGAAAGGCTGACCCGTGTGCTGAAGGCCGCTGGCATCCGCGTGTACACCTGGTACGAAGGCGACTTGCCGACGGTGGCCGAGATCCGCAGCCTGGTGGGCGCCGAGTTGGCACCCAGCAGTGCCGCGCCCAAAGGCCTGCCCACCACGCGGCCCATGCCCTTGATCCCCGTGGCCGAGATTGAGGAAGTGCTGGCCGAGGGCGACCACGCGCCCTACGACGCCGGCATGGAGCCCGTGCCCTCGGGCTTCTACGACGAAGCCGACTCCGTGCGCGGCGCCTTGGGCGCACGCTGAGAGTCGGCCGGGCACCCAGGCGGCGCCGCCGGCCGACGATCAGCCCAACAAGGCCTGCGCGAACTCGCGCGCATCGAAGGTCTGCAGGTCTTCCACCCGCTCGCCCACCCCGATGAAATAGACCGGCACGCTGCGCTGCTGCTCGCGGGCCCAACGCGCGATGGCGGCCAGCACGCCGCCCTTGGCCGTGCCGTCCAGCTTGGTGACGATCAGGCCCGTCAGCCCCAACGCGGCGTCAAAGGCCTTCACCTGGGCCAGGGCGTTCTGGCCGGTGTTGCCGTCCACCACCAGCAGCACCTCGTGCGGCGCACCGTCCATGGCCTTGCCGATGGTGCGCTTGATCTTCTTCAGCTCTTCCATCAGGTGCAGCTGCGTGGGCAGGCGGCCGGCGGTGTCGGCGATGACCACGTCACACCCGCGCGCGCGCCCGGCGCTGACGGCGTCGAAGGTCACGGCCGCCGGGTCGCCACCTTCCTGGCTGATGACCTGCACCTGGTTGCGGTCGGCCCACACGGCCAGCTGTTCGCGTGCGGCAGCGCGGAAGGTGTCGGCCGCGGCCAGCAGCACCTTCTGGTCGGCGCTGGCCAGATAGCGCGTGAGCTTGCCGATGGTGGTGGTCTTGCCGGCACCGTTCACGCCGGCCACCATCACCACGGTGGGCGTGGCCGCGCCGATGGTCAGCGGCCGCTGCAGCGGCGCCAGCAGGTCGGCCAGCGCATCGGCCAGCAGGGCCTTCACGGCCGCCGGGTCGGTGGCCTTGTGCTCCTTCACGCGGCGCTTCAGGTCGGCCAGCAGGTATTCGGTGGCTGGCACCCCGGTGTCGGCCAGCAGCAGGGCCGACTCCAGGTCTTCGTACAGCGCGTCGTCGATGCGCGTGCCGGTGAACACCTGCGCGATGCTGCTGCCGGTCTTGCGCAGACCAGCCTTCAGACGGCCGAACCAGCTGGCGCGTGGTTCTTCCACCACAGGGGCCGACGCGGGGGGCTGCACGGGGGCGGTCATGGCCACGGGTGCTGGCGAAGGCACTGACCAAGGCGCGGGCACCGGGGCCGTGACAGGCCCGTTCACGGGGGCGGGCGCTGACGAAGGCACCGCTGGCGCGGGCACAGCGGGCGTGGCGAACCCGCCCACCGCAGGCGGTTGAACCGGCGCCGCGGGCGGCAAAACAGGCGCCGCGGGGGCCGCAACCGGGGTGGTTGCAGGCGCCGGCGGCGGGGTCTTCTTCTTGAAGAAGCTGAACATGAAACTCCGAGGGTTTACCAGCTTCGATTGCCGGCATATAATGCAAGGCTCTTGGCGCTTTAGCTCAGCCGGTTAGAGCGACGGAATCATAATCCGCAGGTCCGGGGTTCGAATCCCTGAAGCGCCACCAAACTGAAAAGACCCGCACAAAGCCCCAAGCTTTTGCGGGTCTTTTGCTTGAAGTGTCCAGTTCGAAGCAACACGGGGCCACATGGCTCCGGCGCCATGAACCGGCCATGCCCTGCCCTCGGCTTCCAAGCCACAGCCCCTGGATCCACACCATGAACCGCTGTGCTCTGCTGGTCACCGCCCTGGTGGCCGCCACACTCGCCCCCAACCTGGCGCAAGCCCAGGCGCACCGCCAGTTCCCAACCACCGCCCTGCGCGGTGAACTGCTGGTGGTGGCGCCCCCCGAAGTGCGGCTGAACGGCCGCTTAGCACAACTGGCGCCCGGCGCGCGGATCCGCGGCGCCGACAACCTGATGCAGTTGTCGGGCAGCCTGGCCGGCCAGCGGGTGTTGGTGCACTACACGCTGGACCTGCAGGGCAGCCTGCAGGACGTGTGGGTGCTGAACGCCACCGAACGCGCCAACCAACCCTGGCCCGTGACCCCCCAGCAGGCCGCCGGCTGGACCTTCGACCCCGCAGCGCAGCGCTGGAGCAAGTGATGAGCCACGACACCGCCACCCCCAAGCAGAAGAAAGTCTTCATCCGCACCTTCGGGTGCCAGATGAACGAGTACGACAGCGATAAGATGGCCGACGTGATGCGCGCGGCCGAGGGCTACGAGCCCACGCAAGACGTGGAAGAAGCCGACCTCATCCTGTTCAACACCTGCTCGGTGCGCGAGAAGGCGCAAGAGAAGGTCTTCAGCGACCTGGGCCGCGTGAAGCACCTGAAGGACAAGGGCGTGATCATCGGCGTGGGCGGTTGTGTGGCCAGCCAGGAAGGTGCGGCCATCATCGAACGCGCGCCCTACGTGGACCTGGTGTTCGGCCCGCAGACGCTGCACCGCCTGCCGCAGATGATCGAAGCCCGCAAGGCCGAGCGCCGTGCGCAGGTGGACATCAGCTTCCCCGAGATCGAGAAGTTCGACCACCTGCCCCCAGCCCGTGTGGAAGGCGCTTCGGCCTTCGTGTCCATCATGGAAGGCTGCAGCAAGTACTGCAGCTACTGCGTGGTGCCCTACACCCGCGGCGAAGAAGTGCACCGGCCTTTTGAGGACGTGCTGACGGAAGTGGCCGGTCTGGCCGACCAGGGCGTGAAAGAAGTGACGCTGCTGGGCCAGAACGTCAACGCCTACCGCGGCCGCATGGGCGACACCGCGGAAATTGCCGACTTCGCACTGCTGATCGAGTACGTGGCCGAGATCCCTGGCATCGAGCGCATCCGCTACACCACCAGCCACCCGAACGAGTTCACGCAGCGGCTGATCGACGTCTACGCCAAGGTGCCCAAGCTGGTGAGCCACCTGCACCTGCCGGTGCAACACGGCAGCGACCGCATCCTGATGGCCATGAAGCGCGGCTACACGGCGCTGGAATACAAGGCCACCATCCGCAAGCTGCGCGCTGTGCGGCCCGACATCAGCCTGAGCAGCGATTTCATCGTCGGCTTCCCCGGCGAGACCGAAGAAGACTTCGGCAAGATGATGAAGCTGATCGAGGACATCGGCTACGACAGCAGCTTCAGCTTCGTCTTCAGCAAGCGCCCGGGCACGCCCGCGGCCAACCTGGCCGACGACACGCCGCAAGACGTGAAGCTCAAACGCCTGCAGCACCTGCAGGCCACCATCGAAGCCAACGTGCGGCGCATCAGCGCCAGCCGCCAGGGCACGGTGCAGCGCATCCTGGTGGAAGGGCCGTCGCGCCGCCCTGGGCCCAACGGTGAAGCCGAGCTGATGGGCCGCACCGAGTGCAACCGCATCGTCAACTTCAACGGTGGGCCGAACGGCGCGCGCCTGGTGGGGCAGATGATGGACGTGCTGATCACCGAAGCCCTGCCGCACTCGTTGCGCGGCACGCCGGTGGTGGCCTGACGCCCGCCCGGCAGACCCGGGCCGCTGGCAGCTTCAGCGGCGGCCCGGCCCGAAACCGCGCCACCACAGCACCACCGCGCAGACGCACACCATGGCGGCGTACGTGGCCATCTTGCCGTCTTGCCGGAACCACACCAGGCCGGCCACCGTCACCACGGCACAGGCCAGCATGGCCGGCACGGCCAGGCGCTTGAAGGGCGCGGCCGCCAGTTCACGCCGCCACAGCAGCTTGGCCAGGCCAGCGGCCACCAGGCCCAGGGCCACGGCGGGGTAGAACAGGTTCAACAGGTGGCCGACGGCGTCCAGCGGTCCCATCGCAGGGCTTTCAAGGTGGGGTGTGGCAAAGAAGGGCGGCGCAGGCCGGGTGGCCAGCGAAGGCAGAAGGCCTGCCACCACGCCAAGTCTTGACGCGCATCAAGTCCTTGCGGCTTCGATCAACCGCCCCGAATCTTACAATCGCACCGTGAGCGTCTTTGCCCTCGGCCTCAACCACACCACCGCGCCGTTGGACCTGCGCGGCAAGCTGGCCTTTGCGCCCGAACAATTCACGCCGGCCCTGCAAGGTCTGCGTGAACGCCTGAAACGCGCCGCACCCGAGGCCGCGCTCGTCAGCACCTGCAACCGCACCGAACTCTACGTGGCCGCCAGCGCCGCGGAGGTGCGCGACCTGGTGCAGCCCACCGTGGCCTGGCTGGCCGAACAGGGCGGCGTCACAGGCACACACCTGCACAGCCACGCTTATGTGATGGAAGACCGTGCCGCCGCGCGCCACGCTTTCCGCGTGGCCTCGGGGCTGGACTCCATGGTGCTGGGCGAGCCACAGATCCTGGGCCAGATGAAGCAGGCCGTGCGCCAGGCCGACGAAGCCGGCACCCTGGGCACCACGCTGCACCAGCTGTTCCAGCGTTCTTTCTCGGTGGCCAAGGAAGTGCGCACCGCCACGGAGATCGGCGCCCACAGCATCAGCATGGCCGCGGCCGCCGTGCGCCTGGCCTCACAGCTGTTCGAACGGCTGGAAGACACCAAGGTGCTGTTCGTGGGCGCGGGCGAGATGATCGAACTGGTCGCCACGCACTTCGCGGCCCGCACGCCCAAGGCCATGGCCCTGGCCAACCGCACGCTGGAGCGCGGCGAAAAGCTGGCCAGCCGCTTCGGCGCCGAAGCGCTGCGCCTGTCGGACCTGCCGCAGCGCCTGCATGAATTCGACGCCGTCATCTCCTGCACCGCCAGCAGCCTGCCCATCATCGGCCTGGGCGCGGTGGAACGTGCGCTGAAGGCGCGCAAGCACCGGCCGATGTTCATGGTCGACCTGGCCGTGCCGCGCGACATCGAGCCCGAGGTGGGCCAACTGCGCGACGTCTACCTCTACACCGTGGACGACCTCTCCACCCTGGTGCAGACCGCCGGCGAAAAACGCCAGGCCGCCGTGCAACAGGCCGAGGCCATCATCGACGCCGGCGTGCTGAGCTTTTCGCACTGGCTGGACCAGCGCGCCGCCGTGCCGCTGATCCAGGCGCTGAACCGCCAGGCCGACGACTGGCGCGCGCACGAACTGCAGCGCGCCAAGAAGCTGCTGGCCAAGGGCGAACCGGTGGACGCCGTGCTGGAAGCGCTGACGCGCGGGCTCACGCACAAACTGCTGCACGGCACGCTGGCCGAGCTGCACGCCGCCGACGGTGCCGAGCGTGAGCGCCTGGCCCAGACCGTCTCGCGCCTGTTCCTGCGCCAAGGCAGCCGCCAACCTGGCGGCGACAGCCGTTAGCCACCCCACCTGGTCTGCGGCTGCCCCGGTCTGTGCCGGTGCGGCCGGGCCCGCCGCTGCATGAACGACCAACTGCGCAACCGCATCGAACGCCTGGCCCTGCGGCTCCACGAGCTGGACGCCGCCCTGGCCGACCCTGCCGTGGCCGCCAACGTGCAACGCTGGCGCCAGCTGTCGCGCGAACAGGCCGAAGCCCAGGGCGTGGTGGGCCGCTACCGCCAGATGCAGCAGCGCGAGGCCGACATCCACACCGCACAAGCCCTGCTCGACGATGCAGACATGGCCGAAATGGCGCGCGAAGAAATCAGCGCCGCCGAGGCCGACCTGCAACGCCTGCACGCCGAACTGCAGACCGCGCTGATCCCGCGCGACCCCGACGACGAACGCAACGCCTTCGTGGAAGTGCGCGCCGGCACGGGCGGCGATGAATCGGCCCTGTTCGCCGGCGACCTGGTGCGCATGTACACGCGCTACTTCGAGAAACAGGGCTGGCGCACCGAGGTGCTGAGCGCCAGCGACGCCGAACTGGGTGGCTACAAAGAAATGGTTCTCCGTGTGGAAGGCGACGGTGTGTTCGGCCGCTTGCGCTTCGAGAGCGGCGGCCACCGCGTGCAGCGCGTGCCGGCCACCGAGAGCCAGGGCCGCATCCACACCAGCGCCTGCACCGTGGCCGTGATGCCCGAGCCCGACGAGGCCGAAGAGGTGCAGCTGAACCCGGCCGACCTGCGCATCGACACCTTCCGCGCCAGCGGCGCTGGTGGCCAGCACGTCAACAAGACCGACAGCGCCATCCGCGTGACCCACCTGCCCACCGGCCTGGTGGCCGAGTGCCAGGACGACCGCAGCCAGCACCGCAACAAGGCCAAGGCCCTGGCGGTGCTGGCCGCGCGGCTGCGCGAAAAAGAGCGCAGCGAACGTGCCGCCAAAGAAGCCGCCACGCGCAAGGGCCTGGTGGGCAGCGGCGACCGCAGCGACCGCATCCGCACCTACAACTTTCCGCAGGGCCGGCTGACCGACCACCGCATCAACCTGACGCTGTACAAGCTGGGCGCGGTGATGGACGGCGACCTCGACGACGTGCTGAACGCGCTGCAGGCCGCACGCGCGGCAGAACAGCTGGCGCAGCTGGAAACCGGCCAGGCCTGAGCGCGCTGTGACCGCGCCCACCATCCCCTTGGCCCACACCGTGGCACAAGCCCTGCAACAGGGCCGCGCCAACGGGTTGGAACGTTTCGACGTGCAGACCCTGGTGGCCCACCTGCTGCAGCGCGACCGCGGCTGGCTGCTGGCCCACGGCGACGCAGCGCTGTCCGCAGACCAAGCCACCAAGCTGGACCGCTGGTTCCAGCAGGCCGCCGACGGCGTGCCGCTGGGTTACCTGCTGGGCGAACAGCCTTTCCGTGGCCTGGTGCTGCAGGTCGGGCCCGGCGTGCTGGTGCCACGCTCTGACACCGAGGTGCTGGTGGATTGGGCCCTGGAACGCCTGCAGGCCTGGCAGGCACAGGCGGTGCCGTCCCCCCGTGTGGCCGACCTGGGCACCGGCAGCGGTGCCATCGCCCTGGCGGTGCAACACGCCTGCCCCGCCGCCCACGTGACGGCCACGGACCTGAGCGCCGATGCGCTGGCCGTGGCGCGAGGCAACGCCCATCGGCTGGGCCTGGCCGTGCAGTTTCTGCAGGGCGCCTGGTGGCAACCCTTGGCCGGGCAGCGGTTCGAGCTGCTGCTGTCCAACCCGCCCTACATCGCCGGTGACGACCCCCACCTGCCGGCGCTGCGCCACGAGCCCCGGCTGGCGCTGACCCCCGAAGGCGACGGCCTGGACAGCCTGCGCCAGTTGGCCGCCGGCGCACCGCAGCACCTGGTGCCCGGTGGCTGGCTGCTGCTGGAACACGGCTTCGACCAGGGCCAGGCGGTGCGGCAACTGCTGGCCGAGCACGGTTTCGGCAGCCCGGCCACGCGGCACGACCTGGCGGGCCTGCCCCGTTGCACAGGGGCCCGCTGGGCGGGCTGACGCGCCGACGGGCCCACGGCTGACACAGGCCGCAACACCTCGCGGCCAGCGCGCGACAACCCTGGCCAGGGGTGGCGACCACAGCGTGAACCATGCGCCAAAAATGCGCCGCTCCTGCGCGAGAGGGATGCACGCACAGCCGGCTGGGCGCATGATAAACACCCAACAAAGGGAGTTCGCCATGGCTGTGCACACCGTCCTCGCCGCCCCTGCCGCCCGCACGGCGCGCCACTGCCGGGCTGCCATGTTGACGCTGGGCTGGACGCTGCTGGCCAGCGCACAGGCCGCCGAAGGACTGGCGGTGCCCCAGGCCAGCCAGGTGTGGCCGCAATGGACGGCTCAGAAAGCGCTGGACCTGTCCAGCGCTCAACGGTTCTCGCTGGTGGAGCGCCCGGAGTTTTCAGCCGGTCTGCTGGGCAACCATTACTTCAACACACCGGGCCTGCGCCTGCCTGCGGCCTGGGGTGCGACCAGCGGCCTGCGCGCCACCAGCGGCCTGCTGACCGCACGCCGCCTGCAAGCCGGTGGCGGTTTGGTGGCCGAGACCTTGCCTTACCTGGGCCTGGGTTACACCGGCCTGGCCTTGAACGGCGGCTGGGGCTTCAGCGCCGACCTGGGCCTGGCGCTGAACGAAGGCGCCACCCGCCTGGGCCGCGCGGTCTTCGGCAACGACAGCCTGGACAGCGCCATGCGCGACCTGCGGTTCTCGCCGGTGCTGCAGTTGGGCGTGCGCTACGCGTTCTGAACGCCGGGCAGACCCTGCGGGCGCAGCGGCCAAGGGCTTTGGCTTATGCTTTCGGGCTTTCCAGCCTGAACCAAGAGCCCGCCCATGAGTGACGTACAACAACGCATCGACGACCTGGTCAAAGGCCACAAGGTCATGCTCTTCATGAAGGGCACAGCACAGTTCCCGATGTGCGGCTTCTCCGGCCGCGCCGTGCAGGTGCTGAAGGCCTGCGGCGTCAGCGGCTTCGGCACGTTCAACGTGCTGGAAGACGAAGCCGTGCGCCAGGGCATCAAGGACTACGCCCAGTGGCCCACCATCCCGCAGCTCTACGTCAACGGTGAATTCGTGGGCGGCTCCGACATCATGATGGAGATGTACCAGTCCGGCGAACTGCAGCAGCTGCTGTCGCAGAACTGAGCCCCATGACCACGCCGCAGCGGCTGGTGTTGGGCATCACCGGCGCCACCGGTGCGGCCTACAGCGTGCGGCTGCTGCAGCGCGCACGTGAACTGGGTGTGGAGACGCACCTGGTGGTCACGCCCGCCGGGGTGCTGAACGTGCACCACGAAATGGGCCTGTCGCGCGGCGAACTCGAAAGCCTGGCCGACCACCACTACGCGCCCGGCGACGTGGGCGCCTGTGTGGCCAGTGGCAGTTTCGAGACCGCGGCCATGGTCATCGCCCCGTGTTCGATGAAGACCTTGGCCTCGGTGGCCCACGGCTTCGGCGACAACCTGCTCACACGCGCCGCCGACGTGACCCTGAAAGAGCGCCGCCGCCTGCTGCTGATGGTGCGCGAGACGCCCTTCAACCTGGCCCACCTGCGCAACATGACGGCCGTCACCGAGATGGGCGGCATCATCTTCCCGCCGCTGCCGGCCTTCTACCTGAAGCCCCAGAGCATCGACGAACTGGTGGCGGAAAGCGTGGAACGTGTGCTGTCCCTGGTGCAGCTCATGGGCGCAGCGCCGAAGGCCTGGCAAGGGCTTTGAGACACCCGGCCGCGCCGGCCGGTCCGGCGTTCAGGTCAGCTTGAAGTCCCAGGCGCGGCGCGCGCCGAACACCAGGTTCGGGTACTCGGCCTTGCCACGGCTGCCGTTGTAGCGGCCCAGCGCCATGAACAGGTCACCGCGCTCCACGTCCAGGTAGTGGCGCAGGATCACACAACCGAAACGCAGGTTGGTCTGCATGTGGAACAGGCGGGCCGGGTCGCCGTCGCCGATCAGCCGCGCCCAGAACGGCATCACCTGCATGTAGCCGCGCGCGCCCGCGCTGCTGATGGCGTACTTGCGGAAGCCACTTTCCACCTGCACCAGGCCCAGCACCAGGGCCGTTTCCAGGCCGGCGCGGCGGCTTTCGTACCAGACGGCCTCCAGGAACTCCATGCGCACCAGGGCTTCGGTCTTGCGGGGCTTCAGCTTCTCGCTGGCCGCGCCCAACCAGCGCAGGTAGGCCAGGCGGGCTTCCACCTGGTCGAACCGCGGTTTGGGCGGTGCGCTGTCGGCCACGGCCGCCGACAAGGCCGTTTTCACAGCGTTGGCCAGCGGCTCTTCCACCTGGGCGCCGGCCCAAGCCGGGCGCACCGCGGGCAGCAGCACCGCCGCTGGCGCACACAGCAGGGCACGGCGGCGCAGGCCGCCCTGGCCTGGCAAGGCTGGGGTCATGCCGCCAGGCGGCCCTTCACAAAGGCCACGGCCTCGGCCAAGGGCACCGTGGTGGCCTCGGCTTCGCGGCGGCCCTGCACTTCCACCGTGCCGGCCTTCAGGCCGCGGTCGGACAGCACCACGCGGTGCGGCACGCCGATCAATTCCCAGTCGGCGAACATGGCACCGGGGCGCTCGCCGCGGTCGTCCAGCACCACGTCCACGCCCAGGGCCACCAGCTCATCGTGCATCTGCTGCGCGGCGGCCTGCACCTCGGGGCTGCGGTCGTAGCCGATGGGGCACAGCGCCACGGTGAACGGGGCGATGGCGTCGGGCCAGACCATGCCGCGCTCGTCGTGGCTCTGCTCGATGGCCGCGCCCAGGATGCGCGTGACGCCGATGCCGTAGCAGCCCATCTCGAACAGCGCCGGTTTGCCGTTTTCGTCCAGGAAGCTGGCGTTCATGGCCTGGCTGTACTTGGTGCCCAGGTAGAACACATGGCCCACCTCGATGCCACGTTCGATGGCCAGCACGCCTTGGCCGTCGGGGCTGGGGTCGCCCACCACCACGTTGCGGATGTCGGCCACCAGGTCGGGCTCGGGCAGGTCGCGGCCCCAGTTCACGCCGGTCAGGTGGAAGTCCACCTCGTTGGCGCCGCAGACGAAATCGCTCATCTGCGCGACGGTGCGGTCGGCCACCACCTGCACGGCCTGCTTCAGGCCGATGGGGCCCAGGTAGCCCGGCTTGCAGCCGAAATGGGCCTCGATCTCGGCCACGGTGGCAAAGCGGAAACCGGCCTTCAGACCGGGCAGCTTGCCCACCTTCACCTCGTTCATGTCGTGGTCGCCGCGCAGCAGCAGCAGCCACACGGTGGTCTTTTTGATGTCGCCGCGTTCGTCCAGTTCGTCGGTGGCCAGCACCAGGCTCTTCACCGTCTGCGCCAGCGGCAGGCCCAGCAGTTCGGCCACGTCGGCACAGGTGCTCTTGCCGGGCGTGGCGGTCTTGGTCAGGGGCTGGCTGGCGGCACCGCGCGGCGCGGCCGGTGCCACGGCTTCGGCCAGCTCGATGTTGGCGGCGTAGTCGCTGGTGGGGCAGTAGATGATGGCGTCTTCGCCGGTCTTGGCGATGACCTGGAACTCGTGGCTCAGGTCGCCACCGATGGCGCCGGTGTCGGCGGCCACGGCGCGGTAGGTCAGGCCGAAGCGGTCGAAGATGCGCTTGTAGGCCGCGAACATGGTGTCGTAGCTCTTGGCCGCGCTCGCCGCGTCACGGTCGAAGGAATAAGCGGCCTTCATCGTGAACTCGCGGCCGCGCATCACGCCGAAGCGGGGGCGGCGCTCGTCGCGGAACTTGGTCTGGATGTGGAAGAAATTGCGCGGCAGCTGCTTGTAGCTGCGCAGTTCCTGGCGCGCGATGTCGGTGACCACCTCTTCGCTGGTGGGCTGGATGATGAAGTCGCGGTCGTGGCGGTCTTTCACGCGCATCAGCTCCGGCCCCATCTTCTCGAAGCGGCCGGTCTCTTGCCACAGCTCGGCCGGCTGCACCACGGGCATCAGCAGTTCCACGGCCCCGGCACGCACCATCTCTTCGCGGATGATGCCTTCGACCTTGCGGATGACCCGCAGGCCCATGGGCATGTAGTTGTAGATGCCAGCGCCCAGGCGCTTGATGAAGCCCGCGCGCATCATCAGCTTGTGGCTGACGACTTCTGCGTCGGCGGGCGCTTCCTTGAGGGTGGAGACGAAGGTCTGCGAGGCTTTCATGGGGCGGTCTTCTCTCTGGCCACGACCCGTCGCGCCGAGAAGCCCCCATGCGGGAAAGCGAGAGTTCGCACGTCGCACCGGGCCGGTGCAATAATGATTTCAGTCACAAATTCGGGGTTCATTATGCTCGACAGGGAAGGCTTCAGGCCCAACGTCGGCATCGTGCTGCTCAATTCGCGGAACCAGGTTTTCTGGGGCAAGCGACTCCGTACGCATTCCTGGCAGTTTCCCCAGGGCGGCATCAAGCACGGTGAATCGCCAGAGCAGGCGATGTTCCGTGAACTGCACGAGGAAGTCGGGCTGCTGCCCGAGCACGTGCAGATCATCGGTCGCACTCGCGACTGGCTGCGCTATGAGGTGCCCGAGCACTTCATCCGCAAGGATGCGCGCGGCCACTACAAGGGCCAGAAGCAGATCTGGTTCCTGCTGCGCCTGCTGGGCCGCGACAGCGACATGAACCTGCGTGCCACCGACCACCCCGAGTTCGACGCCTGGCGCTGGAACGAGTATTGGGTGCCGCTGGACGTGGTGATCGAGTTCAAGCGCGGTGTCTACGAGATGGCGCTGACCGAACTGTCGCGCTACCTGCCGCGCCCGCACCACCACAACCGCTTTCTGCGCAGCGGCATGCGCGCGCACCGCCACGACGGGGCCGACATTCCCGGCGGCGAACCGCCCTTCAGGGCCGAAGAACCCGTGGCCGCCTTGGGCAGCGAACACGAACACGACCACAAACACCCGGGCGGCGACCGCTGAGGGCTGGGCCCTGCGCCCGCCCCATTCAGGGGTGGGCCGCGGGCTTCACACGCCCGTCTTCACGCTTCACATCAGCACGAGGTTCGTGCGGTGGATCATCTCGGGTTCGTTGGCAAAACCCAGCAGGGCTTCGATCTGTGAAGAAGGCTTGCGGGCGATGAGCCGCGCCTCGGTCGACGCATAGTTGGCCAGGCCACGGGCCACGTCCACCCCGGCGGCGTTGCGCACGGCGATCACGTCACCCCGCACAAAGTCGCCCTGCACCTCGACCACGCCGATGGGCAGCAGGCTCTTGCCGTCTTCGCGCAGCTTGGCCACCGCGCCATCGTCCACCACCACCGCACCGCGCAGCTGCAGGTGGTCCACCATCCACTGCTTGCGGGCGGCCAGCTTGGCCGTGCCGGCCACCAGGGCCGTGCCGATGGCTTCACCACGCGCCAGGCGCAGCAACACGTCGGGCTCGCGGCCCCAGGCGATGACGGTGCTGGCACCGCTGCCGGCGGCGCGCTTGGCGGCCAGGATCTTCGTCAACATGCCGCCGCGGCCGATGCTGCTGCCAGCGCCGCCGGCCATGGCCTCCAGCGCCGGGTCGCCCGCCGTGGCCACGTTGACGAAGCGGGCGTCGGGCACCTTGCGGGGGTCGGCGGTGTACAGGCCGCGTTGGTCGGTCAGGATGACCAGCGCATCGGCTTCCACCAGGTTGGCCACCAAGGCGCCCAGGGTGTCGTTGTCGCCGAACTTGATCTCGTCGTTGACGACGGTGTCGTTCTCGTTGATGACCGGGATGACGTTCAACGACAGCAACGTGAGCAAGGTGCTGCGTGCGTTGAGGTAACGCTCGCGGTCGGCCAGGTCGGCGTGCGTCAGCAACACCTGGGCGCTTTGCATGCCCTGCTCCGACAGCCGGCTCTCGTACATCTGCACCAGGCCCATTTGGCCCACGGCCGCGGCGGCTTGCAACTCGTGCAGCTCTTTGGGCCGCGCCGTCCAGCCCAAGCGCTTCATGCCTTCGGCGATGGCGCCGCTGGACACCATCACCAGTTCGCGGCCCTCGCGGGCCAAGGCCGCCAGCTGGCGCGACCAGTTGCTGATGGCTTCGGCGTCCACGCCCCGGCCTTCGTTGGTCACCAGGCTGGAGCCCACCTTCACGACGATGCGGCGCGCCGAGGCCAGCACGCCGGAGGAAGCCAAGCCGGCGTCAGCGCCGGTGTTCATGTCATTCATCGCCGATCGGGGTGTCGAAACGCAGGTCGGGCAGCGGCTTGGCACGCTGCTCGGCCGCCACGTGGTGCCAGATGGTCTCGACCAGCGGCTGCAGGCCGTCGCGCGCCAGTGCCGAAACACCGAACACCGGCCCCTTCCAGCGCAGGCGGCGCACGAAGTCCTTCACCAAGGCCTCGCGTTCGGCCTCGGGCACCATGTCCAGCTTGTTCAGCACCAGCCAACGCGGCTTGGCGTGCAGCTGCGGGTCGTACTTCTTCAGTTCGGCCACGATGGCCTTGGCCTGCTTGACCGGGTCCACGGCAGCGTCGAACGGCGCCATGTCCACCACGTGCAGCAGCAAGCGCGTGCGCTGCAGGTGCCGCAGGAAACGGTGGCCCAGGCCCGCACCTTCGCTGGCACCCTCGATCAACCCCGGCACATCGGCCACCACGAAGCTGCGCTCCGGGCCCACGCGCACCACACCCAGGTTGGGATGCAGCGTGGTGAAGGGGTAGTCGGCGATCTTCGGACGCGCGTTCGAAATGGCCGCGATCAGCGTGCTCTTGCCGGCGTTGGGCATGCCCAGCAGGCCCACGTCGGCCAGCACGCGCAGTTCCAGCTTCAGCTTGAACGCTTCGCCGGGCCAGCCGGGCGTCTTCTGCCGCGGGCTGCGGTTGGTGGCCGACTTGAAGTGCAGGTTGCCAAAACCACCGTCGCCGCCCTTGGCGATGAGCACCTTGAGGTCGTGCTCCAGCAGTTCGGTGATGACCTCGCCGGTCTCGGCGTTGCTGATGATGGTGCCCACCGGCATGTGCAGCACGATGTCTTCGGCCGCCGCACCGTACTGGTCGGAGCCCCGGCCGGCTTCGCCGTTCCTGGCTTCGTGCCGGCGCGCGTAGCGGTAGTCGATCAGCGTGTTGATGTTGCGATCGGCCATGGCGTAGACGCTGCCGCCACGCCCACCGTCGCCGCCGTTGGGGCCGCCGAAGGGGATGAATTTCTCGCGCCGGAAGCTCACGCAACCGGCACCGCCGTTACCGGCGGCCACATCGATGGTGGCTTCGTCTACGAATTTCATGGGAGCCGATCATAAAAAACAAAAGCCCCGGCGTGCCGGGGCTTGGGTGCTTGTGCAGCGGGCTTAAGCGGCCGGCGTCACGAACACGGTCTGGCGGTTCTTCTCGCCCTTGATGGCGAAAGACACGCTGCCATCGACCAGCGCGAACAAGGTGTGGTCCTTGCCCATGCCGACGTTGGTGCCGGCGTGGAACTTGGTGCCACGCTGACGCACGATGATGGAACCGGCCGAAATGACCTGACCACCGAAAGCCTTCACACCCAGCATCTTCGGCTGAGAGTCACGGCCGTTTCGCGTTGAGCCGCCGCCCTTTTTCTGTGCCATGGTTCAGTGCCCCTTAGCCGTTGACCGCGCCGATTTGCAGCTCGGTGTAGTTCTGGCGGTGACCGCCGTGCTTCTGGTAGTGCTTGCGACGGCGCATCTTGAAGATGCGCACTTTGTCGTGCCGACCGTGGGCCACAACCGTGGCTTTCACGCTGGCACCCGCGACCCAGGGCGTGCCGACCTTCAGTTCTGCGCCTTCACCGACGGCCAGAACTTGTTCGATCACGATTTCCTGGCCCACGTCCGCAGCAATCTGTTCTACCTTGATCTTCTCGCCAGCAGCAACTTTGTATTGTTTGCCGCCGGTTTTTATGACCGCGTACATGTATGACCTTTCAATGGAAAAACTGCGCCACCTGTTCTAGGCGGACACTGGACCGCTGCCGCTGACCAAACGCCCGCCGCAGCCCGAGCCGGTTTCCCAACCCCGCCGCGCAAGCGCTCAACACCATGCCGCAGCCCAGCGCAAAATGCGCAGAGCCCGCGACTATAGCACGCCTTTCCGATTGCACCGCAACGGCACCACCATCGGACCGCCCACAAGGCCGCACTTCAACACCGCCTGCGGGGCCTCGGCGGCCGCTTCCTATAATCACGCATTCCCTGATGGCGCCTGCCGTGCTCGACACCTCCGCTCCCCCCACCGCCCTGGCGGACCCCATGGACGCCGACATGCGCCAAGTGGACGCCGTGATCCGCGAACGCCTGTCTTCCCGTGTTGCCCTGATCGACCAGATCGCCGGCTACATCGTGGGCGCGGGCGGCAAGCGCATCCGCCCCCGCCTGGTCCTGCTGTTCTCACAAGCACTGGGTTTCCATGGGCCGGAGCGGCACGAGTTGGCGGCCACGGTGGAGTTCATCCACACGGCCACGCTGCTGCACGACGACGTGGTCGACGAATCGGCCCTGCGCCGCGGCCGTGCCACGGCCAATGCCATGTTTGGCAACGCCGCCAGCGTGCTGGTGGGCGACTTCCTGTACTCGCGCGCCTTCCAGATGATGGTGGGCGTGAACCGCATGCGCGTGCTGGACGTGCTGGCCGACGCCACCAACGTCATCGCCGAAGGCGAAGTGCTGCAGCTGATGAACATGCACGACCCCGACCTCGCGGTCGAGGACTACCTGCGTGTGATCCGCTACAAGACCGCCAAGCTGTTTGAGGCCAGCGCTCGCCTGGGCGCGGTGCTGGCCAACGCCGACGCCGACCTGGAAGAGCGCTGCGCTCAGTACGGTCGCTCGCTGGGCACGGCCTTCCAATTGGTGGACGACCTGCTGGACTACGAAGGCAACAGCCACGAACTGGGCAAGAACGTGGGCGACGACCTGCGCGAGGGCAAACCCACGCTGCCGCTGCTGATCGCCATGGAACGTGGCTCCGACGCCGAACGGCAACTCATCCGCCATGCCATCGAACATGGCGAGGTCGACAAGCTGGCCGACATCATCACCATCGTGCGCAACACCGGCGCGCTCACGGCCACCCGCGCCGCAGCGGAAGCCGAGGCCGACAAGGCGCGCGATGCACTTTTGGCGCTGCCCGCTTCAGATGCCCGCGAGGCTCTGCTAGAATTGTGTTTTCGCGCTGTGAACCGCTCTTCCTGAGCGGCACTTTCGCAGTCGAAATCTGTTTGTCAGGGCCACGCCGCACGGCGCAGCGCCCGAACAAATCGGGGTGTAGCTTAGCCTGGTAGAGCGCTACGTTCGGGACGTAGAGGCCGGAGGTTCGAATCCTCTCACCCCGACCAGACCAACTTCCCCCACCCCCCATCTGCAGCCGCGCCCCTTGGTGTGGAAACGGTTGGTAACGCCGCACTTTGGCGTGGCCTACGCCCATGCTGCAGCGTTTACAGGGGGTGCGGGATCGGCGATGATCGTTTGGATATGCGTTGTCCGAACTGAAGG
>JBKCUM010000120.1:0-22080 GCA_046318395.1 Rubrivivax sp.
GAACCTGGGCAGCGCCACGCTGACCACCGGCAACGCCAGCGATGCCAGCTTCACCGGCGTCATCGCCGGCACCGGCAACCTGGTCAAACAAGGCAGCGGCAGCTGGACCCTCGGCGGCGCCCACACCTACAGCGGCAGCACGACCGTGGCCGCGGGCACCTTGGCCCTGGCCGGCAGCGAACTGCTGAACGACGCGACCGTGGTCAACGTGGCCACGGGCGCCACGCTGGACCTGAGCGGCAGCGAGACCATCACCACGCTGAACCTGGCAGGCCGTTACACCGGCGCCGGCTTGCTGACCGCCGCCAACACCGTGCTGGACAGTGGCACGGTGTTGGGCCAGTTGGGCGCTGGCAACCTGCGCAGCCTGGGCAACAGCAGCCTCAGCGGCAGCAGCGCCGCCGGCAGCGTTCAGGTGGACACCGGTGTGCTGACCCTGACCGCCGCCGACCGCCTGGCCGACAGCGCCAACGTGCAAGTGGCCAGCGGCGCCACGCTGAACCTGGCCAGCACCGACACCGTGGCCAACCTGGTGCTGCGCGGCACCTTGAATGGCAGCGGCCAGCTGCGCACCACCAGCACCACGCTGGACGGCGGCCAGATGTTGGCGCAACTGCGCAGCACCAGCGTGGACAGCCAAGGCAACAGCCTGCTCGGCGGCAGCCTGGACACCACCAGCCTGCGCGTGCTGGATGGCAGCCTGACGCTGGCCCAAGGCGGACTGCTGCTGAACCTGCCCACCACCACCGTGGCCAGTGGTGCGGTGATGAACCTGGGTGGCAACGAAGCCGTGGGCCTGCTGGACGGTGCCGGCACCGTGAACCTGGGCAACGCCACGCTGAGCGCCGGCACCGCCGGCAACAGCGTGTTCTCGGGCGTGTTGAACGGCACCGGGGGCTTCACCAAACAAGGCACGGGCACCTTGGTGCTGACCGGCGACAGCCTGTACAGCGGGGCCACCCGCGTCGATGGCGGCACGCTGCAATTGGGCGATGGCACGGCCAGCGCCACCAGCGGCAGCCTGGCGCAGACCAGCGGCTACATCGTCAACGGCAGCCTGCAGTTCGCCCGGGCCAACACGCTGACCATCGGCGTGAACATCCAAGGCAGCGGCACCGTGGTCCAGGCGGGCCTGGGCACCACCACGTTCCAAGGCGGCCAGCGCAACCACACCGGCGCCACCGTGGTGCAGGCCGGTGAACTGGCCACCGTGGGTGCCGAGCAGCTCTCCGACGTCAGCACGGTGCAGGTGGCGCAAGGCGCTCGCCTCACCTTGGGCGGCAACGAAACCGTGGGCGGCGTGGATGCCCAGGGCGCCGTGGCCCTGGCCGGCAACCTCACGGCCAGCGTCGGTGACCTGCGCCTGCAGGGCGCCGTCACCGCCAGCAATGGCACGGCGCTGACCCTGCGCGGGCGCGACATCCAAGCCCAGAGCGACGGCAACCGCTGGGGCAGCGCGCTGTCGCTGGACGCCAGCGGCACGCTGAACGTGGCCAGCGGCCGTGGCAGCGACGGCCAACGCTTGGCGCTGACACTGGACGCCGTGACGGCCGCCAACGGTGGCCAGATCGACGCCGGCCTGCTGAACCTGAACGGCCGTGTGGCGGTCAACGGTGGCACCTTGGCGCTGCTGTCGTCGGCCGCGGCCACGCCCACCGCGCCCGACGCCGCGCTGATCGGCAAACAGACCCCCGGCCAGCGCCAGGTGAGCTGGGCGGCCGACGCGGTGCAACAAGGGGCCGCCAGCCAGATCACGGTAGAGAACGGCGCCCTGCTGCGCGTGGTGTCCACCGAAGGCGCGTCGGTGCAGTTGCTGAACGCCAACAACCGCTTCAGCGGTGGCTTGGAAGTGCTCAGTGGCGGCAGCTTCACGGCCTGGTCACCGCGCGCCGTGAACACCACGCTGGGCGGGGTCACGGGCGACTTCTCGCTGCAAGGCCGAGTGCAGGTGGCGGCCACCGAACTGCGGGTGGGCGGGGCCGGCATCGAGGCCGACGTCGTGGCCTTGACAGCCGACCGCCTGGCCACCAACGCCGGCGCCGTCATCACCGCGCGCCTGCCTTTCGACAACCTCAGCGGCCTGGTCACCGCCGTTCCCGGGCTGACACTGACGCTGAACCCCGCGGCCTTTGCGCTGAACTTCCCGTTCGGCCAGGGTCCCAGCAGCGACGCCATCGCCATCAACGTGGGCAGCAAGGCCTGGGGCAACCGCACCAGCCTGCCCATCGACGGCGGCTACGTGGCCGTGCTGCCACGCGGCGGGCGCCAGGGCTCGACGGCCGTTTTCCTGGCCGGGCCCCCGGTGGCCGGCAGCTACGCCTTCTTCTACGATGGCGCCGGTGTGGAGAGCGAAATCCCCGTCTACTACAACGGCGTGACCACGGTGTCGCCGCAGGTGTCCAGCTCGCTGGCCGCCACGGTGGCCGTGTCGGAAGGCGCGCGCAAGGAACGCTTCGACGAAGCCGTGCGCACCGAGAACGTGGCACTGCGCCTGCGCGCCGGTGTCATCGCCGAAGTGGGGCCGGGCCGCCCCGCCACCGTGGGCAGCGAAAGCCCCCGCCCGCCGGCCAGCTGCCCGCCGGCCGACAATTCCTTGGCCTGCCAATGAACCCCATGAAACAGCACCCGCCCAGCCACAGCCCCGACCACGGCGAGGTCACCGGTCCGGTGGCCGACACGCCGGCAGAACCCCAGCCCGGCGCGGCAGCCGTCCCCGGCGCTGCACCCGCCCAGGCCAGCCGGCGCCAGGCCCTGCAACGGCTGGGCGCTGTGGCGGGCCTGACGGGGCTGCAGGGCTGGGCCGCTTGGCAGGGCGCGGAGGTGTGGGCCCAAAGCCCGGCCGCCGCCTCGACCGGTGAGCCGCCGCGCCTGGCCCTGTTGATCGGCAACCGCGAGTACCCCGGCGGCGACGACCTGCCCCCCATCCACAAGAACGTGCGCGACCTGCGCCAGGCCCTGGAACAACGCGGCTTCACCGTGACCGACGGCGTGGACCTGGACCTGGCGGCTTCGCGCGCCCTGGTGGCCCGTTTCGTCGCCCAGGTGCAGGCGGCGCCGCCCGACAGCACGGTGTTCTTTTATTTCTCGGGCCACGGCGCCCAGGTGGATGCGCAGAACCTGCTGGTCTCGGCGCGCATCAGCCCCAAGGCCCAGCCTGCGACGCTGGTGCGCGGCAGCATGACGCTGCTGCAGGACGTGGTCACGCCGCTGCCGCGCCGGCCGCAGGGCCTGACCATCGCCGTGGTGGACGCCTGCCGCACCTCGCTGGTGTCCGCGCTGCACAGCGCCGGTATGAACCAGGTGGAAGCGCCGCCGGGCTGCCTGATCGCCTTTGCCACGGGCGCTGGCCGCCCGGCCATTGCACCGGCCGACGACACCCGCAACACGTTCTACACGGGGTCGCTGGTGAAACTGCTGAACACGGCATCCGACGAGATCAGCTTCTCCGACCTGTTCCGCCTGGTGAAGCTGGACGTGCAGCAGACCATGCTGAACCACCCGGTGCCGCTGCTGCGCCAGTTTGCGCAGTTCCCGTTCATCGCCGAAAACACCCAAGTCAGCCGACGGCTGGCCCCGGTGGCCGCCGCCGCCGTGGCCGCCGCCACACCAGCGCCTGCGCGGTTTGCCAACACCGACGAGGCCGAAGACTGGAAAAAGCTGGAGGCCGCCTTGTGGCCGGCCGAGGTGAACCGCCTGGCCGAGAGCTACCTGAAGAAGCACCCCCAAAGCCGCCTGGCCGGCAGCGCGGAAGTGGCGCGTGAAGGTGCAGCCGAAGCGGCCAAGCTGCTGCGCCGCAACGACGTGAAACTGTTCCGCAGCGCTTTCCTGGAACCCGGTGCGCTGCCCGAAGACCGGCTGCGCGACCTGGCCAAGGCCGGCCGCGGCGACAAGGACGCCGCCGCGCGCCTGGGCCGCTGGTACGCCAACGCCAAACCCGCCGCGGCCGCGCCGCCTGCGGGGTACGGTGGCTACGGCGCGCCCCCGCGCCAAGAGGCCAACCGCTACGAAGGCTGGATGCAGTACGCCGCCGCCTTGGGCAACGGCATTGCCAGCTACGAGCTGGCCCTGTACTACCGCCGGCAGGACCAGCCTTTGCCCGCCGCGCAGTACGAAGCGCGCGCCCAGGAACTGGGCTACACACCCCCGCCGTCGCTGGACAACACCCGCAAGTGAGCGCTGGCGCCGGCGGTCACCCGCCGGCGCGGCCAGCCGTCAACGCTCTGGCGTGGTGGCGGCCAACGGCGCGGGCACGCCCACCCAGGTGTGCAGACGCGGCAACATGGCCCGGTAGGGGGCCAGCAACACGGCCGCCATCACCGACTTCACCAGCAGGTCGCCCACGGCCAGTTGCAGCCAGTTCATGTCGCTGCCTGCGAAGGCCAGGAAGAAGAACACCGCGGTGTCCACCGCCGAGGCCACCAGCGAACCGATCAGCGGGGCTTTCCACCAGGTCTGCTGGCGCCAGCGGTTGAAGACCGCGATGTCCAGCACCTGCGCCACGATGAACGCCAGGCCCGAAGCGACGGCGATGCGCCAGGGCGCCAGCCACAGCGACAACACCACCGCCAGCGCAAAACCCACCCAGGCCACACGCCGGGCGCCGGCCGGGCCCACGGCACGGTTGGTCAGGTCACTCACCAGGAACACCAGCGGGTAGCTGAACGCGCCCCAGGTGAGCCATTCACCCACCGGCCACTGCACCAGCCAGTTCGACAGTGCGATGACCACGGCCATGGCCACCATGGGCCGCCACAGCGTGTGCAGGCTGGGTGCGGCGATGGTGTCGGCTGAAACGGCAGAACCGGTGCTGGCGTGGCTGGGGGACATGCTGGACTCCTGACAAAGGCCGGTGGCGTCGCACGGCCCGCGCCGGTGCCGCCGGCGCGCAAAAGCCGGTATTGTCGCCAGTTGGCGCCCGGCGTGCGGCCTGGCGCTGTGAGCCCGGCGCCGGGCCACCGCCCTGCCCCTGGGCCGTGTGCCAGCCGGCGGTGCCGGGCCTGCACCGGCGCCGCCCAGCCCCTTCCACTGCCCGCCTGCGCGGCCTGCCCACCATGCCCTTCACGCCCGCCGTTTCACCCCCCGCCCAACCCAGCGCCACGCTGTGGTGCCTGGCTTTCGTGGAAGGCCAGCTGCTGCTGCCCGCCGACGAGGACCGGCCGCCTGCACCGCTGGTGTGCAGCAGCGGCGTGGCGCAAGCGGCCTGGGCCCAGGCCTTCGGCGCCGCCGGCGAGGCCCCCTTGGCCCAGCACTACCTGGGCCAATGGGGCGCACAAGACTGCTGGACGCTGCGCCTGCCCGAAGCCCCCCGTGGCTGGCGTGCCGTGCCCCTGCGCGCGGCCATGATGGCCCTGCCCGCACCGCTGATGGCCCTGGCAGGCCGCGCCGCCCAGGTGCTGGAATGGGACCGCAGCCACCGCTTCTGCGGCGCCTGCGGCACGCCCACCGAACTGGCCGCCAGCGAACGGGCCCGCCAATGCCCAGCCTGCGGCCACACCGCCTACCCACGGCTGAGCCCGGCCATGATGGCCTTGGTGTGGCGCCGGGTGGCTGGCGTGCCGCAGCTGCTGCTGGGCCGCGCACCGGCCTTCCCACCCGGCCTGTACAGCGCGCTGGCAGGCTTTGTGGAGGCCGGCGAATCGTTGGAAGACTGCGTGGTGCGTGAAGTCGCCGAAGAAACCGGCGTGCAGGTGGACAGCCTGCGTTACTACGGCAGCCAGAGTTGGCCCTTCCCGCACAGCCTGATGCTGGCCTTCACCGCGCAATGGGTGGGCGGCGACATCGTGCCGCAGCCCGGCGAGATCGAACACGCGGCCTGGTTCGGACTGGACGAGTTGCCGAAGATCCCGCCGCGTTTTTCCATCAGCGGCCACCTCATTCGCGACACCGCCCAAGCCCTGGCCGAAGGCCGCGCGCCCTGAAAAGCTGAGCCCTTGGACGTCGCCACCCGCCCCGGACCTCGGGCAGGTGGCACGCAGGCCGGCGTCAGGCCGGCGGCAACCAGCGCGCCAGCGCCTGGGTCAGCACGGTCATGGCGCAGGGTTTGGCCAGGTGCAGGTCCATGCCGGCGGCCTGTGCGGTCTGCTGGTCGGCCACGGAGGCGTTGGCCGTCAGCGCGAGCAGGGGCAGGCGCGCGCGGCCGTGTTCGGCTTCGAAAGCGCGCCAGCGCCGGGCCAGGCCGGCGCCGTCCAGCACGGGCATTTGCATGTCGACCAGGGCCAGGTCGATGCCGCCGGCCTGCAGGCGCTGCCAGGCCTGTTCCCCATCGGCCGCTTCCACCACGTGCAGGCCCAGCGCCTCCAGCATGCCGGCGGTGATGAGCCGGTTGACCTCGTTGTCTTCGGCCACCAGCACCGTGCCGCGCAGCAGGGGCAAGGCCTCATCGGCCACGCCGGCGACCGGCGGGGTGGAAAGCGCGGCAGGTGGCTCGGCCGCCGGTGGCGGCGCGGCGCGCAACGGTGGCGCCACCGGCGCGGCCGGCAGGTGGAAGTAGAAGCAGCTGCCCACCCCCGGTTGGCTGCGCACGCCGATGTCGCCCCCCAGGGCCTGCACCAAGCGCTGCGAAATGGCCAGGCCCAG
This sequence comes from Rubrivivax sp., assembly GCA_046318395.1. Taxonomy (GTDB): domain Bacteria; phylum Pseudomonadota; class Gammaproteobacteria; order Burkholderiales; family Burkholderiaceae_C; genus Rubrivivax. The sequence continues at coordinate 6,577 of JBKCUM010000120.1, forward strand.
ACCGGTGCCGCCGTGCCGGCGCGTCGGGCCCGACTGCAGCTGCGTGAACGACTGGAACAGGCGCGGCAGTTCGTCGGCCGCGATGCCCGGCCCGGTGTCGTCCACCTCGAAGCGCAGGCCAGGCGGGGCCCCGGCCGCCACCGACACCCGCAGGCCGACCCCGCCCTGTTCGGTGAACTTCAACGCGTTGCCCAGCAGGTTCAGCAGCACCTGGCGCAGGCGCTGCGCGTCGGTTTCCACCCAGTCGGGCACATCGGGGTCCACCACCGCCTGCCAGCGCAGGCCGCGGGCCTGGGCCGTGGCCGCGAACAAGGCCTGGCACTCGGCCACCAGCTGGCGCGGCGCCACCGGCCCCGGGGCCAGGCGCAGCTCACCGGCCTCCAGCTGGGCATGGTCCAAGGCGTCGTTCAGCACCTGCAACAGGCCCTGGCCTGAACTGCGGGCCACCTGCACCAGGCGCTGCTGGGGCAGCTGAAGCGGGCTGCGGACCAGCAGGTCCAAGGTGCCCAGCACGCCGTTCAGCGGCGTGCGGATTTCATGGCTCATCACGGCCAGGAACTGCGCGCGCGCCTGGGCGGCGGCTTCGGCGCGGTCGCGCGCCAGGCGCAGCTCTTGGTTCAGCGCATCGGCTTGCACGTTGTGGCGCAGACCTGTCAGCACCGCTTCGCTGAACCGCCGGGAGGCGGCCCACCCGCCCACCAGGAACACCACGCTGACCGCCGCCACCGTGGTGGACTGGCAGCGGGGGTCGAACAAGGACAGCCACACCAGCGGCCCCAACATCGGCAGGCTGATGAACAGGAATGAGCGGCCCACCAGCGACAGGTAGAACGCCGCCATCGCCGTGGTGGCCGTCAGCAAGGCCACATGGACGGCGGCCGCGCGCGGTTCCAGTTGGGGGTAGATGAACCACGTGGCCAGGCCCCACAGCAGGCCGGCCACGACGGCGTTGCCCTCCACCTGCAGCCGCGCCCGGCGCAGGCCCGCCGCGGTGTCCAGCGGCCGGCGGCGCACGCCGGCGACGAACACCAGGCGCCACACGCCGTTCAGCACCGCCAGCGCCGCCAAGGCCAGCACCAAGCCATGGCGCTGCGCGGCCCAGGCCGGCGCCAGCGCGACGGCCACCGCCAGCCACATCAGCGGCACGCTGACCTGCGCCCCCTGCAAGGCGAACAAAAGGGCTGCGCGCTGCACCTGCAGGTCGGGCGACACGGCGGTCGCGGTCGGGGAGGTGTCGGGGTTGGGCGGAGGCAAAGCGCGGGCTGACAAGGGCAACGATCGGCAGGGTACACCGAGCCGGCCGCCCCCATGCAGCGCGCGCGGTCGCAGGCTGGGACAATCGGACCCGTGCACACCCTTTCCACCCCCCACGACACCGCGCCCACCGGGGCGGCGCCTGGCGTCGCCACGGCGCGGCCGGTGCCGCGCGTGCTGTCCGTCATTCCGCCGATGACGCAGCTGAACACGCCCTACCCCAGCACGGCCTACCTGACGGGGTTTCTGCGTGCCCGTGGTGTAGAGGCCCAGCAGGAAGACCTGGCGCTGGCACTGGCGCTGAAGCTGCTGTCGCCCACCGGGTTGGACGCCGTGAAGGCCTCCATCGAGGCCGTGCCCCCAGCCCAGCGCCCGCTGCGCAGCGCCGGCTTCTTGGAGCACTTCGCCGCCTACCGCAGCACCATCGCGCCCACCGTGCGCTTTCTGCAGGGTGGCGACAGCACCCTGGCCCACCGCATCGCCCCGCGTGGTTACCTGCCCGAAGGCCCGCGTTTCGACAGCCTGGACCAGTACGTGGACGAAGACGGCGGTGACGCGCTGGGCTGGGCCTTCGGCGCCCTGGGCAGCAGCGACCGCGCACGCCACTTCGCCACGCTGTACCTGAACGACATCGCCGACGTGGTGCGCGAGAGCGTGGACGAAGGTTTCGAGTTCGTGCGTTACGCCGAACGCCTGGCGCGCAGCCAGGCGCACTTCGACCCGCTGGCCGAACGCCTGGCCGCCCCGCCTTCGCTGCTGGACGCCTGGCTGGCCGAACTGGCGCTGGCGGCGGTGGAAAAACACCGGCCCACCGTGCTGCTGCTGAGCGTGCCCTTCCCTGGCGCGGTGTACGCGGCTTTCCGCATCGCCCAGGCCGTGAAGGCCGCGCACCCGCACATCACCATCGGCCTGGGCGGCGGTTATGTGAACACCGAACTGCGCGAACTGGCCGAACCCCGGGTGTTTGATTACTTCGACGTGGTGACGCTGGACGCCGGCGAACGCCCGCTGCTGGCGCTGCTGGAACACCTGCAGGGCCGGCGCAGCGAACAGCGCCTGGTGCGCACGTTCGTGCGCCGCGACGGCGCCGTGAAGTACATCAACTTCGTCGAACCCGACGTGCCTTTTGAGCAGGTGGGCACGCCCACCTGGGACGGCCTGCCCATCACGCGCTACCTGTCGCTGCTGGACATGCTGAACCCCATGCACCGGCTGTGGAGCGACGGCCGCTGGAACAAGCTGACCGTGGCCCATGGCTGCTACTGGAAGAAGTGCAGCTTCTGCGACGTGGGCCTGGACTACATCGGCCGCTACGACGCCGCCAGCGCCGAGGTGCTGTGCGACCGCATCGAGGCCATCGTGGCCGAAACCGGCCAGACCGGCTTCCACTTCGTCGACGAAGCCGCACCGCCCAAGAGCCTGAAGGCGCTGGCTGCTGAAATCGAAAAACGCCAGCTCAGCATCAGCTGGTGGGGCAATGTGCGGTTTGAAAAAACCTTCACGCCGGAACTGGCGCAGCAACTGGCCGACAGCGGCTGCATCGCCATCTCAGGCGGGCTGGAAGTGGCTTCGGACCGGCTGCTGAACCTGATGAAAAAAGGCGTCACCGTGCCCCAGGTGGCGCGCGTGACCAAGGGCTTTGCCGATGCCGGTGTGCTGGTGCACGCCTACCTGATGTACGGCTTCCCCACGCAGACCGTGCAAGACACCGTGGATGCGCTGGAGTACGTGCGCCAGCTGTTCCAGCACGGCTGCATCCACAGCGGTTTTTTCCACCGTTTTGCCTGCAGCGTGCACAGCCCCGTGGGGCAGGACCCGGCGGCCTATGGCGTGACGCTGACGCCGCTGCCCGAGGGCAAGTTCGCGAAGAACGACATCGCCTTCACCGACCCCACCGGCGTGGACCACGACGCGCTGGGCGAAGGCCTGAACAAGGCGCTGTACAACTTCATGCACGGCATCGGCCTGGAAGGCGATGTGCGGCAGTGGTTCCCGATCCGCGTGCCCAAGAGCAAGGTGCCGCGCGACTTCATCGCCAGGGCGCTGGCAGGCGGCTGAAGCGGCCGCCGACACAGCGGCGGTCAGCGCGCGGCCTGGGTGCAGTCGGCACAACGGCCGTACAGCGTCAGGTCATGGTCTTCCACGGTGAATCCACGCGGCGCCAGCCGGCCCAGGTCGCCCGGGCAGGCGTGCACGTCGAACACACGCTGGCAGTGCCGGCACTGGAAGTGGTGGTGGTGGTGGTGCCCCACCCGTTCAAAGCGCGGGTTCTCGCCGGGCAGGTTGACGGCCTGCAACTCGCCCTCTTCCACCAGCGCCTTCAGGTTGCGGTACACCGTGGCGATGCCCAGCGCCGGCACCTGGGCCTGCGCCGCGGCCAACACCTCGGCCGGCAGCAGCGGGCGTTCGGCCTGGGCGATGGCATCGCGGATGGCGGTGCGTTGGCGGGTGTTTCTTTCCATGGTGAGAGGGTAGCGAAGTTTTGGGGTCGGACCTGACGGCCCTTCAGTTGAGGGTGCGCCAGCTTATTGATATTGCGCTCGCAATACAATGAGCGACTTCGCTGTCACCCAGGTCTGCCTCCATGCGCGCCGTCTGCTTCCGTCACCACCGCCTGGCCCTGGCCAGCCTGCTGGCCCTGACCCAGCTGCCCACCTGGGCCCAATCGGCGGCCGACACCGGCACCACCAGCCCGCTGGAGGTGGTGGGCCGGCGCCAGGGTGGCGCTTACGAGGCCGGTGAGGTCAGCGGCACCAAGAGTAGCCTGCCGCTGCGCGAACTGCCGCAGAGCGTGCGCGTCATCGCGCGCCAGGCCATCGACGACCTGGGCGCCACGCGGCTGGACGAGGTGCTGGACTACGTGGGCGGCATCTCGCGGCAGAACAACTTCGGCGGTCTGTGGGACAACATCGCCATCCGCGGCCTGGCCGGCAACGAAAACACCGGCATGGCCATGCTGTTGAACGGCTTCGCCGGCAACCGGGGTTTCAACGCCCCGCGCGACACCGCCGACCTGGAACGGGTGGAATTCCTGAAGGGACCGGCCGCCGCGCTGTACGGCGCCAGCGAACCCGGCGGCATGGTGAACCTGGTGACCAAACAACCGCTGTGGCGCAGCGCCCATGCGCTGGAGCTGTACGCGGGCAGCCACGACAGCCTGCGCCTGGCGCTGGACAGCACCGGCCCGCTCAGCGAAACCCTGGCCTACCGGCTGAACGTGGCGCTGGAAGACCGCGACAGCTTCCGCGACTTCGTGCACAGCCGCCGCACCGTGGTGGCCCCGGCCTTGCGCTGGCGCCTGGGCGCCGACACCACGCTGAACTACAACGGCCAATGGCTGCGCCACAGCACACCGCTGGACCGCGGTGTGCAGGCCATCAACGGCCAGCTGGACGCCGTGCCGCGCCAGCAGTTCCCCGGTGAACCCGGCGACGGTGACCTGACGGTGGACAACCAGACCCACCAGCTGGTGCTGGACCAGGCGCTGGGCGAAACCTGGAAGCTGCGCGCCGGCCTGTCCTGGCGAGGTGCCAGCCTGCAGGGCATCAGCACCGAACCCAGCAGCCTGCGCGCCGACAACCGCACGCTGTGGCGCCAGCGCCGCGACCGCGACTACGACAGCCGCGACCTCGCCCTGCAAGCCGAACTGCAGGGGCAGCTGCGCAGCGGCGCCCTGGTGCACGAACTGCTGTTCAGCACCGAGGCCTACAGCTTCCGCATGGACCAGCGCATGCTGCGCATCAACCCCAGCAGCACGGCGCCCTATGCGCTGGACCTGCTGGCGCCGGTGTACGGCCAGACCGCGCCCACGCCCCTGCCCAACACCGACACCCACGAAACCCAGCGCGGCCTGGCACTGACGGTGCAAGACGCGCTGCGCCTGGGCAGCGCCTGGCGCCTGGTGGCCGGAGTGCGCCTGGACCGCGTGGAACAGTCGCTGGACAACCGCCGCAACGGCCAACGCACCGAACAAAGCCCCTCTGAGGCCTCGCCGCGCCTGGGCCTGAGCTACCTGGCCAACCGCCAGTGGACGCTGTTCGCCAACGCCGGCAGCAGCTTCCGCCCCAACACCGCCAGCACCGCCGGCCTGGCCCTGCAGCCAGAACAAGGCCAAGCCCTGGAAGCCGGCACCAAGTGGGAGGCCGCAGACCAGCGCCTGGGCGCCACGCTGGCGGTGTTCAACATCGAAAAGCGCAACATCGTGACCGCCGGCCCGGGCACGGGCAGCGACACCATCGCCGCGGGGCGCGTGCGCAGCCGCGGCCTGGAAGCCGACCTGGCCGGCCAGTGGACGCGGCACTGGCGTGTCAGCGCCAGCCTGGGCTACTACGACGTGGCCGTGCTGCAAGACAACACGCTGGCCGTGGGCGAACGTCTGTTGAACGTGCCCCGCGTCAACGGCAGCCTGCTGGCCGTGTACGAAGACACGCTGGCCAACGGCCAACGTTTCGGGCTGGGCGGTGGCGTCACGCACATGGGTGCCCGCCTGGGCCAGGCCTACACCCAGGCCGAAGCCAACGCCGGCACGGCGCCTTTCGAGCTGCCGGCCTACACCACGGCCAAGCTCACCGCCTACTGGCGGGCCACGCCCACGCTGCGCTGGTCGCTGGACGTGGACAACCTGTTCGACACCACGCACTACACCAGCAGCTACAGCCGGCTGTGGGTGACACCCGGCGCCCCGCGCAGCTTCACCCTGGGCGTGCAGGTCAAGCTTTGATGGCCAGCCCCACGGTCAACCGGCGCACCCTGGTGGCCGGTGCCGCGGCGCTGTGGCCGGCCCGGCCCTGGGCGCGGCAGGTCGACAGCCGCGGGCCGCTGCAGATCGTGGGCCCCTGGGAAGTGGGCCCGCTGGCACCGGCCAGCAGCGGCCACCTGTACACCAACCTGCAGGTCGCCGAAACGCTGGTGAACAGCGACGACCAGGGCCGCCTGCTGCCGGGCTTGGCGCAGCGCTGGCAGGTGTCGGCCGACGGCCTGCGCTGGCGTTTTGTGCTGCGGCCGACGGCACGTTTCCACGACGGCACCGCCGTCACCGCCAGCCAGGTGGCACAGGTGCTGCGGCGCGCCCACGGCCAGCCCGGCCCGCTGCGCCTGGCGCCGCTGGCGGGGGTGTCGGCCGACGACGGCGCTGGCGTGGTGCAGCTGGCGCTGACTCAGCCCTGGTCGCTGCTGCCCGCGCTGCTGGCGCACAGCAGCACCATCGTGCTGGCCGCCAGCGCCTTCAACCACCAAGGCCAAGTGCAGCACATCGTGGGCAGCGGCCCCTACCGCGTGGTGGAACTGGCCCCGCCGCAGCGCCTGCGTGTGGCCTGGTACCCCGGCCACGACGGGCCGGTCCCTGCGGTGCAGGAGGTGGCCTACCTCAGCGCCAGCCGCCCGGAAACGCGGGCGCTGATGGCCGAAGCCGGCCAGGCCGACATCGCCCTGGGCCTGGACCCCGCCAGCCAGCAGCGCCTGCGCCACAGCGCGCGTGTGCAGCTGGCCAGCGTGACCCTGCCGCGCACGGTGCTGGTGAAGGTGAACGCCGGCCACCCGGTGCTGCAAGACCCGCGTGCCCGACAGGCGCTGAGCCTGGCGCTGGACCGCGACGGCATGGCGCGCGCTTTGTTGCGCGACGCCGAAGTCAGCGCCAGCCAACTGTTCCCACCCACCTTGGCCGGCTGGCACCAGCCGCGCCTGCCACCGCTGCACCAGAACCTGGCCGCCGCGCGCGCCCTGTGGGCCAGCCTGGGCTGGACGCCCGGTGCCGACGGCCTGCTGCAGCGCCAGGGCCAGCCGCTGCGGCTGACGCTGCGCACCTTCCCCGACCGGCCTGAACTGCCGCTGCTGGCCACCGCGCTGCAAGAACAGTGGCGGCAATGCGGGCTGCAGGTGGCGGTGGCCATCGGCAATGCCAGCGAGGTGCCCGCGCGCCACCGCGACGGCAGCCTGGAACTGGCCCTGCTGGCCCGCCACTACGGCCTGGTGCCCGACCCGCTGGGCACCTTGCTGCAGGACTTCGCCGGCCGCGGCGGCGACTGGGGCGCCATGAACTGGCAACACAGCGGCCTGCAGCAGGCGCTGAGCGCACTGAGCCAGCAGCACGACGGAGCCGAGGCCGCCGTGCACCGCAGCACCGTGGCCCGCGTGCTGCAGGAAAAACTGCCGTTGATCCCCGTCAGCTGGTACCGGCAAACCGCGGCCGTGGCGCCCCGCTGGTCGGGCTTCAGCCTGGACCCGCTGGAACGCAGCTACCGCCTGACCCAACTGCGCCCCCGCCAGCCATGAACACCGCCCGCCAACCACCCACGCCCAGCGGCCTGCCCGCCCGCGTGCTGCTGCGCCGCCTGGCGCTGACACTCTGGCAGGCCCTGTGGGTGGCCTTGCTGGTGGGCACGCTGAGCTTCTGGCTGCTGCGCCTGCTGCCAGGTGACGCCGCCTGGCGCATCGCCGCCAGCCGCTATGGCTACGACCTGGTGGACGCCGCCGCCGCCGCTGCCGTGCGCCAGGAACTGGCGCTGGACCAACCCGGCCTGCTGGCCCTGCTGGCCTGGTGGCGCGACCTGCTGCAGTTCAACCTGGGGCACTCGCTGGTCAGCGGTGAACCCGTCTGGCAGGCCCTGCTGCACGAAGGCGGCCACACCCTGGTGCTGGCCGGCGCCGCGCTGGCGCTGGCGGCCGCCATCGGCCTGCCGCTGGGCCTGGCCGCTGGCACCCGCCCCGGTGGCTGGCTGGACCGCTGCACCCTGGGTGCGGCCGTGCTGCTGCGCGCCCTGCCACCTTTTGTGCTGGGCCTGGCGCTGATGCTGTGGCTGGCCGTGCAGTGGTCGGCCCTGCCAGCCGCCGGCCACGGTGGCCACGGCCATGTGCTGCTGCCGGCGCTGACGCTGGCACTGCCGCTGGCCGCGCTGTTGTGCCGCGTGACACGCGACGCCCTGGTGGCCGTGCGCGCTTCGGCGGCCTACCACTTCGCCCACACCAAGGGCCTGAGCCCCGGCTGGGCGCTGTGGCGGCACGGCCTGCGCAACCTGGGTGTGCCGGTGCTGGCCACGCTGGGCGTGCAAGGCGTGCTGCTGGTGGAAGGGGTGGTGGTGGTGGAGTCGCTGTTCGCCTGGCCGGGCATCGGCCACGCCCTGGTGCATGCGCTGTTCGCACGCGACGTGCCCATGGTGCAAGGCGCGGCGCTGACGCTGGGCCTGCTGTTCGTGCTGTTCAACGCCACGCTGGACCTGGCCTGCCAGGCCCTGGACCCCCGACGCCAGACCCCATGAACACCGCACCCGCCTCTCCCCTGGAACTCAGCAACCCGCGGCCGCGCCGCTGGCCACGCTGGCTGGGCCTGGGCCTGCTGCTGGGCTTGCTGGCCCTGGCCGTGCTGGGCCCTGGTCTGGCCGGACACGACCCGCGTGTGCAAGACCTGCAACAGGTGCGTGCAGCCCCCAGCGCGCAACACTGGCTGGGCACCGACCACCTGGGCCGCGACCAGCTGGCGCGCCTGGCCGCTGCACTGCGCCTGTCGCTGGGCCTGGCACTGGCCACCGTGGCCAGCGCCGCCGCCGTGGGCACGGCGCTGGGCCTGTGGGCGGCCTGGCGCGGTGGTTGGGTGGACCGCCTGACCGTGGCCCTGGCCAACGGCGTGGTGGCCCTGCCCGGCCTGCTGCTGGTGCTGCTGGTGGCCGCGGCCTGGCCGGGTTCGTTCACCGCCTTGTACGCCGGCCTGGCCGTGGCCCTGTGGGTGGAGTACTTCCGCGTGGTGCGGGCCCTGGCCGTGGGCCTGTTGGCCAGCCCGCAGGTGGAAGCCAGCCGGCTGCTGGGGTTCGGCTGGGCCTATGTGCTGCGCCGCCACCTGGCCCCCCCGCTGTGGCCGCTGCTGGCCACGCTGGCCTGTTTTGGCAGCGCCAACGCCGTGCTGGCCATGGCCGCGCTGGGTTTTGTGGGCGTGGGCCTGCAGCCGCCCACGGCTGAACTGGGCGTGATGCTGGTGGAACTGCTGCCCACCTACCAAGAAGCCCCCTGGCTGCTGGCCGCACCGGCCTGCGCGCTGTGTGCCCTGCTGCTGGGCCTGGTGCTGCTGGCCGGCGACCGCGGGACCGCACCATGAACCACCCCGAACCCGTGCTGGCCGCCCAGGCGCTGACGGTGCACAGCGCCGGCGGTGAACTGCTGGTCGAACCCTTCAGCGCAGCGCTACAGGCCGGCGAGGTGCTGTGCCTGCTGGGCGAAAGTGGCAGTGGCAAGTCGCTGCTGGCCCAGGCCTGGATGGGCAGCCTGCCCGCGGGTCTGCAGGCCGGGGGCCGCGTGGGCCTGCTGGGCGTGTGGCAACCGGCCGCCGCCGACCGCCGCGCCGACTGGGGCCGCCGCCTGGCCCTGCTGCCGCAAGAACCCTGGGCCGCGCTGGACCCCACCATGCGGGTGCTGGGCCAGGTGCAGGAAAGCCACGCCCTGGTGCGCGGCCTGCCCTGGCGACAGGCCCGCCAGGCCGCGCTGGCCGACCTGGACGGCCTGGGCCTGGCCGACGCGGCCGACCGCTACCCCTTCCAGGTGTCCGGCGGCATGGCCCAGCGTGTAGCCCTGGCCGCCACGCGGGCCGCCGCCGCACCGGTGTGGATGGTGGACGAACCCACCAAAGGCCTGGACGCGCACTGGCGCGCGCAGACCGTGGCCTTGCTGCAGGCCGAACAAAGGCGCGGCACGGCCCTGGTCGTCATCACCCACGACGTGGACGTGGCCCGCGCGCTGGGCGGCCAGGTGGCCGTGATGCGCCGCGCCCAGGTGCTGGAACACGGCCCGGCCGACCAGGTGCTGAACCACCCGCAACACCCCTACACCCAGCGCCTGCTGGACGCCGAACCCGCGCGTTGGCCGGCCCCACCACCGCCACCCCCGCGCAGCGAAGCGGCACCGCTGCTGCAGGCCCAGGGCCTGGGCCTGCAACGCGGCGGCCGTTGGTTGTTCCGCGGGCTGGACCTGGTGCTGCGGCCGGGTGAGCGCGTGGCCATCACCGGGCCCAGCGGCGCCGGCAAAACATCGCTGGGCCAGGTGCTGCTGGGCCTGCAGGTGCCCGACGAAGGCCGTGTGGAACGGGGCCCCGGCCTGGGCCGCCATGGTTTCCAGAAGCTTTACCAGGACCCGCTGGCGGCCTTTGCGCCGGCCTGCAGCCTGGGCCAGTCGCTGCAAGACCTGCTGCGTCTGCACGGCCTGGCGCCCGCTGCGCTGGACCAGGGCCTGCAGCGCCTGGGCCTGGCCTCGGCCCTGCTGCAGCGGCGGCCACACCAGCTCTCGGGCGGTGAACTGCAACGCCTGGCGCTGCTGCGCCTGCTGCTGCTGAAACCGGCCGTGGTCTTCGCCGACGAACCCAGTTCGCGGCTGGACCCGCTGACCCAGCGCGACACCCTGGCGCTGCTGACCGAGATGCTGGAAGAACAGGGCAGCGCGCTGCTGCTGGTCAGCCACGACAGCGCCCTGGCCAGCCGGCTGACAGAAAGGCAAGTGCGCGTGGGGGCTTGACCCAGCGCCAGCACCGCTGGCCGACAATGCAACGCCCGGTGCCGCCGGGCCGGCCCGCCATGGCGCGCAGGCCGTGGCCCTGGCCCACCCCCACGCATGAACCCCACCACCTTGCAAATCATCGGTGCCACGCTGTTCGCGCTGGCCCTGGTGCACACCTTCAGCACCAAGTTCTTTGAACACCTGGCCCACACGCGGCCACGCCATGCCGGGCTGTGGCACCTGCTGGGTGAGGTGGAGGTGGTGTTCGGCTTCTGGGCCGCGGTGCTGGTGGTGTTCATGTTCGCCATCAGCGGCCAGAAGGCCGGCATCGACTACCTGGAATCGCGCAACTTCACCGAGCCGCTGTTCGTGTTCGCCATCATGGTGGTGGCCGGCACCCGCCCGGTGCTGCAGTTCGCTGGCCGTTTGGTGGCCGGCCTGGCGCGGCTGCTGCCGGTGCGGCGCGGCGTGGCCATGTACTTTTTGCTGCTGGCCTTTGTGCCGCTGCTGGGCAGCTTCATCACCGAACCCGCGGCCATGACGCTGGCCGCGCTGATGCTGCGCGACACGCTGTTCAGCCGCGACATCCCCACACGGCTGAAGTACGCCACGCTGGGCGTGCTGTTCGTCAACATCTCCATCGGCGGCACGCTCACGCACTTCGCCGCGCCGCCGGTGCTGATGGTGGCCGGGGTGTGGAACTGGGACATGGCCTTCATGCTCAGCACCTTCGGCTGGAAAGCCGCCATCGCCGTGACCATCAACGCCGCGGCGGTGACGCTGCTGTTCCGCCGCGAACTGGGCCACATGGACACGCCGCCGCCGGCCACCGAACCGCAGGCCCCGTTGTCCGTGGTGGCCGTGCACCTGGCCTTCCTGGTGGGCGTGGTGGTGTTCGCGCACCACCCGGTGGTGTTCCTGGGCCTGTTCCTGTTCTTCATGGGGTATGCCAAGGCCTACGAACGCCACCAGAGCCCGTTGATCCTCCGCGAGGCGCTGCTGGTGGCCTTCTTCCTGGCCGGCCTGGTGGTGCTGGGCGGGCAGCAACAGTGGTGGCTGGAGCCCGTGCTGCTGGGCATGAGCGCCGACGCGGTGTTCTACGGTGCCACGGCGTTGACGGCCATCACCGACAACGCGGCGCTCACCTACCTGGGCTCGCTGGTGCCGGGCCTGAGCGACGAGTTCAAGGTGGCCCTGGTGGCCGGCGCGGTGACCGGCGGTGGCCTGACCGTCATCGCCAACGCGCCCAACCCCGCCGGTGTGGCCATCTTGCGCAACCGCTTCACCGACGACACCGTGCACCCGCTGGGCCTGTTGGCCGGCGCCGCGCTGCCCACGCTGGTGGCAGCGGCGGCTTTCCGCCTGCTGTAAACGCGCCCGCCGTCAGGCGGCGTGCAAACAGGCCGCGGCGGCCGGCAAGGCGGCGCCGGCCTGCACGCGGGCCCAGTGCACCTGGGCCTGCGGCAGGCACCAGGCCAGGCCGTAGGCCACACGGTCGGCCTTGGCCGTGGCCCAGGGGCTCGCCTGTTCAGCGGCGGACTGCTCGGCCAGGGCCCGCGCACTGGCCGTCCAGGCCCAGGCCATCAAGGCGTGGGCGAAGCCGGACAGCACCTCGCCAGCCCAAGGCAGTGGCGCATCGGGCGCCGTGGCGGCGGCGGTCTGCACACGGTGGAAGGCGGTCCGCACGGCGTCCAACTGGTCCCGCAGGGCCTGGGCCGCCTGCAGCGCCAGGGCCTGGCCCGTGGCGGCCGCACGTTGTGCCTCGTTCTCGGCGTCATGCAGCCAGGCCATCAAGGCCTGACCACCGTCGCCCAACCACTTGCGCTGCAGCAGGTCGATGGCCTGGATCTCGTTCGTGCCTTCGTAGACCATGGCGATGCGGCTGTCGCGCAGGGTTTGCGCCACGCCGGTTTCTTCCACATAACCGTAACCGCCGAAGACCTGCAGCGCCTGGCTGGCAACATCGAAACCGCGCTGGGTGCACCAGGCCTTGACCACCGGCGTCAGCAACGCGGCGCGGGCCTGGGCGGCCTGGCGCACCGCGGGGTCGGCGTGGTGGGCCGCGTCGTCCAGCGCCAGGGCCGCGGCGTAGGCCAGCACACGCTGGGCCTCGGTGCTGGCCTGGGCCTGCAGCAGCAGGTGGCGCACGGCCGGGTGTTCGGCGATGGGGCGCTTCATCTGCACCCGTTCCAGCGCATAACGCAGCGCATTCTGCGTGGCCATTTCCTGGTGGCCCAGGCCCTGCAGGCCCACGTGCAGGCGGGCGCTGTTCATCATCAGGAACATGGCCGCCAGGCCGCGGTTCGCTTCGCCCACCAGCCAGCCGGTGGCGGCCTCGTAGCGCAGGCTGCAGGTGGCGCTGCCGTGGATGCCCAGCTTGTGCTCCAGCCCCGTGCACTGCCAGGCGTTGCGCCGGCCGTCGGGCAGCCACTTGGGCACCAGCACCAGCGACAGACCTTTGCTGCCGGCCGGTGCCGGGCCTTCGGGGCCGTTCAAGCGGCACAGCACCAGGTGCACGATGTTGTCGCTGAGGTCGTGGTCGGCACCGCTGATGAAGATCTTCTCGCCCGACACCCGCACGCTGCCGTCGGCCTGCGTGGTGGCCGTGGTGCGCAAGGCGCCCAGGTCGCTGCCGGCGCCGGGTTCGGTCAACGCCATCGCGGCCAGCCATTCGCCGCTGGCCAGCTTCGGCAGGTAGGCCGCCTTCAGCGCTTCGCTGCCATGGGCCTTCAGCGTTTCATAGGCGCCGTGCAGCAGGTCGGGGTACATGTTCCAACCGTGGTTGCAGGCGCTGAGCATCTCGCGCAGCGCGGCGTCCAGCAGCAGTGGCAGACCCTGGCCACCCCACGCCGGTGAACACGGCAGGGCCGGCCAGCCGCCGGCCACGTAGGCCCGGTAGGCGTCGGCAAAACCCGCGGGCGTGCTGACCTGCCCGGTCGCGTCGCGGCGGCAGCCCTCGCGGTCGCCGGGGGCGTTCAGCGGCTGCAGCACCTGGCTGGCAAAACGAGCGCCTTCTTCCAGCACGGCCACGGCCGTGTCCATGTCGGCACCGGCCTGCAGCAGCGCCGGGCAGGCCGCCCAGTGCGCCGGCGCCTCCAGCACCTGTTCGATGGCAAAACGCATGTCGCGCAGCGGCGCTTGGTAGGTGTAGGGCATGGTGGGTGGGCTGAAAGCCCCGGGGTCAGAAAACAGCACGGGGCCGGTCTGGACGGGCAGACAGGCCCCGTGGCGGGGAAGGCCAGGCCGCGGACCGCGGCCTTGCGCTTCAGCTGTCGGCGGTGAAGCCGATGCGCTTGACCAGCGGGCCCCAGCGCTCGAATTCGGCGCGCTGGCTGCGCGCCATCTCGTCGGGCGTGGAGCCGCGGGCCAGCAAGCCGACCACGGCCAGGCCGTCGACCAAGGCCTTGTCCCGCAGGCCGGCGTTGATGGCCGCGTTGGCGCTGGCCACCGCGGCGGCGGGCGTGCGCGCCGGGGCGTAGAAGCCGAACCACTCTTCGGTGGTCAGGTCGCCGAAACCTTGTTCAGCGAAGGTGGCCACGTCTTGTGCAAAGGGCAGGCGGGCGGCGCCCGAGGTGGCCAGCAGGCGCAGCTTGCCGGCGCGGTGGTTGGGCAGGAAGTCGCCGGCGGGCGTGAACATGGCCGCGATCTGGCCGCCCACCACGTCGGTGATGCCGGGCACCGAGCCGCGGTAGGGGATGTGCTTGAGGTCCACGTTCTGGCTCAGGCCCAGCAGCGCGCCCAGGAAGTGCGGCGTGGAGCCGGCGGCGGGCGAACCGTAGTTGGCCTTGTCGGGGTTGGCCTTGGCCCAGGCGATGAAACCCTTCACGTCGGTGACGCTGGCCGGCACCACCGGGCCCACGGCCAGGCCATGGTGCATGACGGCGGCGATGGACACCGGCACGAAGTCGGCCACCGGGTCGTAGCTCAGCTTCTTGTAGACGTGCGGGTAGATGGCCGTGGCCGAGAACGGCGACAGCGCCAGCACCGAACCGTCGGCCGGGCTGGACTTCAGGGTGTCCAGCGCGATGCGGCCACCGGCGCCGGGTTTGTTGTCCACGATGGCGGCGTTCTTCGCGTAGGCCGTGCCACCGACGCGTTCGGCCACACGCCGGCAGGCGATGTCGCCAGAACTGCCGGCCGGGAAGCCGTACAGGAACTTGGGCTGTTCGAAGGCTTGGGCCCAGGCGCGCCACGGGAGGGCGGCGCCAGCGGCGGCGAGCATCAGGCTCTGGCGGCGGGTCAGGGTCATGGGGTGGTCTCCAGGTTGGCGGTGAAAGTGCGCAGCCGGTGTCAGCTGCACAGGGCGCGAATGTCTTCAGGCACGGGGATGGCCTTGATGCGCTCGGGGTTCTCGGGGTCGCGGATGCAGAAAGCACGGATCTCCGTGCCTTCGCACAGCACCGTGTCGCCACGCATGATGACGTGGCGGTGCTGGAAAGTCTTGGCGTTCCAGGCCTCCACCGTGGTGTGCACGGTGATGGTCTCGCCGTAGGTGGCCGGCCGCAGGAACTTGGTGTGGATCTCCAGCAGCGGCGTGCCGATGATCCCGCGCGTCTTCACCAACTCGCGCCAGGGCGGGATGCCGCAAGCCATGAAGAAGGCGAGCGAGGCCTCGTCCATCCAGCGGTTGAAGTTCGGGAAGAAGACGATGCCCGCGGGGTCGCAGTCACCGAACTGCACGTTGACGCGGTAGACGTGCTCGCGCGAGCGCAGCTGCACAACGTCGGCGGACCCGGATGACCCGGCCGGCACAGGAGACAAGCCCGTCATGCCGCGGCC
>JBKCUM010000121.1:0-6569 GCA_046318395.1 Rubrivivax sp.
CGAAGCCTGCCAAGCCTGCGGTGGTGAGGCCCTGCTGGCCGCCGCCGAAGCCCAACTGGGTGTGCGCTGCGGCGAAACCCGGGCCGATGGTGGCGTGACGCTGGAAGCCGTGTACTGCCTGGGCCTGTGTGCTTCTTCGCCCGCCGTGCAGCTGGACGGCCAACTGCACGCGCGGCTGACGCCACAGCGCCTGGCGGCCTTGTTGGCAGAACCGGGGGCACGCTGATGGGCCCGCTGCAACTCTTTGTGCCGCGCGATGCCGCGGCGAACGCCGTGGGCGTAGAAGCCGTGGCCCAAGCGCTGTTGGCCCTGGCCGCTGCCCAAGGCCGCCAGCTGCAGCCCGGCGACGCCAGCACACCGCTGGTGCAAGACACCCTGGTGCGCAACGGCAGCCGTGGCCTGTGCTGGCTGGAACCGATGGTGGAAGTGGCCGCACCGCACGGCCGTGTGGCCTATGGCCCGGTGGCGGTGGAAGACCTGCCCAGCCTGTGGCCGGCCCTGCTGGCCGAAGCCGCAGGCCAGGTGCTGCCCGGTGCTGACGCCAGCATGGGTGCGCACCCGCTGCGCCTGGGGCTCACCGAACAACTGCCAGCCTTGGCCTTGCAGGAACGGCTGACGTTTGCGCGTGTGGGCGTGACCGACCCGCTCTCGCTGGCCGACTACGCCGCGCACGGCGGTTGGGCCGGCCTGCGTGCTGCACTGGCCAGCACGCCCGAAGCGGTGCTGCACGAGGTGACCCACAGCGGCCTGCGCGGCCGCGGTGGTGCGGCCTTCCCCGCCGGCATCAAGTGGAAGACCGTGGCCCAAGCCACGGCCGCGCAGAAGTACGTGGTGTGCAACGCCGACGAAGGCGACAGCGGCACCTTCGCCGACCGCCTGGTGATGGAAGGCGACCCCTACATGCTGCTGGAAGGCCTGGCCATCGCCGGCCTGGCGGTGGGCGCCACACAGGGCTACATCTACATCCGCAGCGAATACCCCGACGCGATTGCTGTGGTCAACGAGGCCATCGCCCGCGCCACCGCCGCCGGCTGGCTGGGCGAACACCTGCAAGGCAGCGCGCACAGCTTCCAGGTGGAAGTGCGCAAGGCCGCGGGTGCTTACGTGTGCGGTGAAGAAACCGCGATGCTGGAAAGCATCGAAGGCCAACGCGGCATCGTGCGCGCCAAGCCGCCGCTGCCGGCGCTGCAAGGCTTGTTCGGCCAGCCCACGGTGGTGAACAACGTGTTGACGCTGGCGGCCGTGCCCTTGATCCTGGCGCGCGGCGGCGAGTTCTACCGCGGCTACGGTGTGGGCCGTTCGCACGGCACGTTGCCCTTTCAACTGGCCGGCAATGTGCGCCACGGCGGCCTGGTGGAAAAAGCCTTCGGGCTGACGCTGCGCGAGCTGGTGTTCGGCTTCGGCGGCGGCACCCGCAGTGGCCGGCCGGTGAAGGCCATCCAGGTGGGCGGCCCGCTGGGCGCTTATGTGCCCGAAGCCCAATGGGACCTGCCGCTGGACTACGAGGTCTACGCCGCCCACGGCCTGGTGCTGGGCCACGGTGGTGTGGTGGTGCACGACGACACCGCCAACCTCGCACAGTTGGCGCGTTATGCCATGCAGTTCTGCGCCATCGAGAGCTGCGGCAAGTGCACGCCCTGCCGCATTGGCAGCACACGCGGCGTGGAGGTGATGGACCGCATCATCGGCCCGAACGGGCAGCCACCCGCCCCCGCACAACGCGAGCGCCAAGTGGCCCTGCTGCGCGACCTGTGCGACACCATGACCCACGGCAGCCTGTGCGCCATGGGCGGCATGACGCCCTTCCCGGTGCTGTCCGCACTGAACCACTACCCGCAGGACTTCGGCCTGCCGGCACCCGCCCAGGCCCCCACGGCCGCCGGCCTTCGATGAGAGGACCCGCCATGCTGCCCCACGCCCCGCGCGACCTGGACCACGGCACGCCCGCGCGCACCGCCACCACCACCGTCAGCCTGTACATCGACGGTCACCGTGTCACCGTGCCCCAGGGCACGTCGCTGATGCGCGCTGCCGTGGAAGCCGGCATCGCCGTGCCCAAGCTGTGCGCCACCGACAGCCTGGAACCCTTTGGCAGCTGCCGCCTGTGCCTGGTGGAGGTGCAAGGCCGCAAGGGCTTCCCAGCCAGTTGCACCACCTTGGCCGAAGAAGGCCTGGTGGTGCAGACGCAGACCCCGCGCCTGCAGCAGTTGCGCCGCGGTGTGATGGAGCTGTACATCAGCGACCACCCACTGGACTGCCTGACCTGCAGCGCCAACGGCGACTGCGAACTGCAGGACATGGCCGCCGTGACCGGCCTGCGCGAGGTGCGTTATGGCAGCGGCGGCAGCGAAGTGGCCGGCGTGCGCGGCGCCCACCACACCGACAGCGTGGTGGACGACTCCAACCCCTACTTCAGCTACGACCCCAGCAAGTGCATCGTCTGCAACCGCTGCGTGCGCGCCTGCGAAGAAGTGCAGGGCACGTTTGCGCTGACCATCGCCGGCCGTGGTTTTGACAGCCGAGTCACGCCCGGCCAGGGCGAAAGTTTCATGGGCAGCGAGTGCGTGAGCTGCGGCGCCTGCGTGCAAGCCTGCCCCACGGCCACGCTGCAGGAAAAGAGCGTCATCGAACACGGCCTGCCCGAACACAGCGTGGTGACCACCTGCGCCTACTGCGGCGTGGGCTGCGGCTTCAAGGCCGAGGTGAAGGCCAAACCGCCGGTGGCCGCGGCCCCCACCACGGCCTTGACTGATGAGGACAACACCACCACTGTCGCCTGGCAGAACACGGTGGTGCGCATGGTGCCGTGGAAAGACGGCAAGGCCAACGAGGGCCACAGCTGCGTGAAAGGCCGCTTCGCCTGGGGCTATGCCACACACGCCGACCGCATCACCCAGCCCATGGTGCGCGAGCACATCACCGACCCCTGGCGCGAAGTGGGCTGGGAAGAAGCCATCCAGTTCGCGGCCAACCGCTTCAAGGCCATCCAGGCCGCGCATGGCAAAGACGCGGTGGGCGGCATCACCAGCAGCCGCTGCACCAACGAAGAGGTCTACCTGGTGCAAAAGCTGGTGCGTGCGGCTTTCAATACCAACAACGTGGACACCTGCGCCCGCGTCTGCCATTCGCCCACCGGCTATGGCATGGGCCAGACCTTCGGGACCTCGGCCGGCACGCAGACCTTCAAAAGCGTGGAGCAGGCCGACGTCATCGTGGTCATCGGCGCCAACCCCAGCGACGCCCACCCGGTGTTCGCCTCGCGCATGAAACGCCGGCTGCGCGCCAACGGCCGCGTGGCCGCGCCGGCCAAGCTGGTGGTGGTGGACCCGCGCCGCATCGACCTGGTGGCCGACGTGCCCCATGTGCGCGCCGACCACCACCTGCAGCTGCGCCCAGGCACCAACGTGGCCGTCATCACCGCCATGGCCCACGTGGTGGTGACCGAAGGTTTGGTGAACGAAGCCTATGTGGCCGAACGCTGTGACACCGCCAGCTTCAACGCCTGGCGTGAATTCGTGGCCCGGCCCGAACATTCGCCGGAAGCCTTCGAGGCGGTGACCGGCGTGCCCGCGGCCGAACTGCGCGCCGCCGCGCGGCTGTACGCGGCCGGCCCCAATTCGGCCATCTACTACGGCCTGGGTGTGACCGAACACGCCCAGGGCAGCACCATGGTCATCGGCATCGCCAACCTGGCCATGGCCTGCGGCATGGTGGGCCGTGAAGGCGTGGGCGTGAACCCACTGCGCGGCCAGAACAACGTGCAGGGCAGCTGCGACATGGGCAGCTTCCCGCACGAACTGCCGGGCTACCGCCACATCAGCGACAGCACGGTGCGCAGCCAGTTCGAAGCCGCCTGGGGCGTGGAGCTCAGCCCCGAGCCGGGCCTGCGCATTCCCAACATGTTCGAGGCCGCGCTGTCGGGCAGTTTCAAGGGGCTGTACTGCGTGGGCGAAGACATCGTGCAGAGCGACCCCAACACCCAGCACGTGGCCGCCGCGCTCAGCGCCATGGACTGCATCGTGGTGCAGGACATCTTCCTGAACGAAACCGCCAAGTACGCCCATGTGCTGCTGCCCGGCAGCAGCTTCCTGGAAAAAGACGGCACCTTCACCAACGCAGAACGCCGCATCAGCCGCGTGCGCCAGGTGCTGCCACCACTGGCCGGCCTGGGCGACTGGGAAGTGACCATGGCGCTGAGCAATGCCCTGGGTTACCCCATGCATTACCGCCACCCCGAAGAAGTGATGCAGGAAGTGGCGGCGCTGACGCCCAGTTTTGCCGGCGTCAGCTACGCCAAGCTGGAACGCCTGGGCAGCCTGCAGTGGCCTTGCAACGACAGCACCGAAGAAGCCGGCACGGCCACCATGCACCGCGAACGTTTTGTGCGGGGCAAGGGCCGTTTCTTCAACACGCCGTATGTGGCCAGCGACGAGAAGGTGACACGCCGCTACCCGCTGCTGCTGACCACCGGCCGCATCCTCAGCCAGTACAACGTGGGCGCACAAACGCGGCGCACCGCCAACAGCGCCTGGCACACCGAAGACCGGCTGGACATCCACCCGCACGACGCGCAAGAACGTGGCATTGCCGACGGCGACTGGGTGGGCATCAGCAGCCGCGCCGGCGACACCGTGCTGCGCGCCACCGTCACCGAACGCCTGCAGCCGGGCGTGGTCTACACCACCTTCCACTTCCCCGAGAGCGGGGCCAACGTCATCACCACCGACAGCTCCGACTGGGCCACCAACTGCCCGGAATACAAGGTGACGGCGGTGCAGGTGGTGAAGGTCACGCAGCCCTCGGCCTGGCAACAGCGCTACCGCCAGTTCAACCAGCGGCAGCTGCACCTGGCGGGGCAGGACGCCGAGGCTTTCAGCGGGGCCCTGGCCGGCGCTGAAACCGACGCGGCCACCGCCTTGGCCAGCGCGCCACCGGGGCCGTGATGGCCGGCGACGCCCCGCTGCCACCGCCCGGTGTGCGCCAGCAGACTGTGGCGCGCTGGCGCGGTGGGCAGGCTTCGCCGCAAGCCCAGTTGCAGGCCGACTGGCTGGCCGAAGAAGTGCCGGTGGCCCTGGTGTTCAACGGCATCAGCCACGCGGTGATGCTGGCCAGCCCGGCCGACCTGGAAGACTTTGCGCTGGGTTTTGCGTTCACCGAAGGCTTGGTGACTGGCCCGGAAGAGCTGCTGGACACCGAGCTGGTGGCCGTGGACCAGGGGCTGGAGCTGCGCCTGCAGGTCACGGCCGCCTGCGCCTGGCGCTTGAAAGACCGCCGCCGCCAACTGGCCGGCCGCACCGGCTGCGGCCTGTGTGGCACAGAAAGCCTGCAGCAGGTGCAGCGCGAACTGCCGCCCGTGCCCGTGGCGCATCTCAGCCCCACCGCCCTGGCCCGTGCCCAACTGGCGTTGCGCCAGCACCAAGCCGTGGCCGGCCTGACCGGTGCCAGCCACGCCGCGGCTTGGTGCAGCGCCCAAGGTGAGGTGCTGTGTCTGCGCGAAGACATCGGCCGCCACAACGCGCTGGACAAGCTGGTGGGCGCCCGCCTGCGGCAGGGCGCAACGGCTGGCCCAGCCGCTGAACCGGGCTTCATCGCCATCACCAGCCGCGCCAGTTTCGAGATGGTGCAAAAAGCCGTGTTCGCCGGCGCCAGCGCGCTGGCTGCGGTGTCAGCGCCCACCAGCCTGGCCGTGGACACGGCGCGGGCCGCTGGCCTGCCGCTGGCCGGTTTTGTGCGCGGTGACGACTTCGTGGCATACGCTTTCCCTGAGCGGCTGGGCCTGCCGCCGCTGCCCAGCAGCGTGGGCTGAAGCCGCGCTGACACTTTCACTGAAACCTCTGCGCATGGACATCCACAACCTGGTCCACATGGCCAACCGCATCGGCCAGTTCTTCGAAGCCATGCCCGACACCACCGAAGCCCAGGCCGGCGTGGCCCAGCACCTGCAGAAGTTCTGGGCCCCGCCCATGCGCCTGGCCTTGTTGGCCCATGTGCAGGCCGGCGGCGAAGGCTTGCAGCCACTGGTGCTGCAGGCTGTGCAAGCGCATGCCGCGCAGTTGCAGCCGGTGGCGCGGGCCAGCGCCGTTCAGGGCGGGGGCTGAACGCCGGTCGACCGCCGGCCTGACGCTGCGGGTGCGGGGTCAGTCGCTGGGCGGCGAGTTCGCCGCACGCGCGGCCAAGTCGGCCAGTGTGTTGGTGTTGACGAAGGCGCGGTCGTCGTCGAACACCGCGGTGGCCAGTGGCACGCAGGCCAGCCCTTCGCGCAGCCGGCGTCCGCCGCCCACCAGGTAGGCCGCCAGCGCCGGTGCGGCGTCCCGGTGCAGCAAGCAACAGGCGGGGTGCAGGTGCGGGGCCCGCTGGCCTGGGTGACCACCGCCGATGTCATCGGCCCTATTTGAAGTTTCAGCCGCCCGCGTGGCCGCCTGCACCGCCAGGTGCTCGGGCCCGGCGACGTCGCACAGCCGTGCCACCAGGTCGGCCGGCAGGTCGGGCAGGTCGCAGGGCACGGCCACCAGCCAGGGCGTGGGGCAGTGCTGCAGCGCGGTCCACAGGCCGACCAACGGGCCCAGGTG
>JBKCUM010000122.1:0-9417 GCA_046318395.1 Rubrivivax sp.
GTGGTCGGCTGGCCAACCGCTGTGGGGCCGCCAGGGGCAGCCCAAGGCGGTGCCGTTGCGGCTGGCGCCCAAGCCCGTGGCGGCGGCTGCGGCCGCCAGCCCGGCGCCGGCCCCGGCGCCGCGGGCCAGGGCTGCGGCGCCGGCCAGTGCGGCGGCCGCACCGCAAGACAACGCCGGCCTGGTGCAAAGGCTGGAGCAGGCTTCGACGGACGGCTCGCCTTTCGTGGACCTGCAGGCCACGGCGGCCCCGTCCACCAAGGCCCAACGGCGCGCGAACCGCAAAAGCCAGATCGCGGCCGCGCAGGACAAGCTGGCCACCATGTCCCCCGGCCAGGCGCGAGACGACCTCGGCCGTGCCACCACGCGTTTTGCCGAGAACATCAACTCGGTGGAGAAGGCGCAGTTGGCGGCCAACGTCTACACGCCGGAGGCCGGGCCACCGGAGGGGTGGAAGAACATCAGCAAAGATGCTGACGCTTTGCGCAAGTACGGTCTGGAGCCTTCAGACTTGGAAGTGCCGGACTCACAGTTCCGGGCTCAGATGTACGAGCCCATTGACAGCGTTTTCGGTGGTGATCTCAAGCCTGTTGTTTCTTTCAAGGGCACCACGCCCACCAGTGGGCAGGACTGGGTCAACAACCTGCGCCAGGGCTTGAACATGCATTCGCCCTATTACGAGAAGGCGGTCGCGATCGGCAGCAAGTTGGACTTACAGGGTGCTTCTGTAGAGATCACGGGTCACTCGCTAGGCGGCGGAATGGCTTCGGCGGCATCCCGAGCCAGTGGCTTGTCAGCCACCACGTTCAACTCGGCGGGTTTGCATCCGAGCACCGTAGCGAAGTACGGGGGTGTGCTGCAGGACTCTCAGATCATGGCCTACCAAGTGGACGGTGAAGTCCTGACCGGCATTCAAGAGCAAGGCATCAAAGGCACCTTGGCGGCGGCTGGCGCAGGATTCCTGGCAGGTGGCCCAGTTGGGGCCTTGGTAGGAGGCTTAGCGAAAGTGGGGCTGTCAGCTGGTATGCACGATGCGGTGGGCGATCGCCGGCCGTTGCCCAGCAGCGGTGGCAACCCCGTCGCTCGCCACGGTATGGACCAGGTCATCGCGGGCATCGAGTCGCAGAAGACCGAAGACCAGGCGACACTGGCCGCTGCCACTGGCATTCCTTCATTGCTGCGATGAAGACTTTTGAAGCTGACCGATTCACTTGGCTGCCGCGTTGGGCAATGCGGCTGGTGCAGGTCTTTCTGGCGGTGTTCTCATTAACCGGGATGGCCATGGCTCCTTCTGCTGAACAGTTCTTCTCCGGCCGCTACCTTGAATTGGCGCGCGCGTTGCAGGCCAAGGACTTCGCCAAGGCGCGTGAGTTGGCCCAAGGTCTGGACCTCGAAGCGCCTGGGCGCAAAGAAATGACGATGCTGTGGTTCGCCATCGCCAACAAGAACTTCGCGGCCGTGTCTTTGCTGGTGTCTTTGGGTTCCCGCCCTGACGAGCAGGTGGTGCAGGGATTGGGCTCGCCGCTGAACGCTGCGCTGGAGTCTCGTGAGCTGGACCTGCTGAAGGCGTTGTTGGATGGGGGGCTTTCACCAACGCACACGCATCCTCAGCGAAAGCTGTTGCTGCAGCGCGCAGTCATGTCGGGCACGCCAGCCCACGTGAAGTTGCTGCTGGACCGTGGTGCCGACGTGAACCAGCGCGACAGTGTCGGTGGTTCGGCCTTGACCGAGGCCATTGCGTCTGTGCAGCCCGACCTCGCGCTGATGCTCGTAGAGCGAGGTGCAGACGTCAGCCGACCCATGGTGACCGGCCTGACGCCTGGGTGGGCCGTTCAAAGATCGCTGGACCGCCAGGTACCGGGGTCTGAACTCGCCGTGAAGTTCGCGCGCTTGCGCGACGCCATGGCGCAACGCGGTGCCAAGTTTCCGGCCTTGCCGCCTGATCAGATGCGCCAGCAGATGAAGGCCCAAGGCCTGCCGGTCGCAGAATAGTCCCCGACCGTGGAGGCCTCGAACCGGGCCCGGCGCTCGACCAGGCTCAGTGGCTTGCTTCGCTGGGCCAAGCGCCTGTTGCAGGGTATCTTGGCGGTCCTCGCCTTGAGCGGCATGGCCATGGTGCCTTCTGCTGAACAGTTCTTCTCCGGCCGCTACCTCGAACTGGCGCGCGCGCTGCAGGCCAAAGACTTCGCTAAGGCCCGCGAATTGGCCCAGGGTCTGGATCTGGAGGTGCCTGGTCGGAAGGGCATGACGCTGATGTGGTTCGCCATCGCCAACAAGAACTTCCCGGCCGTGTCCTTGCTGGTGACTCTGGGTTCCCGGCCTGACGAGCAGGTGGTGCAGGGCCTGGGTTCGCCACTGAATGCAGCCTTGGAGTCCCGCGAACTGGATTTGTTGACCGCACTGTTAGACGGGGGACTTTCTCCTGTGCACACGCACCCTCAGCGAAAGCTGTTGCTGCAGCGGGCCGTCCTGTCGGGCACACCATCCCATGTGAAGCTGCTGCTGGACCGTGGTGCCGACGTGAACCAGCGCGACAGCGTTGGTGGCTCGGCATTGACCGAGGCCATTTCGACGGTTCAACCCGAACTGGCACTGATGCTGGTTGAGCGCGGAGCTAACATCAGCCTTCCTAAAGTCAATGGCGTGACGCCGGCTTGGGCGGTGCAGCTGGCGTTGCAAGACCAGGTGCCTGCCTCCGAACTCGCTGTGAAGTTCGCGCGCTTGCGTGACGCCATGGCGCAACGCGGTGCCAAGTTCCCGGCGCTGTCCCCGGCGCAGATGCGCCAGCAGATGAAGGCCCAGGGCCTGCCGGTCGCCGAATAGTCGCCGCCTGTGGAGCCCTCGAACCAGGCCAGGCGCTCGACCATGTTCAACAGGTTGCCGCAGTGGACCAAGCGCTTGTTGCAAGGCATCTTGGCGGTCCTCGCCTTGAGCGGGATGGCCATGGTTCCTTCTGCTGAACAGTTTTTCTCTGGCCGCTACCTCGAACTGGCGAGCGCGCTGCAGGCCAAAGACTTCGCCAAGGCGCGGCAACTGGCCCAAGGTTTGGACTTGGAGGCGCCT
Organism: Rubrivivax sp.; assembly: GCA_046318395.1. GTDB lineage: Bacteria > Pseudomonadota > Gammaproteobacteria > Burkholderiales > Burkholderiaceae_C > Rubrivivax. Next base: position 3,061 of record JBKCUM010000122.1, read on the forward strand.
GGTCGTAAGAACATGACGCTGCTGTGGTTCGCTGTTGCCGACAAAAACTTCCCGGCCGTGTCTTTGCTGGTGTCTTTGGGTTCCAGACCCGACGAGCAGGTGGTCCAGGGCCTGGGCACACCATTGAATGCTGCCTTTGAGTCGCTTGAATTGACGTTGCTCACAGCGTTGTTGGATGGGGGGCTGTCGCCCAATCACATCCATCCTAGGCAGAACCTCATGCTGCAGCGGGCCGTCTTGTCCGGCACGCCTGCCCACGTGAAACTGTTGCTGGACCGCGGCGCCGACGTGAACCAGCGCGACAGCATCGGTGGCACGGCCTTGACTGAGGCGATCACCTCCGTGCAGCCCGATCTTGCGCTGATGCTGGTGGAGCGCGGTGCCGATGTCAGCTTGCCTTTTACGAACGGTGTCACGCCGGCCTGGGCTGTTCAGCGCATCCACGGTAGGCAAGCGCCCGGCACCGAACTGGCAGGCAAGTTCGAGCGCCTGCGCGACGCCATGGCGAAGCGTGGCGCGAAGTTTCCAGCCGTGCCTCCTGAGCAGATGCGCCAGCAGATGAAGGCCCAGGGCCTGCCTGTCGCAGAATAGGTCACCGTCTTCCACCCCCCCATGACACCAAGCGCCCGCCCAACGTCGGCCGAACTGCAGGCACTGCTGTTTCCGCAGGGCGCGGCCTCGCCCAGCGTGTGGGCGGTGTGGGACGGCGCACGCAGCACGCAGGTCCACCGCATGTTGCTGACCTCGCGGCTGGAGGTGCGCACGCTGTTTGACGCGCCCGTGGCCCACGCCGTTGCGCGTGCCGGTCCGCAGTTGGTGGAGGTGCCGTACGGCCACCGCCTGCTGGCCGACTGGCTGGCGCACGCTTGGCAAGCGCACTGGGGTGTGCTGCTGCGCAGCGACGACCCCAACGCCGTGCGCCACCATTTGTCTCGCTTGCTGAAGGTCAGAGCCAGCGAACCCCGCCCGCAGCTCTTCCGCTTCTACGACCCGCGCGTCTTGCGCGCCTTGTTGCCGCGGGGCGAACCTGTGCCCTGGTCAGCCTTCTTCGGCCCGGTGCAAACCTGGTTCGCGGTGGACGACGCCGGTGCGCTGCAGGCCTTTGAAGGGCGCGGCGGTCAAGGCGTTCGCAGCCGCACGCTGTGGTCGCCGCCGGCAGCCGGCTCGGACGCTGTCGCGGCTTCCTGATGGGGTCGGCCCGGCCCGGCATTCACAGGGCGTCGCCCGGCCGACCGGAAGGCGGCTTCTGGTGTTTCGCCTGTGTGGGTGGTGCATGAAATCACCACACCGCCTGACCCGCTGGGTCTGCCGCCGCAGCGTCTCTGCCGCCCTGTTGCTGGCGGGGTTCTTCAAGCACCTGGGGGCTACTGGGCAGGCCATGAACACCATCGCCCGCCCCGCGCCCAGCTTCGACCTGCGCCGCCCGTCGCACTACTTCGCCGCCGCCCCCACCGTGGACCTGCTGAACGCCGCGCTGAAGGGTGACCAGGCCGCAGCGCAAGCGGCCGTGGCTGCAGGCGGGCAGGTCAACGACGAAGGCCCGCGTGACAAGCCCAACCGCATCCGGCCCCTGCATTACGCGGTGGCCGCGGAAAACAACGCCGCGCTGGCCTTGTTGATGCGTTTGGGGGCCGACGCCGAACTCGACACTGCAGGTTTTGGCGCAGCCCTGTTGTTCGCCATCACGCTGGACAAGACGCCGCAGCTGGACGCCATGCTGGCCGTGCGCCCTTGGGCGCAACTGCGGCTCGACACCCAGCAGACCCTGCTCTTCCGCGCCGTGGCCATGGGCCGGCCGAAGTCGTTGTCGTTGCTGATCTCGCGTGGTGCGCCCGTGGACTTCCGAAGTGCTGCGGGCTTCACGCCGATGATGGACGCGCTGACGGCGTTCGACGTGCCCCTGGCACGCATGCTGGTGGAAAAGCACGGGGCCTCGTTCGCCATCGAACCCACACGGGGTGGTGCCACACCGGCCAACCTGGTGCAGGACCTGCTGGCCAAGGCCACGCCGGGTTCGGCCATGCAGGCCGACCTGCAGGTGTTGGTCGAACGCATGAAGGCCCAGGGCATCCACCTGCCGGTGCCCACGCAGCAGGATTTGCGCGCCAAGAAGCCGCGCTGAGCATCGCCACGCGGCCGACAGCCGCGCTGTGCTTCCTCTGCGGGTTCGGCAGCCCGTTCAGGCTTTCGCGACAATCCTGGCATGAGCGAAGACCATCCTGTTCCCATGTCAGAGCGCCCCGAGGGCTTTCAGCGTGTCGTCGCCGCCTTGGCCGCGGCCGGCCACCCGAACGCGCCACTGTTCCTGGCCGCCACCGCGCGCACCGCGCAAGAAGCGGCCGACGTTTTGGGCGTGGCGCTGGGGCAGATCGCCAAGAGCGTGGTGTTCCGCCGCAAGGCCGACGACAGCACGGTGCTGGTTGTCACCTCGGGCGACCGCCGAGTGGACGAAAAACGTGTGGCGGCGCTGGTGGGGCCACTGGGCCGCGCCGATGCCGACTTCGTGAAAGCGCGCACCGGCTTTTCCATCGGCGGGGTGTCGCCAGTGGCCCACGCCACGCCGCCCACCACGCTGATCGACCGCGACCTGTTCCGTTTCGACGTGGTGTGGGCCGCCGCCGGCCACCCCAACGGCGTGTTCGCGCTGACGCCCGCGCAGCTGCAGGCGCTGACCGGCGCGCCGGTGGAAGACGTGGTGCAGCCCCCCGCGCCGGCCGCACCAGCCGCACCAGCCGCCGCCGCCTGACTTTTCAAACGAGTGCACACTTGAACCTGCCCACCGCCCCTTCTGCCAACGACGCCGGCCCCGTCGCCTCGCCCTGCATCAACGTGTGCCGCATGGACGCGGCCACCGGCTGGTGCGAAGGCTGCCTGCGCCGCATCGACGAAATCGCCGGCTGGGGCCGCCTGCCTGACGAGGCGCGCCGCGCCGTGCTGGCGCAGCTGCCGGCACGCCAGGCCCACTGGGCCGAACTGGCGCGCACCGAACCCTGGCGCGCGCTGCCCCCGCGCGAGCGCACGCCGCGCCGCTGAAGCCACCAGCGCTGCACGGCCCACCCCTCGGCACCCCTCTTCAACCCGGAGCCCGCCATGCCCCTGCAGCGCATCACGTTTTGGTTCGACGTCATCTCGCCTTACGCCTGGTTGGCCTTCGACCGCCTGCCGCAGGCCCTGGCAGGCCTGAGCCACGTGGTGGACCACCGACCGGTGTTGTTCGCCGGCCTGCTGAACCACTGGGGCCAGAAGGGCCCGGCCGAGCTGGAACCTAAACGTGCCTGGACCTTCCGCCACGTGGCCTGGCTGGCGCAGCAGCAGGGCACGCCCACCCAGGCCCCGGCCGAACACCCGTTCAACCCCTTGCCACTGCTGCGCCTGCTGGTGGCCTGCGGCGAGGCCGACGCCACTGGCGCCGTGTCCAACCGCCGCGTGGCCGAAGCCGTGTTCCGCCATGTGTGGCAAGGCGGTGGTGCCGCCGCCACCGCGCCCGACCGCCTGCAGGCGCTGACCGACGCGCTGGCGCCGGCCCTGGCGCCCGACAGCGCCGCGGTGAAGCAGGCGCTGCGCGCCAACACCGAGGCCGCCATCGCGGCCGGCGTGTTCGGCGTGCCCAGCTTCCAGCTGGACGATGGCCGCCTGTTCTGGGGCCAGGACGCGTTGCCCATGCTGGCCGCTGCGCTGCGGGGCGACCCCTGGTTCGACGGACCGGCCTGGGCCGAAGCCGGCGCCGTCCGGCCTGGCGTGGTGCGCCGCGCCTGACTGGCCCCGCCTGCCCAGCGCCCGGCCCGCGCCGCGGGCGGTCCAGGCTGGGCGCCGTGGCACAGTGGGGCGCGGCCAAGCTTGGGCCGTGTGCCTTGGAGACCCCGCATGCCCCACCGCGTTCAAAAGATCGACGGCCACGACGAACTGACCATCAGCGCCGGCCAGCGGGTCAGCGTGGGCGCGGGCAGCGACACCCAGGTGGGCACCCACCTGCACCTCACGGTGGGCGGTGGTCAGACGGTGCGGGTGAACGGACCGGTGCTGCAGGACAGCCGCCAGACCCACACGCTGAGCGCACGCTCGGTGCAGGTGCTGGCCAGTGAAGAGCTGGTGCTGCGCTGTGGCGACGCCAGCATCGTGCTGAACAAGAACGGTGACATCGTGATCCAGGGCCGCGACATCACGCTGAAGGCCCGCGGCAAGGTGAACAGCAAAGGCTCCGGCGACGTGCCGGTGCGCGGCACCAAGGTGCAGGACAACTGAAGACCGGCCCCGAAAACGCCCGCAGGGGTTTTCCCCACAAAGTGTGGGTATTTTCGCTGGGCGGAATGAACCGACCGGGTTTACCCGCGAGTCGTAAGTTTGGTGGCAGCGCCGCGTCAGAGAACGGTCAGAGCCCGCGCCCACAGTCCCTGCCATGCGCCGCCGGTGTTCGGGGGCGCCTGGGTTTCAGGAGACACGAACATGGCATCCACGGTGGCGACTTCCACCGCACCGATGACGAAGGAAGAGAAGAAAGTCATCTTCGCTTCTTCGCTCGGTACGGTTTTCGAGTGGTACGACTTCTACCTTTACGGTTCGTTGGCGGCCTTCATCGGCAAGCACTTCTTTGCGGCGTTGGACCCCACGGCCCAGTTCATCGCGTCGCTGCTGGCCTTCGCGGCCGGTTTCATCGTGCGCCCCTTCGGCGCGCTGGTGTTCGGCCGCTTGGGCGACATGATCGGCCGCAAGTACACCTTCTTGGTGACCATCCTGATCATGGGCCTGTCCACGTTCATCGTGGGCATTCTGCCCAGCTACGCCAGCATCGGCGTGGCCGCGCCCATCATCCTGATCGGCCTGCGCATCCTGCAGGGCCTGGCCCTGGGTGGTGAATACGGTGGTGCCGCCACCTACGTGGCCGAGCACGCGCCGCATGGCCGCCGTGGCGCTTACACCGCCTGGATCCAGACCACCGCCACGCTGGGCCTGTTCCTGAGCCTGATGGTGATTCTGGGCACGCGTTCGGTGCTGGGTGAAGCCAGCTTCGCCGAATGGGGCTGGCGTGTGCCGTTCGTGCTGTCCATCCTGCTGCTGGCCATCAGCGTGTGGATCCGACTGGCGATGAACGAATCGCCCGCCTTCAAGAAGATGAAGGAAGAGGGCAAGACCTCCAAGGCACCGCTGACCGAATCCTTCGGCCAGTGGAAGAACATGAAGATCGTCATGCTGGCCTTGTTCGGCCTGGTGATGGGTCAGGGCGTGGTGTGGTACTCGGGCCAGTTCTACGCGCTGTTCTTCATGACCAGCGTGTTGAAGGTGGACAACGCCACGGCCAACATCTTGGTGGCGGTGTCGCTGATCATCGGCACGCCGTTCTTCGTGGTGTTCGGTACGCTGTCCGACAAGATCGGCCGCAAGCCCATCATCATGGCCGGCATGCTGCTGGCGGTGCTGACCTACTTCCCGCTGTTCGAAGCGCTGACCAAGGCCGCCAACCCCGAACTGGCCAAGGCGCAGGCCACCGCCAAGATCACGGTGACGGCCGACCCCAAGACCTGCTCGTTCCAGGGCAGCCCGGTGGCGCGTGAGGTGGACTTCCTGTCGGGCTGCGACATCGCCAAACGTGCGCTGACGCAGAACTCGGCCAGCTACGAAAACGTGGCCGGTGCGCCGGGCACGCCCACCAGCGTGAAGATCGGCGACAAGGAACTGCTGCCGCCCACGGCCACCACCATGGCCGGTGGCCACAAGTTCGACGAAGCTTCGGCCAAGGCCGTGGCGGCCTTCAAGAAGGACGTCGTGGAGTCGCTGAAGGCCGCGGGCTACCCGCCCAAGGCCAAGCCCATCGAGTTCATGGGCGGCCAGTGGTGGACCATCGTCGGCATCCTGACCATCCTGGTGCTGTACGTCACCATGGTCTACGGCCCCATCGCCGCGATGCTGGTGGAACTGTTCCCCACGCGCATCCGCTACACCTCGATGTCATTGCCCTATCACATCGGCAATGGCGTCTTCGGCGGGCTCGTGCCCTTCATCGGTCTGTGGGCCGTGAACAAGTTCCAGAACCCCTACGCCGGCCTGTGGTACCCCATGACCATCGCCGGCATCACTCTCATCATCGGCACCCTGTTCCTGCGCGAGCGCCGCAATGTGGATCTAGCGGATTAGGCTAGTGTCGCGACCACGGGCGCGTGTTCGCTGGGCTTGTCGCCGTCGCGCGCGGCGAGGTCTATCTCTACGGCGGTGCAAGCGGACAGGGCCGCGGGGCTCATCAGGATGTGGTCGATGCGCAGGCCGGCCTTGCGTTGGAAGCCGCGCGTGCGGAAGTCCCACCATGTGTAGTGGCCGCCGTCCTTGTGGAAGTGGCGGAAGCCATCCGTGAGGCCGAGTCCGCAC
>JBKCUM010000123.1:0-4170 GCA_046318395.1 Rubrivivax sp.
GTGGTCGGCTGGCCAACCGCTGTGGGGCCGCCAGGGGCAGCCCAAGGCGGTGCCGTTGCGGCTGGCGCCCAAGCCCGTGGCGGCGGCTGCGGCCGCCAGCCCGGCGCCGGCCCCGGCGCCGCGGGCCAGGGCTGCGGCGCCCGCCAGTGCGGCGGCCGCACCGCAAGACAACGCCGGCCTGGTGCAAAGGCTGGAGCAGGCTTCGACGGACGGATCACCTTTCGTGGACATGCAGGCCACGGCGGCCCCGTCCACCAAGGCCCAGCCCCTCCCCACGTCAGCCGGGGCCAGCCGCCTGCGTCTGGCCTGCAGGCACGAGGACGGGCCCCGAGCGATCCAACCCCAGCGCTCCCCCCAGCGGCGAAGACCGCAGCCCCGAGGCCCTGCAGCGTGCGCAGGCCCGGCGCTGGTTGCAGGCCGAACACGCCCACCGCCTGCGTGAACAAGCCGCGGCCCTGGGCCTGGGCGAAGAACTCTCGCGGCTGAGCGACCACGAGGTGCTGCAACTGTGGTCGGCCGGCCAGCCGCTGTGGGGCCGCACCGGCCAGCGCACGGCCGTGCCGCTGAGGTTGGCGCCCAAGCCCGCGCCCGCAGCGGCCAGCTCGGCGCCTGGTCCGGCCCCTGCGCCGCGGGCCGCCCGGGCCGCAGTCCCGGATGCGCCGATCGATGTGCAGGGCACGTTGTCTGCAGATGTCGATGCGGCCGCGATGGCGCGCAGCCTGCGGGAAGCGGCCAACGACGGCGTGCCGTTCTGCGAAGAGTGTTCACGGGTGGGTGGGCGATGAGCGATGCTCTTGCCGGGCAGCAGCCCCTTCTGGACCTGATTTGGCCGCAAGGTGCCGCTTCACCTTCGACCTGGGCGGTGTTCGACTGTGCCCGTGACCCGGCCATCTACCGCATGTTGTTGGGCTCGCGGCTGGAGCTCCGCTGTCTGTACAGCGGAGCCGTGCCGCGGGAACTGGAGGTCGTGGCACCGCACCTCGTGGAGTTGCCGCCTGGCCATCGCCTGGCCCGGCAATGGATCGACGAAGGCCTGTGCCGAAGTTGGGGCGTGGTCCTGCGGACCTCTGATCCAGCCAATCTCCGCCACCAATTGCGTAAGTTGCTCAAGGTGCACGGCCCAGATGGTCGCAAGCTGCTGTTCCGCTGGTACGACCCGCGTGTGCTGCGTGCTTTCTTGCCCACCGCCGATGCGGTGCAGTTGGCAGCATTCTTCGGCGACATCACCGCCTGGATCTGCGAGGACGTGGGCGACAACGTGCTGGAGTTTCGTCGCGACGTGCGCGGGACCCTCCACTGCCGCCGGGTCGGGGCCAAACAGGCAGCCTGATTCAGGAAGTTGACCGATGTTGGTGGTGCGCAGAAGCCAGTTGGAAGAGATGGTGCTCAAGAGCCCGCAACTGCGGGTGGCAGACATTGAGAGGCACCTGCGCGAGTTCCGTCCGCACGTGGCGGAGGCCTATTCCCGGCCCTATCTGCGCTGGGTGATCGAAGACAGCGTCTCGATCGCGATGCGGTTCGGGATTGACGACGTCCAGATGTTGCGCGTCTTCGTGCGCTTGCGCTGGGACATTGCTCCGGGCTTTTTCAAGCAACCTCAAATCGCGGCAGTCCTGGCCAATCAAGCGTTGAGCGCGATCCAGCGCTTTGAGCGTTTGGCGGAGGCCGACTTTGCAGCCGCCTGGACCGATGCCCTGCGGTACGACGGTCCTGCGGAGTGGCGTCAGCGGTTTTGGCTGGAGGCCGTGTGAGCGCACCAGACCATTTCCGGTCGCGTACCCGGGCCCATGTTGTGTGGAGGGTCGGCCTGTGAGCGAAGCCTACGAAGACGCCCTGGCCGAGCAGGCCAAAAAGAACGTGTGGGACACGCTCGCTGACGAAGCCAAGGGCATGTCAAAGATGGAGTACGCCTCGGTGGCCGCCGATGTGGCAGGACTGTTCGACCCCACGCCTATCAGCGATGCTGTAGGGGGTGTTTTGTCGCTGGCGCAGGGTGACTTCATGGGTGCAGGCCTGTCGGTAGCCAGCATGGTTCCCTACGCAGGAGATGCCGTCGCCAAACCTCTGAAGATCGCCAAGCGAGCCCCCAAGACGGCTGCGATTCTGGAGAAGGTGCTGCAGCGTGGTGACAACCTAGCGAAGATGGGCGCGGACGCTTTGCGGGAGACTTTCAAGCTGTCAGAGGTTGCCGCGGCGAGAGAGAAGGCGCTGGCGCGCGTGCAGCAGGCGATGCTCGACGCGCGCAACAAGGTGCCGGGTTGCCAGGACTGCAAAAAGCTCGTCGACAACGATGGCACCAGGCGCGTGTTGCAGATGCCTGAGTCGGGTGGCACGTGGCGCACGCCGAATGGCGCTGCCCCCCAGAGTGGCAGCGGCATCTTCCGCTTTGACGAGCCGAAGACCTTGCCCGACGGCCGCGTGGTGAGTGAAATTGAGTTCCGCGCTGGGGCGCCCAACTTCGACAACTTTGTCCAAGGGCAGAAACACGACCTTTGGGAGGTGAGCGGTGACGCTGCGGCTGACGGACGTGCGCTGAAGAAGCAGATGCGCGAGGTCGATCCTCAATGGGAACCGCCGGCGAAGGACAAGTTCGTGCTCCACCATTTCGAGGACGGCAAGGTCGGCTACGTTCCGCGCGAAATCCATGACAAGGCGATCGGCGGTGTGTCCCACACTGGCGGTAACTCGATGACCAACAACCAACTCTTTTAGCCGTTGTAAGCAGTCGCCATGCCGTTCGCAATTCCACCCGCCACCCTGGCCTATTGGCAACGCCAACATGTCCAGCCGGTCACCGATGAGGACCTGCGTTCCCTCGAGGTTCGCCTGGGACAGCCGGCGCCGGCCGCCTATGTTGAGTTCATGAAGACCTATGGCCCGGTGCCTTTCGACGACGAAATTGACTGTCGGTTTGACCACAGCCTAGAGGGTGTTGGCCAGCGGGTTGTGCGCAGCCAAGTGGTCTCGTTTGTCAAATCGCCCGCGCAAGCCCTGCGCTACTACGAAGGGCTGCAGGCCGATCGGCGCCTGGACATCCCGGCCCACTGGTTGCCGTTTGCCATGGACTATGGGCAGGGCGAACTGCTGATTGAGTTTGGCGCGTCTGCGGGGCGCGTCTTCTACTGGGACTTTGATGCCCACGATTGGGAGGGCAGCGTCACGAACCTGGGGTTTGTGGCTGAAGATCTGTACCAGTTCATGGCCCACCTCAGGCCGTTCGACGCCTGATGGCGGCGCTGTCGGTCTGGGAGCGGCTGGTCTCCTGTGAATTCGAACGAATGCCGCCTGCGGTGCAGGGGCTGCACCTGTCGCGGCCGGTGCGCAGTGCGCCCGTCCAGGTGTACGGCTCGGGTTTCCGGCTGCGCGCGCCCGAAGCATGGGCCGAACCGGCCACGACAGCGATGTACCCCAAGCTGGGCATCAAAAGTTGGCGGGATGCGGGCGGTTTGGGGGTGATCTATGTGGGCGTACCCCTTCTGGCCGTCGTTGCGCCACTGCTGCGCGCCCCGACGCAGGCGCAACGGGTGATGGTGCGAGCTTGGCAGCGCGCGGGCCAGACCTTGCAGGTGCACTTGTGGCCCTACCAGGACTTTGCGGACGTCACCGAAGCACGCTACCTGGTGCGGGGCGGCGTTGCGCGTGCAACCAGCGTGTGCCTGCGTGGCGCTTCAGCACCGCGTTTCGCGCACAGTGCCGCTCGCTTGCAGCGGCTGGCCCAAGACGTCGCGGAACAATTGGCGCCCGCACCCTGGATCATCGACCTCGCGGTGCTGCCAGACGACAGCCTGAAGGTGGTCGAAGTCAACCCTGCCCTGGGGCCGCGAGAATTGACCGAGCTCAGGCATTTGTGAGCAGTTGACGGCAGGCCTTGCCCCTGCGGCTCGTCCCTGTGCCACTGCAACGGTCGCTGAAGCTGTGCTTCGGCGCGTTTGGCGAATCTGTTCGACAAGTCCCTGACCATCCCCAAGTCAGCAGGGGCCAGCCGCCTGCGTCTGGCCTGCAGGCACTAGCATGGGCCCCGTGCGATCAAACCCCAGCGATCCCCCCAGCGGCGAAGACCGCAGCCCCGAGGCCCTGCAGCGTGCGCAGGCCCGGCGCTGGTTGCAGGCCGAACACGCCCACCGGCTGCGTGAACAAGCCGCGGCCTTGGGCCTGGGCGAAGAACTCTCG
>JBKCUM010000124.1:0-8381 GCA_046318395.1 Rubrivivax sp.
CTCGCGGTTGGCCGGCAGGTCCGACAGGATGGGGATACAGCCATGCGCCATCGCTTCCAGCACCGACACCGCCACCGAGTCGCTGTGCGGCAGGCTGATGTACCACTGCGCTTGCGCGTAGTGCGTGGCCTGCGTGGTGGCGTCCAGCCGGCCCACGAAGCGCACGTTGGCTGCGGCGCTGGCCTGCAGCGCGGCACGCAGCGAGCCATCGTTGGCCACCACCAGTTCGGCTGCAGGGTCGGCCAGGTCTTCAAAGACCTTCTGCACACGTTCGGGGTGGTAGATGGGCTCCAACCCACGGTTGGCGAAGAAGGCCGTGGCGGCTTTTTCCGGCGGGGGCGGCGGCAGTGCGTCCAGGCCAAAAGGGAAAACCAGGGGCGGCTGGCCGCCCAGCGCCACCATGCGCTGCGCCATCACCTGCGAGTCGCTGGTGCTCAGCAGCGCGTCGCGCAGCACCCGCTGCGTGGCCCAGCGCAGCACGCGGCTGCGCGCGGGCGCCACCAGGATGTCGCTGCCCCAGGCCGAAGCCACCAGGGCCGCGCGCACGCCGAACAGCCGCCGCGCCAGCCAGGCCAGCGTGCCGTGGCTGCTGAGGTAGTGGGCATGCAGCACGGCGGCGTCCACCTGCTTCAGCCAGCGCACCAGGCGGGGCAGCTGTTTCAGCAGCGCGAAGTTGCCACCGGCGGCATCAGGGCGGGTGGCCAGGGCCAGGCGGCGTTCGGCGGGCACGCAAGCGTCAAAACCCGGCAAAAACCCCCGGCTGCTGGCGGCCCACAGTTCCAACTGCGGCAGCGCCGCCAGCGCCCGCGCCCACTTCAGCAGGTGCGGGCTGTCGCCGTCGCCCCACAGCACATAACGCACAGGGTGGGCGGTGCCGGGCGGTGACGACTTCATGCAGCAGGCCAGCGGCCGCCGGCACCGGCCCAGGCGGTGTAGGCCTCGCGCCACTCGGGGTGGTCGGCCAGGAAGCTGGCGTCGGCCTCGCGGGTGTCGCCCACCACGACGGCGGGCTGACCGGCCACGATGGCGAAGTCCGGCACCTCGCCGCTGACATAGCTGTAAGCCTTCACCAGCACCCCACGGCCCAGGCGTGTGCCCGGCGCCAGCACGCTGTGCGGGCCGATGAAGCAATAGGGGCCCACATGCGTGGCCGCCAGCCGGAAACCCGGCGGCTGGGCGAGGCCGAAGTACTGGCGGCCGGCCAGGCGCAGGGCCTGGTGGCTGCTGTGCGACAGCAGGGCACAGTGGGTGGTGACCTGCACACCTTCGCCGATGTGCAGGCCGCCGGAGGCGTCCAGCAGGTTGAAGGGGCCGATGTAGACGTGGTCTTCCACGGCCAGGGCCGCGGGCGCTTCGATGCGTGTGGCGCTGCTGATGCGGGTGTGCGGCAGCCACACCCCGTCACCCCGGCGCCAGCCATACAGCATGCGCGGCGCGAACAGCGCGCGCCAGACCCGGTTGAACACCGCCCGCATGAACAAATCAGCCCTTCCCTGCCGGGCCCCTGCCCCGCCGCGGCCATGATGCTAGCGCCCGCAGGTCGGCCCACAGCACAGCCCCCGGCAGCAGCGCCCGCAGCGGCAGGCCCGCGTGGCGCGCAAAACGCCAAGCCAACAAGGCCACCGAGGCGGTGTACGACAGGCTGGCCGCCAAGGCCGCGCCGGCCATGCCCATGAAGGGCACCAGGCTGGCGGCCAGCGTGGCGTTCAGCACCAGCGACAGCGCCGCCACCTGGGCCGGCACCCGCGGTGCGCCGGCGTGGTTGGTGAAGTAGGCCGACAGCGCCGAAGCACCGCCGAACAGCAGCGCACCGGGCAACAGCCAGGCCAGCAGCGGCAGGCTGGCGGCGTAGGCCGGGCCCAGCACCTGCGGCACCAGGGCCACGGCCAGCAGCGCCAGCAAGGGCGCCACGGCCAGCAGCGCGGCCAGGCTGAGGTGCACCACCCGCAAGGTGGTGGCCGCGGCCTGGGCGCGGTCGGCCGTGCCGATGCGGCCGTACACGGCCTGCGTGAGCGAACCCGACACGAACCACAGCAGTTCGGCCACCACCACGGCGATGGAATAAACGCCGGTGGACGACAGGCCCAGCGTGCGTTCGATGACGAACAGGCCCACGCGGTAGTTCAGCAGGCCGATGAGGTTGGTGCCGCCGATGGTGGCGATGAAGGGCGCTTCAGCGCGCAGCATCGCCCAGCCACTGGGGCCTGTGGTCACCGCGCCCGGCCAGGCCAGGCGGCCCGCACGCCACAGCACCACCACCACGCCCAAACCCACCAGCACCTTGGCCCCCACCCAGGCGCCCAACACCTGGGCCAGGCCGGCCGTGCCCAGCGCGGCCAAGGCCAGCAGGCCCGTCAGCGTCAGCGCCTGGGGCGCCAGCGAGGTGGCCGACATGGGCGCCATGCGCCCTTCGCCCAACCACCAACCTGCGAGGTTAGGCGCCAGCAGCAGCACCGGCGCGGCCAGCGCCAGCAGCCACAGGTGGACGTAGGCCGCCGGACCGAAGGCCGACACCGCCCACAACGCCAGCGCCGCCAGCGTGCCCAGGCCCACGCAGGCCAGCACCACCGCCCCGGCCAACGCACGCGGTTGTTCGCCGTGGTGCGACACCCGCCGCGCCAGCGCCACGCCAAAGCCCGAGAACAGCGCCAGCAGCAGCCCTTCCAGGCTGGTGAACAGCGCAAAACTGCCCTGCTGCGTGGTGCCCAGGCGTGCGGTGTAGGCGGTGATCAACAACACCATGCCCACGCCGGCCACGCGCGTGGCCAGGTTGATCAGCGTGCCGCGGGCGACGCTGCCGCTCATGCCGTGGTCCCGCGGCAGCAGCCCACCGGCACGCGCGGCCGCCGCTTCACTTGGTGAGCGTCAGGCGCACGATGTCGCCCCAGCCGAGCAGGCGGCTGGCCAACAACGCGGCCTTGTTGCGCCACAGCGGGCCGTCGCCGGCCACGCCTTCGCTGCGCCAGGCCACCACGCGCAGGCCGGCCCATTCGGCCGCAACCTGCAGGCTGGCGCGGCTGAACATGGTCAGGTGCCAGGGTGGGGTCATCAAATGCCAGTCGGCACCACGCGCTTGGGCGTAGGTGCTGCCCCAGTCGCCGGTGCTCAGCACCAGGCGGCCACCGGGCTTCAGCACGTGCGCGGCGGCGGCCAGCACGGGCACGGGTTCGGGCACGTGTTCGATCACGTCCCACAGCGTCACCACGTCGAAGTGGTCGGCGGGCAGCTTGGCGTCTTGCAGCGTGCCGGTGAACACGGGCAGGTTCAGGCGGTCGCGCGCGTAGGCCGAACTCCAGGTGGACAGCTCCACGCCCTGCACCTCGTAGTGCGCACGCGCCTCGGCCAGAAAGAAGCCGGCGGCACAGCCCACGTCCAGCAGGCGGCCGTGGCGCGGGATGCGCGGCGGCAGGTGGCGCAGCACGGCCAGCTTGCGGCGCGCGTGGGCGCGGCGCGCGGCCTCCTGGCCCACGTAGTCGGCGAACACGGCGTCGCTGCCGCCGGTGTAGTAGGCCTGGCCGTACAGCGCGTCGAAGTCGATGGCCGCGGGGTCTTCGCCCACGTACAGCGCGCCGCAGGCCTGGCAGGCCACCATCGAATAACCGTCCTTGGGGAACTGCAACCGCGCGTGGGCGTGGCCGCAGACCACGCAGGCGCGGTAGGCGGTGGTGGCAGCGGTCGCGCTGGCAGGCAGGGGGGCGTTCACGGGGACTTCAGCCCAGCGCTTTCAACAGCGTGGCCACCACGTGGTCCTGGTCGGCGTCGCTGAGGTCGGCGCTCATCGGCAGGCTCAGCACCCGCTGGGCCAGTTGGCTGCTGACGGGGCAGCAGTCGGGGCAGCAGTGCTGGGCGTAGGCCGGTTGCTGGTTCAGCGGCTTGGGGTAGTGCACGGCGGTGGGCACGCCCGCGGCCTGCAGCGCGGCCTGCACAGCGGCGCGGTCGTCCACCATCACCGTGTACTGCGCGAACACCGAGTTGCGGTCTGGCCGCACGGTCACACGTTCCACACGCTCGCCCAACAGGGCGGCGTAACGCGCGCCCAGTTCGGCGCGGCGCTGCAGTTCCCATTCAAACCGCTCGAACTTGGCCAGCACGATGGCGCATTGCAGCGTGTCCATGCGGCCGCCCACGCCCAGCCGGGTGTGGGTGTAACGCGCGCTCTGGCCATGCACGCGGATCTCGCGCGCGGCCTGGGCCAGGCGGTCGTCGTCGGTGAACAGCGCACCACCGTCGCCGTAGCAGCCCAGCGGCTTGCTGGGGAAAAAACTGGTGGCGCCAAAGGTGCTGAGCGCGCAGGAGCGCCGGCCCTGGTACAGCGCGCCGAAGCTCTGCGCCGCGTCTTCGATGACGGCCAGGCCATGGCGCGCGGCGATGGCATTGATCTCGACCATGTCGGCCACCTGGCCGTACAGGCTGACCGGCATGATGGCCTTGGTGCGGGGCGTGAGCTTGGCCTCGATCAGCCGCACATCGATGTTGCAGGTGTCGGGCTCCACGTCCACGAACACCGGCTTGGCGCCGGCCAGCACGATGGTCTCGGCCGTGGCGGCGAAGGTGAAGGGCGTGGTGATGACCTCGTCACCGGGCTGCAGGTCCAGCGCCATCAGCGCGATCAGCAGCGCCTCGGTGCCGCTGGACACGGTGATGCAGTGGCGCGTGCCGGCGAACGCGGCCAGCGCGGTTTCCAGCTCCTTCACCTCGGGGCCCATGATGTACTGGCCGTGGTCCAGCACCTGCTGGATGCGCGCGTCGATGCGCGGTTTCAGGGCCGCGTACTGGGCCTTCAGGTCGGTGAACTGCATCAGAGGGGGGCTATCAAGGTGAGGGTGTCGCCCAGCAGGCGGTAACGCTCACCGGTGGCGGGGCAGGCGGCTTCGCGCGCTTCGGCGCTGCGCGCGGGCAGGTCCAGGCGTTCGCCGTGGCGGCTCATCCAGCCTATGCGCTTGGCGGGCACGCCCACCACCAGCGCAAAGGCCGGTACATCGCGGCTGACCACCGCACCCGCGCCCACGAACGCGTGTTCGCCCACGGTGCTGCCGCAGACCACGGTGCAGTTGGCGCCCAGCGTGGCGCCGCGCTTCACCAACGTGCGGCGGTATTCGTTCTTGCGCACCACGGCAGAACGCGGGTTGAAGACGTTGGTGAAGACCATGCTGGGGCCGCAGAACACGTCGTCTTCCAGCGTCACGGCGTCGTAGACCGACACGTTGTTCTGGATCTTCACGTTGCGGCCGATCACCACGTCGTTGCCCACGTAGACGCCTTGGCCCAGCGAACAAGCTTCGCCGATGCGGGCACCCGGGCTGACGTGCACGAAGTGCCACACGCGCGTGCCATCGCCCAGCTGTGCACCTTCGTCGACGATGGCGCTGGGGTGGATGTGCACCGGCATCAGAACACCAGCGGCAGGCCCACACGCTGGCCGTCGCGGGCGCTGCGGTAGGCGGCGATGATGACTTCCAGCGAACGCAGGCCTTCGTAGCCGTCCACCTGCGCGGCTTTTTCGCCCTGCAGCGTGCCGATCACGTTGTCGTAGTACAGCGGGTGGCCGGGGCCGTAGACCGAGGCGGTGGCGTAGTTGGCCGTCTTCACAGCCTCGTCTTCAGGCCGCGTGTCTTCGAACTGCCAGTGCTGGATCTGGTTGACCGCCACCCCGCCTATGCGCACCGTGCCTTTTTCGCCCAGGATGGTGACGCTGCCTTCGAAGTTCTTGCCATGCGTGAGCATGGTGACGTTGATGCTGGCCAGGCCGCCGGCGCGCAGGCGCAGGCTCATCACGCCAGTGTCCTCGGCCTCGATGTCGCGGGCGAGTGTGGCGGTGTAGGCGTGCACGTTGTCCACCGGGCCCACCAGCCAGTCCACCATGTCCACGTAATGGCTGGCCTGGTTCATGAAGGCCCCGCCGTCCAGGTCCCAGCGGCCACGCCAGGGCGCGTCGTCGTAGTAGCTCAGCGGGCGGGTCCAGAACACGTTGACGTTGACCATGTAGATGCGGCCGAAGCGGCCGGCCTCGATGGCGCCCTTCAGCAGCTGCATGGTGGGGTTCAGGCGGTTCTGCTTCACCACGAACAGCTTCACGCCGGCGTCGCGGCAGGCACGCACCATCTGCATGCCCTCGTCCCACTTGGTGGCCATGGGCTTTTCGCTCAGCACATGGAACCCGGCCTGGGCGCAGACGATGGCCTGCTGCGGGTGCAGGCCGCTGGGCGTGGTCAGCGTGACGATGTCGGCCCCGTGGCCGGCGCGGTCGGCCAGCAACTCGGCCAGGCTGGCGTAGCCACGGGCGCCGGTCTTGGCCACGGCGGCAGCCAAAGCGTCGGCGTTGGTGTCACACACGGCCACCAGTTCAGCACGTTCGTGGTGCTGGCGCAGGGCTTCAAAGTGGTTGGCGGAAATGCGTCCGCAGCCCACCAGGGCGAAACGGATGCGGCGGCCGGCGATGGGCAAGGGTGTACGCATGAGGGCAGCGATTCTACGGCTGCGCCTAAAATTGCAGCAGTTTCAACGGCTTGACGCGGCCCACACCGCGCCAGCTGCCACCTTCCACCCGCCCGCCGGCACGCGGCCACGCCCCCAGAACACCATGTCCGAAGACAACCAACTCATTGCCGAACGCCGCGAGAAGCTGGCAGCCCTGCGCACCCAAGGCGTGGCCTTTCCCAACGACTTCAAGCCGAAACACCACGCCGCGCCGCTGCACCAGCAGTACGGCCAGGTGGAGAACGCCGAGCTCGAACCCCAGGCCGTGAACGTGGTGGTGGCCGGCCGCATGATGTTGAAGCGTGTGATGGGCAAGGCCTGTTTCGCCACGCTGCAAGACGCCAGCGGCCGCATCCAGCTGTACGTCACGCAAGACGCCATCGGCCCCGAGGCGCTGGCCGCCTTCAAGCACTGGGACCTGGGCGACATCATCGGCTGCGAAGGCACGCTGTTCCGCACCAAGACCGGCGAGCTGTCGATCAAGGCCAGCAGCGTGCGCATGCTGACCAAGAGCCTGCGCCCGCTGCCCGACAAGTTCCACGGCATGGCCGACCAGGAACAGAAGTACCGCCAGCGTTATGTGGACCTGATCACCGACGAAACCGCCCGCGCGCGTTTCACGGCGCGCAGCAAGGCCGTGGCGTCCATCCGCGGCTTCATGGTGGAGCACGGTTTCCTGGAGGTGGAAACGCCGATGCTGCACCCCATCCCCGGTGGTGCCAACGCCAAGCCGTTCGTCACCCACCACAACGCGCTGGACCAGGAGATGTTCCTGCGCATCGCGCCCGAGCTGTACCTGAAGCGCCTGCTGGTGGGCGGCTTCGAGCGCGTGTTCGAGATCAACCGCAGCTACCGCAACGAAGGCATCAGTGTTCGGCACAACCCCGAATTCACGATGATGGAGTTCTACGCGGCCTACTGGAACCACCACGACCTGATGGACTTCACCGAGCAGGTGCTGCGGCACGCCGCGCGCATGGCCACGGGTTCGGCCCGCGTGTCCTACGCCGGCAAGGAAGTGCACCTGGACGAGCCGTTTGCGCGCCTGAGCGTGCGCCAGTCGCTCATCGCACACGCCGGCTTGAGCGAAACCGAGGCCGACGACCCGGCCGTGCTGCGCGCCAAGATCCAGGCCGCGGGCGAAGAAGCGCCGGCGCACTGGAAGCTGCCCGAACTGCAGTTCGGCCTGTTCGAAGCCGTGGTGGAAGAGAAGCTGTGGCAGCCCACCTTCATCATCGACTACCCGGTGGAAGTGAGCCCGCTGGCGCGCGCCTCTGACACCAACCCGGCCATCACCGAACGTTTCGAGCTGTTCATCACCGGCCGCGAGTACGCCAACGGTTTCAGCGAGCTGAACGACGCCGAAGACCAGGCCGCGCGCTTCAACGCCCAGGTGGCCAACAAAGAAGCTGGCGACGATGAGGCCATGTACTTCGACGCCGACTTCATCCGCGCACTGGAATACGGCATGCCGCCGGCCGGCGGTTGCGGCATCGGCATCGACCGGCTGATGATGTTGATCACCGACAGCCCCAGCATCCGCGACGTGATCTTGTTCCCGGCGCTGCGTCGGGAAGCCTGAGCAGCGGCCACCGCACCACAGGCAGCCACCCATGTCGAACCGACTGAACACGCTGCCTGAGGTCGAAGCCGCCTGCTGGCGCGAGCTGGCCGCCGCGCCGCAACACCGCGGCCACGCCTGGCGGCTGATGACGCTGGCCACCGTGGCCCAGACCGAAGACGGCCAGGCCTGGCCCGACGCGCGCACCGTGGTGCTGCGCGAGGTGCAGGCCGAACAGCGGCAGCTGGTCTTCTACACCGATGGCCGCAGCGCCAAGGCCGCGCAGTTGCAACAGCAGCCGCAGGCCACGCTGGTGTTGTGGTCGCGTGACCTGGGCTGGCAG
>JBKCUM010000125.1:0-12173 GCA_046318395.1 Rubrivivax sp.
CGCCGCACCGGCTACCGCGGCCCGCGCCGCCGCGTGCTGGGGCTGGCCAACGAAGACCCCGACCGGCGCCTGCTGGCCGACCGGCTGCAGCCGCTGGGCTTCCAGGTGCTCAGCGCGGCCAGCGGTGAAGACGCGCTGGCCCAGCTGGGCCCGGCCGCGGCCGGGCCCACGCCGGCCTTCGACGCCGTGTTCATGGACCTGGCCATGCCCGGCATCGACGGCTGGGCCACCATCGCCGCGTTGCGCGCCGCCGGCCACACCATGCCCTTGGCGGTGGTGTCGGCCAACGCCTTCGACAAGCGGCCCGACAACCCCGTGGGCTTGGCGCAGGAAGACTTCCTCGTCAAGCCCGTGCGCGTGGCCGAACTGCTGGACTGGCTGGGCCGCCAACTGCAGCTGACCTGGCTGCTGGCCGATGCACCGCCGCCGCCCGCCCCACCACCGGCCACCCCGGCCGCACCTGCCCCGGGTGCGGCCACCACCCTGCAGCCGGTGGCCCTGCTGCACACCCTGCAACAGGCCCTGGCCCTGGGCCATGTGCGGGGCGTGCAGCAGCACCTGGCCACGCTGGAACAGCTGGCGGCCTTGCCCGAGGCCACCGCATGGGCCGAGCTGGCCCAGCGCTTGCGTCCCCTGGCGCAGCAATACCGTTTTGAAGCCATGAGCCAACTGATCGCCCACAGACTGGAGGGCGCGCCCGACGGCGCCTGAAGCACCATGAACCTGCCCCGCGAAGAAGAACCCGGCGACGCCCTGCGCGGCAGCGCCGACGTGGTGTTGGTGGTGGACGACGTGCCCGACAACATCGCCCTGCTGCACGACGCGCTGGACGAGGCCGGCTACACCGTGCTGGTGGCCACCCACGGCGAAGCCGCGCTGGCGCTGGCCCACCGCGCGCTGCCCGACATCGTGCTGCTGGACGCGGTGATGCCCGGCCTGGACGGCTTCGAGGTGGCGCGCCGCCTGAAGGCCGACGCCAACACCGCGCCCATCCCCATCGTCTTCATGACCGGGCTGACCGAGACCGAACACGTGGTGGCCGCGTTTTCGGCCGGCGGCACCGACTACGTCACCAAACCCATCCGTCCGCGCGAGGTGCTGGCGCGCATCGCCGCCCACCTGCAGCAGGCCCGCGCCCAACGCCAGGCGCGCAACGCGCTGGACGCCTTCGGCCACGCCACCTTGGTGGTGCGTGAGCGCGACGGCCGCCGCCTGTGGCAAACCGCGCTGGCGCGCCGCATGCTGACCGAACACTTTGGCGCCGACGAGGTGAGCACGCCGCCCGAGGTCATCGCCTGGGTGGCGCGCGAATCGCTGCGCCGCCGCGCCGGGGCCGAGCCCTACCCGCTGGTGGTGGCGCGCGGGGCGCGCCGCATCAGCTTCGCGCTGCACGCGCTGCCCGAAGACAGCTTCGACGACGCCGCCGACGGTGAATGGCTGCTGGTCATGCGCGAAAGCGACGACGGCAGCATCGTCGAGGCCATGGCGCTGGCGCTGGAGCTCACGGCGCGCGAAGCCGAGGTGCTGTACTGGGTGGTGAAGGGCAAGACCAACCGCGACATCGGCGAGATCCTGGGCACCAGCCCCAAGACCGTGACCAAGCACCTGGAGCACGTGTTCACCAAGCTGGGTGTGGAAACGCGCACCGCCGCCGCCGCGGTCGCCATGGCCAAGGTGAAGGCGCTCGCCTGACGCTGCACGGACAGGGCCACCCAGGCCCTGCGCGGCTGGCGAAGGCCTTGCGGCGCGCACGCCCCCCAGGCTGGGGCCGGCTGGGCACGGCCCTGGCCGAATCGGGTGGTTTCAAACGCTTGTCATCAATGGTCACGACCATGACCGTTTCACGACACCCCTGCCTGCACCATGCGCCAATCGGTCCTCCGCCCCGGCTTTGCCCGCCGCCTGTTCACGCTGACCGCCGTCGGCGCTTCCTTGGCGTTGGCCGCTTGCAATGGCGGCGGTGACGACGCCGACACCGGC
Source organism: Rubrivivax sp. (assembly GCA_046318395.1). Lineage (GTDB taxonomy): Bacteria > Pseudomonadota > Gammaproteobacteria > Burkholderiales > Burkholderiaceae_C > Rubrivivax. The sequence continues at coordinate 1,981 of JBKCUM010000125.1, forward strand.
CTGGTCAAGACCTTGTCGCTGCAGCAGATCGGCCGCTACGACGGCGCGGCCCAGGGTGCGGCGGAGATCACCGCTTTTGATGCCGCCAGCAAGCGCCTGTTTGTGGTGAACGGTGCCGCGGGCACCGTGGACGTGCTGGACCTGGCCGACCCCAGCGCGCCCAAGCTGCTGGGCACCTTGAACGTCAGCGCTTACGGCGCCACCGTCAACAGCGTGGCCGTGCACGACGGCCTGGTGGCGCTGGCCGTGGAGGCCAACCCCAAGACCAACCCCGGCACCGTGGCGTTCTACAACGCGGCCGACCTGAAGCTGCTGCACACGGTGACCGTCGGCGCCCAGCCCGACATGCTGACCTTCACGCCCGACGGCCAGTACGTCTTGGCGGCCTTGGAGGGCGAACCCAACAGCTACGGCCAAGCCGATTCTGTGGACCCCGAGGGTGGCGTGGCCATCGTGAAGGTCAACCGCGGTGGCACCCCCACGCTGGCCACGGCCGACTTCAAGGCCTGGATCGGCAAAGAAGCCGAACTGCGCGCCGCCGGTGTGCGCATCTACGGCCCCGGTGCCAACGCCGCCCAGGACCTGGAGCCCGAGTACATCGCCATCAGCGAAGACAGCAAGACGGCCTATGTGACGCTGCAGGAGAACAACGCCGTGGCCGTGGTGGACATCGCCACCGCCAAGGTCACCTCCGTCAAGGGCCTGGGCACCAAGGACCACAGCCTGGCCGGCATGGGCCTGGACGCCAGCGACGAAGACGCCGGCACCAACACCAACAGCGGCACGGCCGCGGTGAAGATCAGCACCTACCCGGTGAAGGGCATGTACCAGCCCGACGCCATCGCGCGCTACAGCGTCGGCGGCCAGACCTACCTGATCACGGCCAACGAAGGCGAGGCCCGCTCCGACTGGCCGGGTTTCAACGACGAGACCCGCGTGCGCACGCACTGCACGGCCGGCCTGGACCCGGCCGTCTTCAGCAACGCGGCCAACCTGATCTTCGACAGCAACCTGGGCCGCCTGCGCATCACCACCTCGCCCGACGGCGCCAACACCGGCAAGAACGCCGCGGGCCAGTGCACCGAGCTGTACAGCTTCGGCGCCCGCTCCTTCACCATCTGGAACACCAGCCTGCAGCGGGTGTACGACTCCGGCGATGAATTCGAGCAGCTGACCCGGGCCTTGCCCAACGTGCTGTTCAACGCCAGCCACGACAACAACACGCTGGACGGCCGCAGCACGTCCAAGGGCCCGGAACCCGAGGGGGTGGTGGTGGGCCAGTTCGGCAGCCGACACATCGCCTTCATCGGCCTGGAGCGCGTCGGTGGTGTGATGGTCTACGACGTGACCAACCCGCAGCAGCCCACCTACCTGACGTACTTCAACCAGCGCTCAGCCGCCACCGGCGACCGCGGTCCCGAGGGCCTGACGCTGATCCCCGCCGACAAGTCGCCCAACGGCAAGCCGCTGCTGGTGATCGGCCACGAAGTCAGCGGCACGACCACCATCGTGCAGATCAACCTGGGCTTCTGACCGCGCCACCTTCAGCGCGAACCGCCGCCGCAGGCGCCAGCGGGGCCAGCGGCCGCAGCAAACAGCGCACCCAGTGCTGGTCGGCCACCGACGGCTTGTACTGCGCCAGGAAGGCCGCCGCCGGCGCTTGGCCGTCGGTGAAGGCCAGGCCGTGCAGCCGGCCCATCTTGGTCAGTGGCCGGCTCCACACCAAGCGGGCCGTGCCGGAAAAGCTGGGCAGCGGCAGGTCTTCACCGAGCAGCAGCTCCACCTCGTACAGCGGCGCGTCCATGGCCTCGCAGCTGTCGGTCATGACCTGCAGGCCTTCGGGGCTGAGGTTGAGGATCAGGCCCACCGTGTGGCCCTGGCGTTCCGGTGGCACAAACACCCACACGGGCACCTGGGCGCGTTCCATGGGCACCAGAAAAAACTGCACGCGTTCGCTGCGGCGTGCTTCCGTGGCATCTCGGTTCATCGTTCGGCGGCACCCGGCTGGCGCCTGGAATTGAACAAACCGCCATTGAACGGAGCCCGTGTGAAACGCCGGTGGCAAACAGCCTGGGGGTAAGCCCTGAGAAGCTGTGAACGAACCACTCACGCCCGCTCGACGCGCCCTGACGGCCGGGCTCGTCGTTGCCAATGCTCGCCATATCTCAGGATATGGCTGTGCTTTGCGCCTAGATCCCGACCGCCCTGGCGCGCCGCTCGAGCGCGACCGGTTCATTCACAGCTTCTGAGCGCTGACCGGGGCGCGGGCCGCCACCGGAGCGCCGGCGCAGCTTCAGCGCAACCGGCCCACGTAGCGCTGGGCCAAGCTGTCTTCGCGGGCGGGGCCGCCGCTGGCGCGCTGCAACAGTTCACTGGCGGCGCTGGCGGCTTCCTGCACTGCAGCAGCCAAGCCGTTGCGCGCGCTGGCGCGCGGCGGGCGGGCTTCGGCCCACAGCGCTTCCAGGCGCCGCGCCCAGTGCTGCAGGTCGGCGTCGGGCTGCTGTTCGCACAGCACGATCATCGCTTGTGCATATTCGATGTTCTGCGCGAGCCATTCGGTGTCGGTGACACGGCCCAGCTTGCGGCGCATGGCCACGTGCAGGTGGGCGGCGATGGCCAGGCGTTCTGAAGAGGGCTGCTGCATGGTGCGTGGCGCGACGGAAGCTGCGGGCCTGCCTGCGGTATGCAAATGCAGTGCCAGCGCGGAGGGGCTTTGTCCAGCGCTGTTTCGATGAAAACGCAGCCGGGGCGGGGGCCTGGGTGGCGACCAAGGGGCGCTGCGGGCCCCATTCGGTGCATTTCGTCGCAGCGCCCCTGCGGTGGCCACCGCAGCTTCTACAGTTCGCTTCTTTTGCAGCCTGCCCAAGGTTCACCATGAAACGAAGCTTTCAACGCGCCAGCCTGGCGCTCGCGGCCGCGCTGGCCGTGGGCGGTGCCGGTGCCCAGACGCCCACCACGACCGCGCCCGCCTTCCCCGGGGCCAAGCCCAGCACGACGGTGCGTGCCGAGATCCCGGCGGAATTCCGCTGGGACTTCAGCCCCATCTACCCCGACTGGGCGGCTTGGGAAGCCGACATGGTGCGCATGGAGCAGCGCATGGCCGATTTCGCCAAGCTCAAGGGCAGTCTGAAGGGCGGCCCCGCGGCGCTGCTGAAGGCCTACCAGGCCTTTGATGAGATCGGCAAGCTGCAGTACCGCCTGTACCGCTACCCGCAGCTGCAGCGCGACACCGACAGCCGCGACCAGGCCGTGGCCGGCCGTTTCCAGCGTGTGCTGGCGCTGTTCGCCAAGTTCGACGCCGCCACCGCCTGGTTCCAGCCCGAACTGCTGGCCTTGCCGGCGCCCCAGGTCAAGCGTTGGCTGGCCAGCACGCCGGCGTTGAAGCCCTACGCCTTCGGCATCCTGGACAGCTTCCGCAAGCAGGCCCATGTGCTGGACGAAAAAGGCGAACGGCTGCTGTCGCTGGCCGGCCCGGTGGGCCGTGCCACGGTGAACGCCTACGACGAGCTGAGCACCAGCGACATCAAGTTCCCCAGCATCACCACCAGCGACGGCAAGACCGTGCAGCTGACGCCGGGCAACTACAGCGCGCTGCTGGAGCAGAACACCGTGCAGGCCGACCGCGCCGCCGCGGCCGCGGCCCACGTGGGCACCTACGGCGCCACGGCCAACGCCTACGCCGCCATGTACGAAGGCATCCTGCAGCGCAACTGGTTCAACGCCCAGGCGCGTGGTTATGCCAGCACCCTGGACGCCGCGCTGGCCGAGAACAATGTGCCCCGCAGCGTGGTGGAAACGCTGATCAGCACCACCCGCGCCGGCACCGCACCCTTGCAGCGTTATGCCAAGCTGCGCAAGCAGGTGCTGGGCCTGAAGGACTACCACCTGTACGACAGCTTCTTGCCGCTGTTCGCCAGCAACGAGCGCTACCCCTACGCGCGCGCCAAGGCGCTGGCGCTGGAGAGCGTGGCGCCGCTGGGGGCCGAATACGTGCAGCGCTTCCAGAAGTTCGTCAGCGGCGGCCGGGTGGACGTGTACGAGAACGAAGGCAAGCGCAGTGGCGCCTACAACGCCGGGGTGTACGGCGTGGGCCCCTACCTGCTGCTGAACTACAACGACACGCTGGACTCGGCCTTCACCTTCGCGCACGAGGCCGGCCACGCGCTGCACACCGTGCTGTCGTACGAGCACCAGCCTTTCAGCACCGCCGACTACACCATCTTCGTGGCCGAGGTGGCGTCCACCACCAACGAGCGCTTCCTGCTGGAAACGCTGTTGAAGAAGACCACCGACCCCAAGGAGCGTTTCCTGCTGCTGCAGCACGCGGTGGACAACATCGTCGGCACCTTCTACACCCAGGTGCTGTTCGCCGACTTCGAGCTGCAGGCCCACCAGCTGGTGGAGAAAGGCCAGCCCGTCACCACCGAGGTGCTGAACAAGCTGTACGCCGGCCTGTTGAAGACCTATTACGGCGACGCGCTGACGGTCGACGAGTTCTACCAGTGGACCTGGGCGCGCATCCCGCACTTCTTCCACTCGCCCTACTACGTCTACCAGTACGCCACCTGCTTCGCCAGTTCGGCCCAGCTGTTCCAGGCCATGACCACCGGTGACGCCGCGGCGAAGAAGGCCGCCACCGAGCGTTACCTGACGCTGCTGAAGAGCGGTGGCAACGACCACCCCATGGCCCAGCTGAAACAAGCCGGCGTGGACCTGACCCAGCGCGCCACGGTGCAAGCCGTGGTCGACCAGCTGGACGCGCTGGTGGCGCAGATGGAGCGGGAGGTGGCGTTGATCAAGCGCTGAAGCGCGAGACTGCGGGGGGGCGGATATAGCCTGGCGTGGCCGTTCCCCCGTCTGCATGCACCTATTGCCTGCGAGGCCACGTCAACCCGGACGCGGCCTCTTTCTTTTGGGGACACGACTGGCAGATACCGACCCCAAGCGGCCGACCGCGCAACAAGACTCACCAACACCTTGTTGTCAGCCGAGAGCAGGCGCTTGCGTCATTCGCCTCCTTGCGGCGAGAAAGGTCGATTGCCGTCCACTTCAGCCCATGCAGACATCTGTTTTTCCGACCGCTTGGGCCAGAGTTTCTCAGGGCATCAGCCAAAAGGTCAGGAGCACGCTCGAGGCTGCCAAAGAGAGCAGGACGCCAACGGCCGCTGCTTTGCGTCGACCCGGGTTGACGCGTGCAAGTGCAACCGCCAGCGCAGGCAACCCCTGCATGAGGTGCGCTGCCACGAAGTGGGCAGGCCGCGGGTCGCTGCCATCCAGTCGCCAGCCCAGCAACGGTAGAACCAGGCTGGCCTCGAACGCAGACTGAGAGCGACCCGCATCGACCAGCGCCTCGCCCGTCCATGGCAACAGCAGTCCCGTGCCAACGAAACCCAAGGCGATGCCGAGCGCGATGAGGCGGTCACGATGTTGGGGCTCCTTCATCACCAGCCTTAACGCGACCAGACCCAGCCACAGGGCACCTAAGCTCAGCAGTCCGGCGCCCAGCCCCATGAGACCGAACATCAAGTCCTCGAACGCCGTTCGATCGTTGAAGTGCGAGTCCACACCGCGGGCCGCCTGAACGAGGATCCAGCTCATCTCGAACACCAGAGCCGCGAGCACCACTGGTGCCAGCCACCGCCAGAGCGGCACGCGACCCCGCGTCAGAAGCCATTGCGCAGCCAGTGCCATGGTCACGGCATAGACCCCCAACGAGAGGGCGAATCGCAAGGGCTTCTCCCAGGGCGAGCGACCGAACAGCAAGCGTTCGTCAAGCCCTGCCGCCGCAGCCAGCAGCGGCACGATGGCGAGCAGGAGCGCACCTGACCAGAACAAGGGGGCCCTGAGCAGTGAACTGTCTGACGGCTTCAAGCGAGCGAGTTGTTCCATGGGTCCCAGAAGTCGAGACGATGGTGCTCAAGGCCGCCAGTGAACGCTGAACGAAGCCCCGCCGCTCGCGGACTCGCCACAGTCCACCGTCCAGCCGTGGGCGGCGGCGATCTCCTGTACAAGCGACAGGCCGAGACCTGAGCCCGGCCGCGTCTGGCCCGGCGCACGCCAGAAACGCTCGAACACCCTGGCCCTTTGCTCTGGTGGCACGCCGGGCCCCTGGTCTTCCACGCACAAGCCCGTGGTGCTCAAGCCGACCTTGACGGCCGCTCCCGATGGCGAAAAGTCGATCGCGTTCTCGACCAAGTTCCTCAGCAGCGCGAACAGTGCGCCCGCGTCCGCTTCGATTTCTACCAGGGCCTCGGGCTCCTCGAGCTGAAGGGTGAGGTCAGAGCGGTGTGCCTTGAATGCCAGGTGGTCGAGAACCTCCCGTGCCACGTCAACTGGCCGCACGACCGTTCTTCGCATGGCTTGCGCGTCAGCCACCTGCGCGAGCTGCAGCAGCTGCTGCACCTGGCGCCCCATGGTGTCCAGATCCTGAAGCAGCCGGGCCCGGGATGCTTCTTCGGCGAGCCCCGCCTCGACTCGGGCTCGTGCCAGAGCCAGGGGTGTCTTCAACTCATGGGCCGCGTTTGCGATGAAGCGCTCCTGCTCCTGGAACGACTGCTCCAGCCGCTGCAGCACGCCGTTGAAGGCATGGACCAGGGGTCGGATCTCGGCCGGCATCGCGTGCTCGGGCAGGCGCGCCGCAAGGTTGCGCCCGCCGACGCTGCGCGCGGCCTCCTCGGCGGTGCGGATGGGCCGCAACACCGAACGCACTGCCAGCCCCCCGGCGAGCGCGAAGATCAAGGCTGACAAGCTGCCCAGCAGCACCACGGTGTCAGTGATGGCCGGCGTGACGGCCTCGCGGGCGAGCAATTCGAAGCGGTCACTCCGCGCGAGCTGCAGCACATAGGGCTGGCCATGCACCTCACGAAGCCATGCACCGACGAAGAAGTCCTGCCCGTCGATGGGAACCACGCCGAAGAAGCCGGCTTGCTCGCCGATACCCCGGCCGGGCAACAGCGACCGGCGGTCTGCTTCGCTGCTGGCCACGACGGCGCCGCTGCCGTCGAGCACCCGGTACTTGAGGTTGGCGAAGAAGTCGTCGAAGCCTACGGCGTCACCGGGCTCCAGCGCGACACCCACCACCTGCTGCTCGGCGTTGAGCACGAAGCCATCGAAGATGTCCTCGGTCTGGCCTTCCATGCTCATGCGCGTGACGACGTGCCCGAAGCGCTCTGCGAGCAAGGCTTGAACGCCCACCACCAGCAACGCCGTGGAGGCGAACGCCAGCGCGAAACCAAGCGCCAGGCGCATGGCGAGGCTCATCGCGCGGCCCGGCGTGGCAGCCGGCTTCGGACCCTGTGGGGGCCGCGCCTCAGCCATCGTAGGCTCCGTCGGCATCGGTCGCGGGCCGGAGCGAGTAGCCCACCCCCTTGGTGTTCAGCAGCCGCACCGTGCTGCCCATCAACTCCAGCTTCTTTCGCAGCCTGTGCAGGGCGACGTCCAGCGCGTTGGGTGTCACAGGCTCGGAAAGACCCCAGGCGGCTGCCTCCAACGCAGCCCGGCGCACAACCTGGCCTTCGGCTCGCATCAGTGCGAGCATCACCTGCAACTCACTGGGGGCAAGGCTCACGCTGGAACGGCCATGACGAAGTCTTGCGCCGATGGGGTCCAGCTCCAGCCCTGCCCAGCTTGGTGCGCTCACGACCCACGCACTCTGCCGCCGCAGCAGGGCCCTCACACGGGCGACCAGTTCGTCACGTTGAAAGGGCTTGGCGAGGTAGTCGTCGGCACCGGCCTCGAGACCATCGACACGGTCATGGAGAGCGTCACGCGCGGTGAGCAGCAGGCAGGGTACCGTCACCTGACGGGTACGCAGGCTCTTCAGCCAGGGCAGTGCGTCGCCCTCCGGCAGACCGCGGTCCAGCACCAGAGCGGCATACCGAACCTGGCTCAGACACGCCTCGGCCTCGCTCAGCCGCGCCACGGCGTCTGCGGCGATGCCCACGCGCTGAAGCTCAAGCACCACCAGTTCGCGCATGGGTGCTTGGTCTTCAACCAGAAGAATGCGGTTCATGCCGAGCGAGCAGTGACTGCGAAGCGGAAGGGCACAGCGAGCCGGTGCGAGGTCAATCAAGAACGTACTGGTAACCGAGTATCAGCTGCGGGATCCCGCTGGCGTTGATCAACGGGCTGTTCCTGATTTCCTTGGCATAGCGCTCGTAGTTGAGGTTCGCGAAGACGAACTGGCGCGGACTGGCGCGGTAGCGCACCAGCAGTCCCACCTCGGGGTTCCAACTGCTTTTGCCAGCATACGTGGCGCGAGCCGCCGTGGCTTCACCCGGGCGCACGCCGTAGTAGTAGTCGACATAGCGGCCGCTCTGGTACTCCGCACCGATACGAGGTACGAGGACCCAGTCTCCATGGGAGTAGCTTCGACTCAGCTGAAGCGAGGCGACCGCTCCACGGTTGAAGCCCGCCTCCTTGCTGGCAGCCTTCACGTAGTCGGCCTCGAGTTCGAAGCCGCCGCCCAGGTCGAGGCTGCCGGCGAGGCCGTAGAACAGGCCGCCCTTGCGGTCGGACATGCCCGTCAAGAAAGAGCTGTCGGCCTTCTCGTAACCGTCGAACCGGTACTCGATGCGGGGGCCGATCCACCAGCTGCGCTTGTCATCGCCGATGAGGCGCAGATCCAGCTGGGGGCCAAACAAGTTCACCCACTTATTCTGAATCGACAAGCCCGGAATCAGCACGGACTCGCGGCCAACACCGCGATATCCATCCTTGGCCAGCAGCAGGGCGGCTCCGACGCTGTAGCGCGTGCGACTTTCGTCGGCGTCGTTGTTGTCGGCCAGCGCGGAGGCCGGACCGAATCCGATTAGGAGCAGCAAGATCCCCGCAACACGACGGCTCGATCGGCTGCTGTGGCAAGGTTTGAGCAGAGCAGTATTGTTCATGGATGCTTTCTAGGAGTGTGGGCGCGGTGGGTGGGGACAGGAGCTCAGAAGCGATAGCCGACCCGCACCATCGCAGTCGTGGCCCGGTACCTGGCGTTGAAGCTCTGCGAGCTTCCGGTGGCCTTGAAGCTCACCGTCCCGGCATCCGCCACGCTAACGCCGACATCGGCCACCCACGGGCTGCCGTAGTCCCAGCGCAGCCCGAGCATCAGCTGACGGGCGCTGCCGGAGCCGGAGTACTCGCGCTCGGCTCCACCGACGCGGAGGTCGGTATCCACCTCTTGCGCACGACCGACCCCCAAGCCCACATAGGGCCGGACCTTGGCCGTACCGAGCTGAAAGCCGTCGAAGTCGTAGATGGCGTTGACCGTCACGAAGAGCGAAGCCCAGTCCGCGTCATTGGGGTCAGCGTCAAAGCCCGGGCTGCCCACCCGCCTGACCGGGTTGTTGCGGTAGGCAATGGCCGCCTCGACACGCCAGTTGGGCCCCAGGTGGCGTCCGAAGGCGCCCCCGTAGGCCACGCCCCGTCGGGTGGTCAGGCGCCCTGAGGCAAAGGTCGGGTCACTGGCGCTGCTGATGCCGGCGTCCACGGTGAAGTACCAAGGCCTCTCTTCGGCATGCGCCGCAGTGAGCGGCGTTGTGACAAACAGTCCGACGAGGGCGTTGAGGATGAGTCTCTTGTGCATTCGATTTCCTTGGCTCGTTTTCGATGGATGCGGGAGGGGCGGCGCGGCCTTACGTACTCCATTGGGGTACGAAACCCAGGTGCCGTGAGTCACAACAGCGACCCCATGGGTGCCACTGAAGGCATGTTCAGTGAGAGCGACTTACGGGCGACTTTCCGCCGTCCAGCGCCTCGGTCCGCCAGCGATCGCCAGCCTTGCCGGTGGGGTACATGGATGTGCATCCCTGTTCCAGGGACCTCGCATCTGCGAGCCTGGGCGGCCAACATCCCCAGCGTTTGCGGCAAGACGGAGGCCACACGCGGGAGTCCTGCTCGGACTCCTCGCTGCTATGGACTGCCCGGTTGCAGCCAGTGTCGAAGGACGGCTAATGGCCGATACCGGCCGGCAAGTCTAATGCGGCACGCCCGTCCTCCTCAGAGGAACCTGGACCGGCTTGGCGCCTTCGCAGAGAAACGCCAGCCGATGAAAAACGGCCCCCGCGCAGTCCGTGTCAATACTCTGACGCCGATCTGAAGCCCTGAACACAATGCCCTGCAGCGAAAGCTGCAGGGCATTGTTCATATGGGCTACGTGCAAGGACACAGTCGAGACCAAGGCGGCCTGTTTCCGGTGTCGCTGG
>JBKCUM010000126.1:0-7009 GCA_046318395.1 Rubrivivax sp.
GGGTGAAGTAGGTCTGCCCGTCCTGCACCCATTCGGAAATGTTCATTTCCACCTGCAGGGACCGACCGTCCGCGCCCAAAGCCGAGGTCTGCAGGGGCGAGCTGCCCGGCAGGGCGCCAGCGTCCTGCGCGGCCCCGTCGGCACGTTGCCGGGCGCGGTCGATGACCGCGGCCGCCTCTGGCACGAAGGCGTCCAGGGCCTGCCCCAGCGCCGCGGCCGCAGGCAGCCCGAAGATGCGCTCGGCCGCCACGTTCCAGGTCACGATGCGGTGCTGCGGGTCTGCCGAGATCACGGCATCGGGGATGCTGGCCACCATCTTGTCGAGCTTGGCGATTTCCTGCCGGATCTGGGCGCGCAGGGCCAGGCGCTCCAGGTGGGTGGCCAGGCGCTGGCGCGTCGCGTTCACCTCGAAGGGCTTCTCGATGAAGTCGAAGGCGCCCTCGTTGAAGGCCCGGTCACGGTGGCTGCGCTCGTTGTAGGCCGAGCAGTAGATCAGGGCGCATTGCGGCTGCAACTCGCGGATGCGCTGGCCCACCTCGAAGCCGTTCATGTCCGGCAGGTTCAGGTCCAGGATGGCGAGCTGGAAGTCGGCACGAGCGGCAATGCGCAAGGCCTGCGCACCGGACTTGGCGAACGAGACCTCCACCGCCGTCCCGGACAGCAACTCCCCCATCAGGCGCAGGTTGTCCGCCAGGTCGTCCAGCACCAGCACGCGGATGGGGTCGCCCGGAGTGCGCACAGCGTCCGCGTCCATCAGGCCCCCTCCATCACACGGATTCCATCACACAGACTCCATCAGACGGTCCCATCACGCAGCCTCACCCTGGGCGGCCTGCAGGACCTCGTCCAGGCGCTTGAGCACCAGCTCGGAATCCTGCTCCTTCAAGGCCGTGCCCAGCGCATCCTGCAGCGCACGCTGCAGCACAGGGTCTTGAAGCTGTCCGATCAAGGCTTCCACGCGGCGGATCTGGCCGAGTTCCGCCGCGTCGCGCAGTTCCTGCACCGCGGCCTTGGCGTGCGGCTGGCCCAAGGTCTCGCGCAGATGCTGCAAGCCTTGCTGCGAGGTGGAGGCCTCGGCCTGCACCGGCGCGTACTCGTACTCAATCTTCAGCAAACCGGCCATCTTCTGCAGCAGGGCCAGGGCCTCCACCGGCTTCGGGACGAAGGCGTTGGCACCTGCGGCCGCGCTGCGCACCTGATCGCCAGGAAATGCGCTGGCAGAGGCCACGATGATGGGCGTCTGCGGCGCGTGCACGCCGCGGCGTATGGCGTGGATCAGGTCGAAGCCGTCGCGGTCAGGCATCACCAGGTCGGTGATCACGAGGTCAAAGGGCTGGGCCGCGTGGGCCGCCAGCGCCTCGGTGACGCCCGCGGCACTCTGGACCTGGAAGCCCACCAGGTGCAGCAGATCGACCAGGAACTCGACATTGGTCGTGTTGTCGTCCACCACCAGGATGCGCGGTCGCGCACCGCGCAGGCCGCAGGGCATGCCGCGCTCGGAAGACATCAGCACCGCCATGTCGGGGGCGGCCTCCTCGAAGGGCAAGGTGACGCTGACGGTGGTGCCTTGGCCCGGCGTGCTGTCGATGGTGATGGTGCCTCCCATGAGGCTGATGAGCTCGCTGACGATCGCCAGCCCCAGGCCCGCGCCTTCCGAGGTCTTGTTCACCTGCTCGAACGGCACGAAGGCGTGACTCACCTGTTCCGTGGTCATGCCGATGCCGCCGTCGCTGACCTTCACCACCAGCATCGGCCGGGGCTGGTCCTCGCGCACGGCCACCTCCAGCCGCACCAGCGACTGCCGGCCGTACTTGAAGCCATTTACCACGAGGTTGATGACGATCTGCTTGAAGCGCTCCGGGTCCAGCACCGCCACCGCGTGCTGGCCCAGGGAGAAGTCGGCTGCAAACGACGCGCCATACTTGGATTTCTCGATGTCGAAAAGCCGCACGAGATCCTGCAGCAGGCTGGGCAGGTCCACGGGGCGCGGTTCGAGTTCGATGCGGCCGGCCTCGATCTTGGACAGGTCCAGGATGCGGTTGATCATGTTCAGCAGGTGCTGGCCCGAGGACAGGATGGCCTGCAGGTGGCGGCGCGCGGTGGCATCGGCCCCGTCACGCTGCAGCAGGATCTGCACATAGCCCAGGATGCCGTTCAAAGGGGTGCGCAGTTCATGGCTCATGTTGGCCAGGAACACGCTCTTGGCGCGGCTCTTCTCCTCCGAAATCTCGCGCCGCTGGTTCAGCGTCTGGAACTCCTGGCGCCTGAAGCGCAACACCAGCCACACCGCCAGGCACAGCAGCAGGAAGGCGAAGCCACCGACGTAGTCGATGAAGCGCAGATGGGCCCGCACAAAAGGCCCGTCGGTGATGGTGGCGATGTACCAGTCGGCCTCGGCAATGGGCGTGAACGCCGCGAACACGCGCTGCCCGTCGATGGTGGTGTCCAGCCACCCGGTCTTCTGGGTGAGCATCTGGTTGACCAGATCCTTCAGGCCGGGGTCCGCGTCCTGCAGCAGCGAGATGGCCTTGGTGTTGATGTTGCCGCGGCGCTGCGGGTCGGGGTGGGAAATCGCGATGCCGGTGGAGTTCACCGCGAAGGCATAGCTGTTCGGGCCGTTGGAGAAGCGGGACAACTCCTGCACGATGGTGCTCGTGTCGATCATGCCGCCGAAGACGCCGATGATGTCTGCGCCCTGTGCGTCGGTGCGGAAGACGGGGCTGGTGACCGCCACGATATCGGCGTTCAACGTGCGCGAGTTCACGGGGTCGGAGGCGTAGACCCGGCCCTGCATCGCGGCCTTGAAGTGCGCACGGTCGCTCAGATTCTGGCCCTTGGCGAAATCGACCTTGGAGTTGTAGTAGGTGCCGTCGGGGTTGATGTGGGCAAAGATGTAAAACCACGGCATCTGCTCGTGTTTGGCCTTGAGGAAGGGGCCGGCCTCCTTCCAGTCCATCGAGCGGATGACGGGCGTGTTCGCCAGCGTGGAAATCTCGGTCTTGCGGGTGAGCAGCCAGCGGTCCACCCGGTGCGCCACACCGTTGGTCTTTTCCTGGAGGATGGCGATCTGCTCGTTCATCAACTCCGCGCGGATGCTGGAAAAGCCCAGGTAGCCCAGCACGCCAATGACGGCGAAGAACGCGAACAGGGTGATGTTGAACCGAAGATCGATGCGCTCGTCCTGACGCTTCATCGCAACCCCCTTTGAAAGGACAGGCCCATGGTAACGGCTGCCAGGGGCCGGGCCCGGGAATGGCCTTTCAGTCCCGGCTCATCACCACCGCCGGACGTGCGGCCAGTTGCTCGCGCAGCTTGCGCAGCCGCTCGCGCGGGTCTTCCTTGGCCACGCCCTCGCCCAGCTTCATCTCGGCAATGAAGCGGCTGGGCACGCCCGCCACCGTCTCGCGCCCGCGCTTGCGCCGGCGCAGGGTGCTCACCGCCAGCGTGGTGCGGGCCCGGGTGATGCCCACGTACATCAGGCGCCGTTCTTCTTCCAGGCGCTCGGGCGTCATGTCCTCGTCGCCCGAGCGGAAGGGCAGCAGCCCCTCGTTCACGCCGGCCAGCACCACGTGCGGCCACTCCAGGCCCTTGGCCGCGTGCAGGGTGGACAGCGTCACCACGTCCTGATCGTCGCCGCGCTCGGCCAGGCTGATGATGACGCTGATGGTCTGCGCCACCTGCAGCACGCTCTGGCGTTCGCTCTCAAAGGTGCCGCCCTCCTGCGTGATCTCGCCGCCGCAGCGCCGTGCCATCCAGTCGATGAAGTCCAGCACGTTGGTCCAGCGCGATTGCGCGAGCTTCTCGCTCTCCTCGCTGTCAAACAGGTGCTGCTCGTACTGGATGTCCTTGAGCCAGCCCAGCAGCAGCGCCTTGGCGTCTTCCGAGCCCGTGGTGGTTCGCGCGCGGTGTTCCAGGTCGTTGACATAACGGCCGAACTCATGGAGCGAATCAATCGCCTTGGCGCCCAGCAGGCCGGGCAGGCTTTCGGCAAACAGCGCCTCGAACAGGCTGACCTTCCACTTGGCGCTGAACTCGCCCAAGGCGCCCAGCGTGGTGTGGCCGATGCCGCGTTTGGGCGTGGTGACGGCGCGCAGAAAGGCCGGGTCGTCGTCCTGGTTCACCAGCAGGCGCATCCAGGCGCACAGGTCCTTGATCTCGGCACGGTCGAAGAAGCTCTGGCCGCCGCTGACCTTGTAGGGGATCTGCGCCGCGCGCAGCTTCTGCTCGATGACGCGCGACTGGTGGTTGGCGCGGTACAGGATGGCGAAGTCGCGGAAGTTGATGCGCGCGTCCTGCGCACGCAGCGCCTGGATGCGCGCCACGGCACGCTCGGCCTCGTGTTCTTCGCTGTCGGCCTCGCTGACACGCACCGGTTCGCCGTCGCCGAACTCGCTCCACAGCTTCTTCTGGAAAATCTTCGGGTTGCCGGCGATCACGGCGTTGGCCGCCCGCAGGATGCTGCCCGTGCTGCGGTAGTTCTGCTCCAGCGGAATCACCTTCAGCTGCGGGTAGTCCACCGGCAGTTTCTTCAGGTTTTCGATGGTGGCACCGCGCCAGCCGTAGATGCTCTGGTCGTCGTCACCCACGGCGGTGAAGATGCCCTCGGGCCCGACCATGGCCTTCAGCAGTTCGTACTGCACGGCGTTGGTGTCCTGGTACTCGTCCACCAGCACGTGGCGAAAACGCGCGCGCCACTTGTCGCGCGTGGCCTCGTCGCGCTGCAGCAGTTTCAGCGGCAGGCTGATCAGGTCGTCGAAGTCCACGGCCTGGTAGGCCGTCAGGCGTTCCTGGTAGAGCTTCATCACCCGCGCGCAGACGGCTTCGTCGTCGTCCTGCGCGGCGCGGGCCGCGCCGTCGGCGTCCAGGCCCTGGTTCTTCCACAGGCTGATGGTCCACTGCCAGCGGCGCGCCAGGTTGTTGTCGGTGCAGCTGCCGGCGTCGCGCAACACGCCCAGCACGTCGTCGCTGTCCAGGATGCTGAACTGTTCTTTCAGGCCCAGCTTGGGGCCTTCTTCGCGCATGAAGCGCACACCCAGGCTGTGGAAGGTGCTGATGGCCAGGTCTTTGGCGGCACGGCCCACCAGGTGCTTGGCGCGCTCGCGCATCTCGGCCGCGGCTTTGTTGGTGAAGGTGATGGCCGCGATCTGCCGCGGCAGCAGGCCCTGCTGCAGCAGGTAGCCGATCTTCTGCACGATGACCCGCGTCTTGCCCGAACCCGCGCCGGCCAGCACCAGGCAAGGGCTGTGCACGTGGCAAACGGCTTCCATCTGCGCGCTGTTGAGGGTGTCGGCCATGGTGGTTGCGGGGGCGCGGCGGGCGCGGTCATCAAGGCAGGGGCTGATGGGAGAAGTGTCGAGCCGGCGCGCGGCAGGCACCCCAAACAACGGCGCCGCAGCGCGGGGGCTGAGCCAAAGGCCACGGCGCCGCCCAGCGGGGCTGAACCAAAGACAACGGCCCCGCAAGGCGGGGCCGTGGATCCGGTCTGGCCGGATTTTAGGGCGGCAGGCGGCGCCGTGCGGGCTTCAGGACTTCGGCGTGTTCAGCAGCACCAGCCACAGGCGGGCCATGTCGCCCACCGCACCGGGCGTGTCCTTCAGGCCCGCCATCGTGGCCTTGGCTTCTTCGGCCTTGCCGGCCGAGAACTGCGCCCAGCCCAGGCGCAGGCGCACCTGCTCGGGCTGGCGCACGCCGCCCTTGGCCAGGCCGCGCTCGATCAACGGCAGGCCCTTGTCGGCCTGGCCGGCGCTGACATAACCCATGCCGGCACCCACCAAGGCCATGCCCGTGGCATTGGCCGCTGGGGCGGGGGCACTGGCCAGCTGCTTCTGGTCGTCGGCGGCTTCTTTCTGCGCGCGGGCGCGCAGGGTCTGGTGGGCCGCGGCCTTGTCACCCGTGCCCAGCTTGCCAGCGGCGTAGCCGGCTTCCATGGCGGCGCGGGCTTCACCCGGCAGGCCCACACGCAAGGCCAGTTCGGCCACCGCCACGTAGTCGGCGGCGTCTTCCATGGCGCCAGCGGCGGTCAACAGCCGGTAGCTGTCGATCAGCTGCTCATCGCTAAAGTCGGCCTGGGCCTGCAGCGCGCCGACGCGCATGCGCCAGTAGGCCGTCTTGGGGTGGTGGCGCAGCAGGCGCTCCACGGTGCCCAGGTAGGCGGCCTGCTGGCCCAGCTTGTTTTGCGAAGCGGCCAGCAGGCGCAGCTGGTCTTCCGCGGGCTTGCGGCCGGCGGCCTCTTCTTCGGCCAACAAGCTGGTCAGCTCGGTGACGACACCGGCCGAGTCACCGGTCTGGAACAGCGCGCTCACCAGGCTGCGGCGCACCGGCGGCGTTTTCACGCCCATGGCCATCAGGGTGCGGGCGGTGCTGATGACGGTGGGGAAGTCCTTGCCACGCACGGCGGCGCCCAGCAGGCTTTCGGTCATCATGGGCTTGTCGGCCTCGGCCACCCGACCGCTGGCCAACACCAGTTGGTAGGCCTTCACGGCGGTGGCGTTGTCGCCCAGGCCGTTGGCGGCGGCGGCGCGCAGCTGCTCGATGGCGAAGCGCTCGATGCCGGTGATGCCCGGCACGGCGTCGGCCGCCTGCGCCTTGGCCAGGGCCTCGGTGTACTGCTGGGCGCGCAAGGCGGCGATGCCCGGGTTCAGCAGCGCGGCGACTTCAGGACGCACCGATTCAGTGGGTGCGGCGGCGGCGGGGGCGGCGGCCTGGGCGGCGGCACCCAGCGGCGCTGCCAGCGCCAGCAAAGCCAGGGCCAGGGGGGCCGCGCGCAGCGCGGTGTTCAGGCGGGTGGACATGGTGTTCTCGACATGAAAAAGGCCCGGCTGCCGCCAGGCCTGTTCGGTTTCTGAGGTGGTCGACGCGGCGCCGTTACAGGAACTGCTCGTTGCCAACGATGCCGATCTTGGTGACACCCAGACGTTGGGCGCTGGCCATGATCATGGCCACCACCTTGTACGTCACCAGCTTGTTCGGGCGCAGGTGCACCTCGGGCTGGTCGGGCATGGCCGAGACG
>JBKCUM010000127.1:0-13151 GCA_046318395.1 Rubrivivax sp.
GGAGGCGGCCCGGTGAAATTCATTACAGCCGGGGGGCCTGGCAGTGTCAAGCGGCGGCCCGCATTCTATGCCGGCGCCTGTGCGGTGCTGGCCTGGCTTGGTGAAGCCCACGCACGTGCTTGTTCGCTTGACAAGACGGCAGCAGCGGCCCTGCATTGGTGGCAGCCTTGATGGCTGAAGCCCCTGCTGGCCGCGTGCCGCTTCAGCGCGCGGTGCCACCCTGTGCGTGGGACCGCACCACCCACCAGACACCCCAGGCCGTCAACGCCATGCCCAACCAGGTGACCGGGGCCAACATCTCCTGGAACAGTACCCAGGCCAGCAGGGCCGTGCAAGGTGGCACCAGGTACATCAGGCCGGTGACCCGCGTGGCCGCACCGCGCTGGATCAGCAGGTACAGCAGCGAACTGCCACCCAAGGTCAGCACCAGCACCGACCAGGCCAACGCACCCAACAGCTGCGGATGCCACCGCATGGGTTCGGTCTCCAGCCATGCCAGGGGCGCTGTCAACACCAGGGCGGCCAGCAGTTGCACGGTGTTGGCGGTGCGCACGTCGCAGGGGCCCACAAAACGCTTCTGGTAAAGCGTGCCGGCTGTGATGCTGAACAGCGCGAAGGTGGCCAACCCCAGGTTCCAGGCCCCCACCTCCCCCACGCCCAGCTTGCGCCACACGACGAGCACCAAACCCAGCAAACCGAGCAGCAGTCCCCACCATTGGCGCGCGTGGGCGCGCGGTTCCTGGCCGGTGGAACTTACCCACAGCGCGGTGAAGACCGGCTGCAGACCCACCAACAAGGCCACGGTGCCAGCGCCCATGCCCGCCTTCACCGCCGCCCACACACCCCCCAGGTAGCCGGCATGCAACAAGGCCCCTGTGACCGCCAAGTGCCCCCACTGCTGACGGCTCGCCGGCCAAGCCGGCCGGGCCCACAGGATCCACACCGCGAAGACCAGCACCGACAACGCAAAGCGCCAGGCCAAAAAACTCAGTGGTGGCGCGTGCGGCATGCCGTAGCGCGCCACCACGAAACCGGTGCTCCAGATGAGCACAAACACCACGGGCATGGCTTGGACCCAGCGGCCAGAGGCCGCGGATGGGCGCATGCCAGGTGTCACCGCACCTTGGCGCGGATTTCCGGGATCGCCTTGCGCAGGTAGTACACCATCGACCACACGGTCAGCACCGCCGCCACCCACATCAGCCCGGTGCCCCAAGGTCGGGTGTGCACGGCACCGAACAGCAGGCCGTCGTACAGCAGGAAGGGGATGGCCACCATCTGTGCCGTGGTCTTCAACTTGCCCAGCATGTGCACGGCCACGCTGCGCGAGGCGCCGATCTGAGCCATCCACTCCCGCAGCGCCGAGATGGCGATTTCCCGGCCGATGATCACCAGGGCCACGAACACATCGGCGCGTTGCAGGTGAACCAGCACCAGCAGCGAGGCGCAGACCAGGAATTTGTCGGCCACAGGGTCGAGGAAGGCCCCGAAGGCCGAGGTCTGCTTGAGCTTGCGCGCCAGCCAGCCGTCCAGCCAGTCGGTGGCGGCGAAGAAGACGAACATGACGGTGGCGACCAGGTTCTGCGTGGACGGGTCGAGCGTGGGCAGAAAGTACACGCCCATGATCAACGGGATGGCGGCGATGCGCGCCCAGGTCAGCAGCGTGGGGATGGTCAGGAACATCGGGCGATTGTGCCGAAGAACGACGGCACCCCCGGCGCGCCGTCGGCCTCACCCAACTGCAAAGGCCCCGCGTCGCGTGGCAACGCTGCGACACCGCACCCCGATTGCAGCCTGGCCCCGGCCTTGGGCCGCAGAACTCGGCACAATCGCGGGCCCTGAATTTGAGGTCATCCCCGTGGACTTGAAAGTGCCCATCGTCATCACCGACGAACTGAGCGAAGAGGTGATCACCTCCAGCGGCCAGCTGAACCTGGCCAGCGGCGAAATCGTGAACGTGCAGTACGAAGACTACGACTTCGACGTGCGCGGCCTGCCGTTCGAGAACGAAGACTACGAGTTCACCAGCGGCACGCTGTCGAACAACGGCAAGGACGTGGAGTTCCGCGTCGACGTCAACACCGTGACCGGCCAGTACTCGGTCAGCGCCAGCGAACTGCTGGAGATCAAGGTGCGCGCAGCCGCCTTGTTCGCTGGTGTGAACCCCGCCACCTTGGCCGCCAAGGCCAGCCCGGCCCCGGCCGCACCCGCCGCCAAGAAGACCAGTCGCGCGCGCAAGACGCACTGACGCAGGTGTGGACCATTGCGGCGTGAAATCGCCGTAGAGGCTTCGCCAGGCATGAAGGCCCTTCCGGGCCCCCCATGTCCGGGCGCACCAGGCGTGAAGGAACCGTCGCGAGCGGGCTCAGCTGGGGTGGAGCAGCGCAGGCCCCAGATGTGCCCGCGCAGCAGGTTCATTCGCGCCTGGTCAGACTTCCAGCCATTCTTTGCGCAGGTAGGTGTTGGCGCGCAGTTCCGCCGGCGTGCCTTCAAACACGATCTGGCCGTGGCCCATCACCAGGCAACGGTCGGCCACTTCCAGCGCGATGGTCAGCTTCTGCTCCACCAGCAGCACACTGATGGAGCGGCGCTTAAGCTCACGCAGGTACTCGGCCACCTGTTCCACGATCTTGGGCGCCAGGCCTTCCGTAGGCTCGTCGATCATGATGAGCTGGGGGTCGCCCATCAAGGTGCGGCACAGCGTCAACATCTGCTGTTCGCCACCGCTCAGCACGCCGGCCTCGGTGTGTTGACGTTCGCGCAGCCGCGGGAACATCTTGTACATGTCCTCGAAGCCCCAGCGCGGCTGCTTGGCGCCCGACTTTTGGCCCAGCATCAGGTTCTGGTGCACCGTCAGCGTCGGAAAGATGTCGCGGTTTTCAGGCACATAGCCCAGGCCCGCGTGCGCCACTTCAAAGGCCTTGCGGCCCAGCAGTTCCTGGCCTTTGAAGGCCACCGAGCCGGTGGCGTCCACCAGGCCCATGATGGCCTTCACCGTGGTGCTGCGGCCGGAGCCGTTGCGGCCCAACAGCGCGACGATCTCGCCCTCGGCCACCTCGAAGTTCACGCCGTGCAGCACATGGCTCTTGCCGTAGAAGGCGTGCAGGTTTTTCAGTGTCAACATGGGGTGCTGCCCTCGGTTCAATGGCCGGCTTCGGCGGCCTGGTGTTCGGCCAGCACCGAGCCCAGGTAGGCTTCCTGCACGCGCGGGTTGGCGCGCACGGCTTCGGGCAGGTCGAAGGCGATCACCTCGCCATAGACCAGCACCGCGATCTTGTCGGCCAGGCCGAAGACCACGCCCATGTCGTGCTCCACCGTCAGCAGCGTCTTGCCCACGGTCACGTCGCGGATCAGCTTCACGAAACGCGAGGTTTCGCTCTTGCTCATGCCGGCCGTGGGTTCGTCCAGCAAGATGACGTTGGAGCCGCCGGCGATGGTGATGCCGATCTCCAGCGCACGCTGCTCGGCGTAGGTCAGGTTGGTGGCCAACACGTCGCGGCGCTTGTCGAGGTGGATCATCTCCAGCACCTCTTCGGCACGGTCGTTGGCGTTGCGCAGGTCGTCCAGGAACTTCCAGAACGCGTAGCGGTAGCCCATGCTCCACAGCACGGCACAGCGGATGTTCTCGAACACCGACAGCCGCGTGAACAGGTTGCTGACCTGGAAGCTGCGCGACAGGCCCCGGCGGTTGATCTCGAACGGGCTCAAGCCGGCAATGCTGTGCCCGCCCAGCAGGATGTCGCCGCTGCTCAGGCCGAAGCGGCCGCTGATCAGGTTGAACAAGGTGCTCTTGCCAGCGCCGTTGGGGCCGATGATGGCCACGCGCTCGCCGGGCTTCACCGCCAGGCTGGCGCCGCGGATGATCTCTGTCTTGCCAAAGCGCTTGCGCACATCGCGCAGTTCAATGGCGTAGGGGCTGTTGTGGTCGCCGCTCATCACAGGGCCTCCCGGCGCTTGATCTCTTTTTCAATCTCGGTCTGGATCTCGCCCCACTGCACCGCGAAGTGCCGGCGGGTCAGCTCGAACAAGGCCGCACCGGTGGCCAGCACAAAGGCCGCACCGAACCAGCTGTCCAGGCCCTTGGCGTTCAGCGGCACACCCATGAACTTCATCTGGGGGCCCAGCGCCTCGTTCAGCTGCAGGTGGTAGACCATCTCGATCATGGCGCCAGCACCGGCCAGCATCACGAACGCCAGCCCCCCCAGGGCCAGGTAGCTGGCCCACACCTGCCGCAGCTTGCCAAAGGCGGCCAGGCGCAGGTTCATCATGATCAGGCTGCTGATGCCGCCCGGGGCGTACATCACCATGAACAGGAAGATCAGGCCCAGATACAGCAGCCAGGCCAGCGTCAGCTCGCTCAGCAGCACCAAGGCCAGCACCATCAGCACCGCACCGATGATGGGGCCGAAGAAGAACACGGCCCCTCCCAGGAAGGTGAACAGCAGGTAAGCACCGGAGCGCGCCGCACCCACCACTTCGGCCGTCACGATCTCGAAGTTCAGCGCGGCCAGGCCGCCGGCAATGCCCATGAAGAAGCCGCTGGCGATGAAGGCCAGGTAGCGCACACGCTGCGTGCTGTACCCGACGAACTCCACCCGTTCGGGGTTGTCGCGCACCGCGTTCAACATGCGGCCCAGGGGTGTTCGTGTGTACGCGAACATCAGCGCGGTGCACACGAAGCAATAGATGGCGATCAGGTAGTACAGCTGCACCTGGGGCCCGAAGCTGATGCCCAGGATAGGCTGGCCCACCACGCGGTTGCCGCTGATGCCGCCTTCACCGCCGAAGAAGCCGGGGAACATCAGCGCCATCGCGGCCACCAGTTCACCCACGCCCAGCGTGATCATGGCGAAAGGCGTGCCGGCCTTCTTGGTGGTCACATAACCCAGCAGCACCGCGAAGAACAGGCCGGCCAGGCCGCCCACGATGGGAATGAGACTGACCGGCAGGTGCAGCTTGCCCTGAGACACCAAGTTCAGCGCGTGGATGGCGAAGAAGCTGCCCAGGCCCGAGTACACGGCATGGCCGAAGCTGAGCATGCCACCCTGCCCCAGCAGCATGTTGAAGGCCAGGCAGGCAATGATGGCAATGCCCATCTGCGACAGCATGGTCATGGACAGGCTGCTGGTGAACAGCAGCGGCGCCACCAGCAACACCAGGGCATAGGCGCCCCACACCAGCCAACGGCCGACGTTGTAGGGCTTGAAATGGACGTGGGGTCGGTTCTCGTGAACGTGTGTCATGGTTTCAGCCTTCCCGGGTTCCGAACAGACCCTTGGGTCGGAAGATCAGGATCAGCACCAGCAGCAGGTAAGGCAGGATGGCGGCCACCTGCGAGATCTTCACCACCCACACCGCGTAGCCGAAGGTGTCGGGGGTGACCGTGAAGTTGAGGGCGCGGAACAGGTCGATCAACGCCCTGTCGCTGCCCACCGCGAAGGAGTCCAGCACGCCGAGCAGCACGCTGGCCACGAACGCGCCGGCCAGCGAACCCATGCCGCCGATGACGATGACGGCGAACACCACCGCGCCCACGGCCGCGGCCATGCCGGGCTCGGTGACGCGCAGCGCACCGCCGATCACCCCGGACAGCGCAGCCAATGCCGTGCCACCGCCAAACACCAGCATGAACACACGTGGGACGTTGTGGCCCAGGGATTCGGCAGCTTCAGGGTGCGTGAGCGCGGCCTGGATGACCAGGCCGATGCGGGTGCGCGTGAGCAACAGCCACACCGCCACCAGCATCAACACGGCCACGCCCATGCCGAAGGCGCGGAAGGTCGGGAACTGCGTGCACACGGCGTCGGCCACGCTCTTGCAGGCTTCGGGCGGTGCACCCCAATGCAGGCCCAGGCCCGCCATGGCACCGGCGGCCGCCGTGGCCGGGAACTCCGTGATGGTGAACAGCGGCCCCTGCAGCGAAGGCGGCGGTTGGAAGTTCAGCGCCTGGCGGCCCCACACCAGCTGCACCAGCTCCAGCAGGATGTAGCTCAGGCCGAAGGTGATCAGCAGTTCGGGCACATGGCCAAACTTGTGCACCTTGCGCAGCGCAAACCGTTCAAAGCCCGCACCCATCAAGCCCACGATGGGCGGCGCCAGCACCAAGCCCCACCAGAAGCCCACCAACTGGGTGATGGACCAGGCCACATAGGCCCCCAGCATGTAGAAACTGGCATGGGCGAAGTTCAGCACGCCCATCATGCTGAAGATCAGCGTCAGGCCGCTGGCCAGCATGAACAACAACAGGCCCAGGGACAGGCCGTTGAGCAAGGAGATCAAGAAGTAGGAAGCATCCATCGCGGGCAGGGTCGCTTTGCAAGGCCGGGCAAAAAAATGCGCGACGCCGGGTTGCCGGCGTCGCGCGGCCGCGGGGGGCTCAGGTCAGGGGCGCTTCATCTGGCAAGACGTGGGCGTGCTGGCCACGTAGGGCTCGATGGCCTTGACCTGCTGGAAGTTGAACCCCGTGTTCTCCACCGAGTAGGGGCTCTTGGCATCGGCCTTGCGCCATTCGCTGATGTACAGGCCTTGCTGCAGCTGGTGGTCGGTCTTGCGCATTTCCACTTCGCCCTGGAAGCCCTTGAACTTCAGGCCCTCCAGCGCCGGCGCCACCTTCACGGGGTCGGTGCTCTTGGCCTTGTTGAAGCCCTCGATCAGCATGGCCAAGCCGTTGTACGTGGCCAGCGTGTACCAGTCGTCGTTGAACTTCTTCTTGAAGTCGTCCTGGATCTTGGCCACCACACCCGGCAGGTTGTTGTGGCCGTAAGCGACCATGCGCACTTTGCCGCCAACGCCTGCGGCCATGGCCGTGGGCACGCCGCTGGTGCTGGCGTAGTAGGTGTAGAAGTTGGCGTTCAAGCCGGCGTCCTTGGCGGCCTTGATCAGCAGCGTGAGGTCTTGGCCCCAGTTGCCGGTGACCACGCTGTCGGCGCCCGAAGCCTTGATCTTGGCCACGTAGGGCGCGAAGTCCTTCACCTGACCAATGGGGTGCAGGTCGTCGCCGACGATCTGAACATCCGGCCGCTTGCGCGCGATGGTTTCCTTGAAGTAGCGCGACACCTGCTGGCCGTGCGCGTAGTTCTGGCCAATGATGTAGACCTTCTTCACATCGGCTTGGTCCTTCATGTAGGAGGTCAACGCCTCCATCTTCATGGAGGTGTCGGCGTCGATGCGGAAGTGCCAGTAGTTGCAGCGGCTGTTCGTCAGGTCGGGGTCCACCGCGGCGTAGTTGAGGTACAGCACCTCCTTGCCGGGGTTGCGCTCGTTGTGCTTGGACACGCCGTCCATGATGGCGGCGGCAGCGCCAGAGCCGTTGCCCTGCACCACGTAGCGGATGCCCTGGTCGATGGCCGCCTTCAGGCCGTTCAGGCTTTCCTGCGGAGAACCCTTGTTGTCAAAGGGCACGAACTCGAACTTGACGCCGGCGCTGTTCTTGGCGAAGTGCTCGGCCATGAACTGCCAACTCTTCAGTTGGTTCTGGCCGACGTTGGCGAACGGGCCGGACAGCGGGTCGATGAAGGCGATCTTCACAGTCTGGCCCGACTGGGCGAAGGCCAAGCCAGAGACCAGGACCAGCGGGGCTGCGACGGCCAATCCGAAGAGGCGACGATTGAAGTGCATGGGGGGTTGTCTCCGTAGGTTCTAACAAACCCGCACAAGGTAATGGAAGCCCAAAGCCCTGCGGCACAGGGACTACCACTAAGCCCTGTCGCCCGCGAGACAAAACACCCCAACGCGTCTGCACCGCCGGGGTGCATGGCGAGCCACCAGCACACCGCCCGCGCCACCCCGGCCAATCCCCCGGGTTCACCCCGCCCGCACACGGGGCAGAGGCCGCAGCCACAATGTGGGCATGTCGCCAGCCGCCCTCTACACCCCACCCGCGCCGCCCGCCTGGCGTGCAGGCGGTTTCTTCCAGGCCCTGGGTCCGGCCTTCTACAGCGAGGTGGCGCCCCAGGCGCTGCCCGGCGCGTTCTGGGGAGCGCGCAACCAGGCGCTGGCCCAAGAACTCGGCTTGCAGCGTTGGCTGGAGGGCGAAGAGGCCCTGGCCCTGCTGGCCGGCAACGCCGTGCGCCCTGGGGCACCGGCCATCGCCAGCGTGTACTCGGGCCACCAGTTCGGGGTCTGGGCGGGCCAGTTGGGCGACGGCCGCGCGCTGCTGCTGGGCGCCGTGGACACCCCGCTGGGCGTGCAGGAACTGCAGTTGAAGGGCGCCGGGCGCACGCCCTACTCGCGCATGGGCGATGGGCGGGCGGTGCTGCGTTCATCCATCCGCGAGTATCTGGGCAGCGAAGCGCTGCACGGCCTGGGCATCCCGACCACCCGCGCCCTGGCGTTGGTGGCCAGCCCACTGCCGGTGCGGCGCGAAACCATCGAGACGGCCGCGGTGGTGACGCGCGTGGCGCCCAGCTTCTTGCGCTTCGGCCACTTCGAACACTTCGCCCACACGGCCAGCGACCACGCCGCCTTGCAGGCGCTGGCCGACGCGACCATCGCGCAGTTCTACCCGGAGTGCAGCGAAGTCGCGCACCCACCACAGCGTTATGCGGCCTTGCTGCAGGCCGTGGCGCTGCGCACCGCAGGGCTGTTGGCCCAGTGGCAGGCGGTCGGCTTTTGCCACGGGGTGATGAACACCGACAACCTGTCGATGCTGGGTTTGACCATCGACTACGGCCCGTTCGGCTTTTTGGACGGCTTCGACCCCGGCCACATCTGCAACCACAGCGACGACCGCGGCCGGTACGCTTACGCGCGCCAGCCACAGGTGGCGTTCTGGAACCTGCACGCGCTGGCGCAAGGGCTGATGCCGTTGATCGGCGACAGCGACACCGCCCTGGCCGCGCTGGAGCCCTACAAGGCGGCCTACGCCGACCACTTCCTGGCCCTGATGCGTGCCAAGCTGGGCCTGGCGACGGCGCAAGACGCCGACCGCGGCCTGGTGGACGACCTGCTGCGCCTGATGGCGCAGGACAAGACCGACATGAGCATCTGCTTCCGTCGTTTGGCGCGTTTCGACAGCCAACCCACGGCGGCCAACCACGCCCTGCGCGACCTGTTCCTGGACCGCGCCGCCTTCGACGCCTGGGGCCAGCGCTACGCGCAGCGCCTGCAAGCCGAAAGCAGCGTGGACGCCGAACGCGCGCAGCGCATGAACGCGGTGAACCCCAAGTACGTGCTGCGCAACCACCTGGCCGAAACCGCCATCCGGCGCGCCACCGAGGGTGACTTCAGCGAGGTCGACCGCCTGCTGCAGTTGCTGCACCACCCGTTTGACGAACACTCTGAACACGAGGCCGACGCCGGCTTTCCGCCCGACTGGGCGCAACACCTGGAAGTGTCCTGCTCATCATGAACCCGTTCCGCCCTGCCCCACCGCCGCACGACCACGACGACCCGCGCTACCCGGTGCGCAAGAGCGACGCCGAATGGCGGGAACAGCTCACGCCCATGCAGTACCAGGTGGCACGCCATGCCGCGACGGAACGCGCCTTCACCGGCGAGTACTGGGACCACTGGGACGCCGGCCGCTACCTGTGTGTGGGCTGCGGCACCCCCTTGTTCGACAGCGGCACCAAGTTCGACGCCGGCTGCGGCTGGCCCAGCTACTACGCGCCCATCAACAGCGACGTGATTGAAGAAGTGCGCGACACCAGCCACGGCATGGTGCGCGTGGAAGTGCGCTGCCGCCAGTGCGGCACCCACCTGGGCCACGTGTTCCCCGACGGGCCCGAGCCCACGGGCGAGCGCTACTGCATCAACTCCGCGGCCATCGGCTTCGAGCCACCGAAGGGCTGAAGGCTCCGCACGGCGTCCACCCGGCCGGCTGTTGATAATCCCCACCCGGCACCTGCCACGCCCACCGCCTGCCCCCCCTGCATGAAACTGCTGCTCGACTTCTTGCCCATTGCGCTGTTCTTCGCCGTTTTCAAGGGCGCGGAACACCAGCGCGACGCCGCCGCCGCTTTCGCCAACCAGCATTTCGGCTTCATGGTGCAAGGAGGCACCGTGGGGCCGGCCGAAGCACCGGTGCTGTTGGCCACGCTGGTGGTCATCGCGGCCACGCTGGCCCAGGTGCTGTTCCTGAAGCTGCGCGGCAAGAAGGTCGACACCATGCTGTGGGTCAGCCTGGTGCTGGTCGTGGTGCTGGGCGGGCTGACCGTGTGGTTCCACAGCGAGACCTTCATCAAGTGGAAACCCAGCGTGCTGTACTGGTGCATGGGCACGGCCTTGTGGCTGAGCCCGCTGCTGACCGGGCGCAACCTGCTGAAACTGCTGCTCGGTGAACAGATGAAGCTGCCTGAAAAGATCTGGCACCGGCTGAACTTCGCCTGGGTGGCTTTCTTCGCCGGCATGGGCCTGCTGAACCTGTGGGTGGCCTACAGCTTCCCCACCAGCACCTGGGTCAGTTTCAAGCTGTTCGGCGGCATCGGCCTGTTGTTGCTGTTCACGCTGGCACAAGGCCTGTACCTGGCTCGCCACATGGAAGAACCCGCGCCCGCCCCGGCGCCAGAAACCCCGCCCCACGGCGGCACTTGACGATGACCGCCCCTCAGGACACCCGCACCCACATCAGCAGCGTGCTGCAGGCCGCGTTGGCCCCCACCGACCTGCAAGTGCAGGACGACAGTGCGGCCCACGCCGGCCATGCCGGTGCCCGCGAAGGCGGCCACTACACCGTGTACATCCGCAGCCACCGCTTCGCGGGTCTGGGCCGGCTGGCCCGCCACCGCCTTGTGTATGATGCCCTCGGCCCTTTGCAGGCCTGCCGCATCCACGCCTTGGCCATCCACGCCAGGGCGCCGGACGAAGGCTGAACACCGGCACAGCCGGCCGTTTGGCCTGTGCCGCACACACCGTTCCCGCCCACCCCCGCAACTTGTCGGCTGGGCCTCACTTTTGCACCCTCTGCAACCTCTGCACCTCCCATGAAGTCCAAGCAAATCTTCGCGGTCGCCGCCGTCGCCCTGGCCGCTGCCACGGGCGCTCAGGCCCAGAACATCGCCGTCGTCAACGGCAAGGCGGTCCCCAAGGCGCGTGTGGACGCGCTGATCCAGCAAGCCCAGCGCGCCGGCCAGCAGGTGGGCCCTGAGGTGCAGCAGCAAGCGCGCGACCAGGTCGTGCTGCGCGAGATCTTCACGCAGGAAGCCGAGCGGCAGGGCGTCGCCGCCAGCGCCGACTACAAGGCGCAGATGGAGCTGGCCCGCCAAAGCATCCTGATCCGCGAGCTGTTCCAGAGCTACTCCAAGAAGAACCCGGTCACCGACGCCGAAGCCAAGGCCGAGTACGACAAGTTCAAGGCCGCGGCTTCCGGTACCGAGTACCGGGCGCGCCACATCCTGGTGGAGAAGGAAGAAGAGGCCAAGGCGCTGATCGCCCAGATCAAGGCCGGTGGCAGCTTTGAAGAGCTGGCCAAGAAGAACAGCAAGGACCCGGGGTCCGGCGCCAACGGTGGCGACCTGGACTTCGCCAAACCCGACAGCTACGTGCCGGAATTTGGCGCCGCCATGGCCAAGCTGAAGAAGGGTGAGATGACCGACGCGCCGGTGAAGACGCAGTTCGGCTTCCACATCATCAAGCTGGAAGACACGCGCGAGGCCCAGTTCCCGGCTTTCGACGACGTGAAGGGCCAACTGAAGCAGCGCCTGGAACAAGGCAAGCTGCAGCAGTACCAGGAAGACCTGCGCGCCAAGGCCAAGACCGACTACAAGTTCGGTCCGCAGTAAGGCGGTGAGGCCGGGCTTCGGCTCCGGCCCCTTGTGAATTCAGCGAAAGGCCGGGCGCACCACGCCGGGCGATGACGCAAAAGCCCCGCCAGGGGCTTTTTTCATGCAGGACAGGGCCCCAGACCTGCGCAGCACGGGCCCGTCACCCACAGAATCCGCAGCGCGGGCCGGCCTCTCGGCCTCTTCCGCACAGCACCGGCACACCCTCCACCCATGTCCGACGCCACCACCCTGACCCTGAGCCGCAGCGTGCTGATGCAGCTGCACGGCACCGGGGTGCCCGCGCCACGCCGGCCCTGCCTGGTGCTGTACAGCGGCCCCGACGCTGGCCAGCCGTTTGCGTTGGACCCTGGCGTCTTGGTGGTCGGGCGGGCGCCGGACTGCACGCTGTGCTTCGACCACCCCGCGGTGAGCCGTCGCCACGCAGAGCTGCGCGTCAGCGAAGATGCCGTGGAGCTGCTGGACCTGGGCTCGGCCAACGGCACCCTGGTCAACGACGAGGTGATCAAGGCCCCGCGCGTGCTGTGCAACGGCGACGTGGTGCGCCTGGGCCTGCTGGTGCTGCGCTTCTACGACAGCGGCAGCCTGGACGCCGCCCTGCACGACCAGGTCTACCGCCAGGCCACCGTGGACATGGGCACCGAGGTGTTCAACCGCCGCTACTTCTTCGACGCGGTGAAGCGCGAGATGAAGCTGGCCCACCACCAGCACCGGCCGCTGAGCCTGGTGTGCATGGACCTGGACCACTTCAAGCTGGTGAACGACCGCCACGGCCACACCGCCGGCGACCTGGTGCTGCGCGAGGCCGCCGCGCGGGTGCGTGCCAGCCTGGACGGCCTGGGCGTGCTGGCACGCTTGGGCGGCGAAGAGTTCGCCGTGCTGCTGCCCCACACCGGTCTGAGCGCCGCGCTGGAGCGTGCTGAACGGGCGCGGCGCGCGCTGGCCGACCACCCCTTCCGCCTGAGCCTGCCGCAACAGCCTGAACTGCAGCTGGCGCAGACGCTGTCGGCCGGGGTGGCGCAGCTGGAAGCGCACATGCTGGAGCCCACGGATTTGCTGTCGGCAGCGGACCAGCAGCTGTACGCCTCCAAGCACCTGGGCCGCAACCGCGTCTCCGGCTGACAAGGCGCGCATCAAGCTGCTGCGCGGGCACATCGAGGGCCTGTGCTGCTCGCCGTACGGGGGTACGGCTGCGCTGCTCGACCCTCGCTGAGCCCGCTCGCGACGCTTGCTGCGCGCCTTGTCGCGCGCTGGGCCGAACCAGCGCGGTCGTGCATGAAAAAGGGGCCACGAACAGTCCGTGTCAATACTCTGACGCCGATCTGAAGCCCTGAACACAATGCCCTGCAGCGAAAGCTGCAGGGCATTGTTCATATGGGCTACGTGCAAGGACACAGTCGAGACCAAGGCGGCCTGTTTCCGGTGTCGCTG
>JBKCUM010000128.1:0-13023 GCA_046318395.1 Rubrivivax sp.
CAACCTGCTGGTCATCCCGCAGCGCGAACGCGCCAACCCGTTCTACTTGACGCACCTGCAGCGGCTGATGCGCATCTTCACGCAGGCCGGCCTGAACGTGCGCCTGGGCACGCTGGACGGCCAGCCGCAGACGCTGACCGCACCCGACGGCGCCGAATTGCAGATCGACCCTGTGCAGCGCCAGCGCGGTCGCCTGGGCCTGAAGGACTTCGACCCCTGCACCATCTTGTTGAACGACGACCTGGCCGGCGGCGGGCCCGACCTGCTGCAGGCCCTGCACCAGCAGTACCTGCTGCCGCCGCTGCACGCCGGGTTCGGCGTGCGCCGCAAGAGCCGGCACTTCGAGAGCTACGAAGAAGTGGCGAAGAAGTTCGCCAAGCTGCTGGGCATGGACCCGTGGCTGATCAACCCCATGTTCACGCAATGCGGCGCGGTGGACTTCCACCAGCCCAGCGCCCTGGGCTGCGTGCAGGAGAACGTGGACGCGCTGCTGGGCAAGGTGCGCCGCAAGTACAAGGAATACGGCATCAACGAGAAGCCCTTCGTGGTGGTGAAGGCCGACACCGGCCGCGGCCAGCAGGGCTTGATCAGCGTGCGCGACGCCAAGGACATCGAAGGCCGGGTGGCCCGCCTGCTGGCCGAGGGTGCCGACGGGGCCGACCTGGCCGAGGCCACGCAGGTCATCATCCAAGAAGGTGTGCCCACCTACGAGCGCATGAACGAGGCCGTGGCCGAGCCCGTGGTCTACATGATCGACCGCTACGTGGTGGGCGGCTTCTACCGCGTGCACGCCGAGCGCGGCATCGACGAAGCGCTGAACGCGCCGGGCAGCAGCTTCGTGCCGCTGGCTTTCGCCGAAAGCAGCCAACTGCCCCGCATGGGGGCCAAGCCTGGGGCCAGCGCGCCCAACCGCTTCTACATGTACGGCGTGATCGGCCGCCTGGCCATGCTGGCCGCCAGCTACGAACTGGAAGCCACCGACCCCGAAGCCGAGGTCTACGACTGACCCGCCCGGCGCCGGGCGTTGGCGCGGGGGGGGGCAACACAGGCATGGTGCAGCGCACCATGTAGCTGTAGCATGGAGAGCCCCGATGCCGGCGTGTCCGCCGGCCTAGCGGGCGGGCCTCTGGCGCCGCCTGCCGTTCGCTGTGAGCACCCACCACGCCTCCAAGACCCCCGCCGCCATCGCGGCCCTGACCCTCGGCGCCCTGGGCGTGGTCTACGGTGACATCGGCACCAGCCCACTGTATGCGCTGAAGGAAGTCTTCCACGGCGGCCATGTCGAGCCCACGGCCGACAACGTGCTGGGCGTGCTGTCGCTGATCTTCTGGACCATGACCATCGTGGTCTCGCTGAAGTACGTGCTACTGATCTTGCGCGCGGACAACAACGGCGAAGGCGGCCTCATCGCCATGCTGGCCCTGGCCACCACCGCGGTGCGCGACCGGCCGCAGCTGCGCCGCACGCTGATGACCGTGGGCCTGTTCGGCACCGCCATCTTCTACGGCGACGGTGTCATCACGCCGGCCATCTCGGTGCTGTCGGCGGTGGAAGGCCTGAAGGTGGTGGCGCCCACGCTGGACAAGGTGGTCATCCCCATCACGCTGCTGATCATCACCGTCTTGTTCGCGGTGCAACGTTTCGGCACCGGCGGCATCGGCAAGGCCTTCGGGCCGGTCACCTTCGTGTGGTTCATCGCCCTGGTGGCGCTGGGCCTGCCGCACATCATCGCCAACCCGGCGGTGTTGGTGGCCCTGAACCCGGGCTACGCGGCCGGCTTCATCGTCGAGAACCCGCTGGTGGCCTTCATTGGCCTGGGCGCGGTGGTGCTGTGCGTCACCGGCGGCGAAGCGCTGTACGCCGACATGGGCCATTTCGGCAAGTTGCCCATCCGCATCGCCTGGTACGGCATGGTGATGCCGGCCCTGGTGGTGAACTACTTCGGCCAGGGCGCCATGCTGCTGCAGCACCCCGAACACATCAGCAACCCGTTCTACCTGATGGCGCCCAAGTGGGCGCTGATCCCGCTGGTGGTGCTGGCCACGTGCGCGACCGTCATCGCTTCGCAGGCGCTGATCACCGCGGCGTTTTCCGTCACCAAACAGGCCATCCAACTGGGCATCCTGCCGCGCATGGCCGTGCGCCACACCAGCGTGCGCGACACCGGCCAGATCTACGTGCCCTTCGTGAACTGGGGCCTGTACGTCTTCATCATCCTGGCGGTGGCGCTGTTCAAAACGTCGTCCAACCTGGCCTCGGCCTACGGCATCGCGGTGACGCTGGACATGACCATCACCACGGTGATGACCTTCTTCGTCATCCGCTACGGCTGGAAGTACCCGCTGCTGCCCTGCGTGCTGGCCACCGGCTTCTTCTTCATCATCGACGTCACCTTCTTCGCCAGCAACATGCTCAAGCTGTTCGCCGGCGGCTGGTTCCCCATCGTCATCGGCATCGGCATGTTCACGCTGATGATCACCTGGAAGCAGGGCCGCAAGCTGATGGCGCGCCGACTGCGGGACGAGGCGCTGGACCTGAAGAGTTTCCTGGAAGCGGTGTTCGTCAGCCCGCCCACGCGGGTGGCCGGCACGGCCGTGTTCCTGTCGGCCGAAGCCGGGCTCACACCGAACGCGCTGATGCACAACCTCAAGCACAACAAGGTGCTGCACGACTACAACCTGTTCGTCACCGTGCGCCACCACGAGGTGCCCTGGATCGGCTTTGACAAGCGCGTGGAAATGGACAGCCTGGGCCACGACTGCTGGCAGGTGGTGCTGAACTTCGGCTTCAAGAACGACCCCGACGTGCCCGAAGCGCTGAAGCTGTTGAAGGACCGTGGTGTGCCCATGGACGACATGGACACCAGCTACTTCCTCAGCCGCGACATCGTGATCCCCACCTTCGGCGACGGCATGCCCATGTGGCGAGAAAAGCTGTTCGCCAGCATGCACAAGAACGCTGCGGGTGCCGCCGACTTCCTGAACCTGCCGGCCAACCGCATCGTCGAACTAGGCAGCAAGGTCGAGATCTAGTGCTGGCCCGACTGCGCCAGGCGGCGCAAGACCTCTCGCTGCCGGCCGTGGTGGCCGGCTTCGTGGCGGTGCTGGTGGGCTTCACCAGTTCGGTGGTCATCGTCTTCCAGGCCGCAGCAGCCCTGGGCGCCACACCGGCACAGACCACCTCGTGGATCTGGGCCCTGGGCCTGGGCATGGGCCTCACCAGCGCCGGGCTGAGCCTGTGGTACCGGCAGCCGGTGCTGACGGCCTGGAGCACGCCGGGCGCCGCGCTGTTGGCCACGGCGGGCAGCGGGCACAGCATGGCCGAAGGCGTGGGCGCCTTCCTCGTGTGCGCCTTGCTCACCACGCTGGCCGGCGCCACCGGCTTGTTCGCACGGCTGATGAACCGCATCCCGCAGGCCTTGGCCGCGGCACTGCTGGCCGGCGTGCTGGCGCGTTTTGCGATCAACGCCTTCGCCGCGCTGCAAACCGACTTCGCCCTGGTGGCCGCCATGCTGGCCGCCTACCTTGCTGGCAAGCGCCTGTGGCCGCGTTACGCCGTGCCCGGCGTGTTGGCCACCGGCCTGGCGATGGCCGCGGCACAAGGCCAGCTGCACCTGGGCAGCGTGGCCTGGGCCTGGGCGCAACCGGTGTTCACGGCGCCCGCGTTTTCCTGGTCGGCCCTGGTGGGCGTGGCCCTGCCGCTGTTCGTGGTGACCATGGCCTCGCAGAACCTGCCCGGCGTGGCGGCCCAGCGCGCCGCGGGCTACGACACACCGGTCTCGCCGGTGGTGGCCACCACCGGCCTGGCCAGCCTGGTGCTGGCGCCTTTTGGCGGCTACGCGCTGAACCTGGCGGCCATCACCGCGGCCATCTGCATGGGGCGCGAAGCGCACGAAGACCCGAAACGCCGCTACATGGCGGCGGTGGCCGCCGGGGGCTTCTACATCGCCACCGGCTTGGGGGCCGGGGCCGTGGTGGCGCTGATCGCCGCTTTTCCCAAGGCCCTGGTGCTGGCCGTCGCCGGTTTTGCGCTGCTGGGCACCATTGGCGCCGGCCTGGCCACGGCGATGAAGGCAGACAGCAGCCGCGAAGCCGCGCTCATCACCTTCCTGGTCACGGCCAGCGGGCTCACCCTGTGGGGGGTGGGCGCGGCCTTCTGGGGGGTGGTGGCCGGCGCGCTTTGCCTCGCTGTGCAACACTGGCGGCCCTTCGCAAAACCCCCGGGCTGAAGCCCGCCAAGCACCATGGAACTGCTGTTCGTTGCCGACCCGCTGGAAAGCTTCAAACCCTACAAGGACAGCACCGTGGCGATGATGCGCGAAGCCGCGCGCCGCGGCCACCGGCTGCTGACCACCGAGCCGCGCTGGCTGCGCTGGCACCAGGGCGGCCTGGTGGGCGCCATGGCACGCGACATCCAGGTGCACGACAGCAACGAGCAGTGGTTCACCTCGCTGAACGACCACCACGGCATGGCCCTGGTGGAGCCCACCGCCATCGTCATGCGCAAGGACCCGCCCTTCGACAGCGAGTACTTCTACGCCACCCACCTGCTGGGCCAGGCCGAACGCGAAGGCGCGCGCGTGTTCAACAGCCCGGCGGCGCTGCGCAACCACCCCGAGAAGCTGGCGATCATGGAGTTCCCCAAGCTGATCGCGCCCACGGTGGTCACGCGCGACCCCGCCGTGGTGCGCCGCTTCCACGACACCCACCAGGACATCATCCTGAAGCCGCTGGACGGCATGGGCGGCATGGGCATCTTCCGCGTGGGCCCCGACGGCATGAACCTGGGCAGCATGCTGGAAACGCTGAACGGCCACGGCCAGACCACCACCTTCATGGCGCAGAAGTACTTGCCGGCCATCAAGGAAGGCGACAAGCGTGTGCTGCTGATCAACGGCGAGCCCGTGCCTTATGCGCTGGCGCGCATTCCGCAGGGCAGCGAGATCCGCGGCAACATGGCCGTGGGCGGCAAGGGTGTGGCGCAGCCGCTGAGCGCCCGCGACCTGGAAATCGCCCACACCCTGGGCCCCATCCTGGCCGCCCGCGGCCTGCTGCTGGTGGGTTTGGACATCATTGGCGACTGCCTCACCGAGATCAACGTCACCAGCCCCACCGGCTTCCAGGAAATCACCCAGCAGACGGGTTTCGACGTGGCCAAGATGTTCATCGATGCGCTGGAGAAGGCGGCGGCCTGACGGCCCATGCGGGCGTCTGGAAGACGCATGGGACGCCACGAAGCCCGGGTCCCTGGGTGAGGCGTTCCACGTCAGCGCGCTGACCGTCGGCGTCCGCTGGAACTGCTGATGCCCACCCGTGCCGGGGCCGCCGGCACGGCCTGAACCCTGTGACTGGCCCTGGCGGCGACAATCGCCCCATGGCCCTGCTTTCCATTTCCAACGCGCACCTGGCTTTCGGCCACGTGCCCCTGCTCGACGGCGCCGCCATGGCGCTGGAACCCGGCGAACGTGTCGCCCTCATCGGCCGCAACGGGGCCGGCAAATCTTCGCTGCTGAAAATCCTGGCCGGGCTGGACAAGCCCGACGACGGCTTGGTGCAGGTGCAAGGCGGCTTGCGCCGTGTCTACGTGGCGCAAGAGCCGCTGTTCGCGCCCGGTGTCAGCGTGTTCGACGCCGTGGCCGAAGGTGTGGCCGAGGCCCGCGCCCTGCGCGAACGTTTCGAGGCCCACGCCGAAGGCGATGACCTGGACGCCCTGCAGACGCGCCTGGAAGCCCTGGATGGCTGGACCTGGGAACAGCGCGTGGATGTGTCGCTGCAGCGTCTGCAGCTGAACCCCGAGGCTCGGGTGGACGCCTTGTCCGGCGGCATGAAAAAGCGCGTGGCGCTGGCGCAAGCCCTGGTGGCCGCGCCCGACGTGTTGCTGCTGGACGAGCCCACCAACCACCTGGACATCGCCGCCATCGAGTGGCTGCAAGACCTGCTGAACGGTTGGCGCGGCGCCCTGGTGCTGATCTCGCACGACCGCGCCTTCATCGACGCCGTGGCCACGCGCATCATCGAACTCGACCGCGGCCAGCTGCGCAGCTACCCCGGCAACTTCGAAGCCTTCCAAGCCGCCAAAGAGCGCGAGCTGGAAAACGAAGCCCTGGCCAACGCGCGCGCCGACAAGCTGTTGGCGCAAGAAGAGGTGTGGATTCGCAAAGGCGTGGAAGCCCGCCGCACGCGCAGCGTGGGCCGCGTGGCCCGCCTGGTGGCCTTGCGCGCCACGCGCGCGGCGCGCCGCGACCAGCTGGGCCAGGTGAAGCTGGAACTGGACGCCGGCCTGCCGCCGGGCAAGATCGTCGCTGAGCTGAAAGACGTGGGCATGCGCTTTGGCGAGCGTGTGCTGGTCGACGGCTTCAGCGCCACCATCCTGCGCGGCGACAAGGTGGGGCTGATCGGCCCCAACGGCGCGGGCAAGACCACGCTGCTGAAGCTGATCCTGGGCGAACTGGCGCCCACCAGCGGCGGCGTGCGCCAGGGCACCCGCCTGCAGGTGGCCTA
Organism: Rubrivivax sp.; assembly: GCA_046318395.1. Taxonomy (GTDB): domain Bacteria; phylum Pseudomonadota; class Gammaproteobacteria; order Burkholderiales; family Burkholderiaceae_C; genus Rubrivivax. The sequence goes on from JBKCUM010000128.1 coordinate 6,501, forward strand.
CTTCGACCAGATGCGCGCCGGCCTGAACCTGGAGGCCACGCTGGTGGACACCATCAGCCCCGGCAGCGAGTGGATCGAGGTGGGCGGCGCGCGCAAGCACGTGATGAGCTACCTGACCGACTTCCTGTTCGCGCCAGAACGCGCCAACAGCCCGGTGCGCACCTTGTCGGGCGGCGAACGCAACCGCCTGCTGCTGGCGCGGCTGTTCGCCCTGCCCGCCAACGTGCTGGTGCTGGACGAACCGACCAACGACCTGGACATCGACACGCTGGACCTGCTGGAAGACCTGCTGCAGAACTACCCCGGCACGGTGTTCCTGGTCAGCCACGACCGGCGTTTCCTGGACAACGTGGTGACCAGCACCATCGCCTGGGAAGGTGACGTGGAGGCCGGCGGCCGCACCGGCCTGTGGCGGGAGTACGAAGGCGGTTACGAGGACTGGCGCCGCCAGCGCGACCGTGCACGCGCCACCGCCGCCGCCGCGGCACCCGCCCCGGTGGCGCCGGCCGCCAAAGCGGCCAGCGCCCCGGCGCGCCCGGCCACCAAGGCCAAGCTCAGCTACAAGGAACAGCGCGAGCTGGACGAACTGCCGGCGCGCATCGAAGCGCTGGAAGCCGAACAGGCCGCGCTGAGCGCCGAACTGGCCGACGGCAGCGTCTACAGCCGCGACCCGCAGCGCGCGATGGCGCTGAACCAGCGCAACGGCGAGATCGAAGAAGCGCTGATGGCCGCGCTGGAGCGCTGGGAGCTGCTGGGCAGCCGATGAACCGGTCGACCACGGTCCGGCTGGGCTTCAGCGCGGCTCGCCGCTGCTCCAGCTGTCGCTGATGGCCGCCGGGTGGGTGCGCGTGACCATCAAGCTGGCCTGCAGGTACAGGCCGTTCAACAAGCGCATGGCGCGGGCGCGGTCGAAGCCGGGCCAGGCGCTCATCTCGCGCAGGTTGGTGGTGCCGCGGCGCAGGCGGTCCACGGCCGCCGCCAGGCTGCCGCTGAGGTTCAGCGCGCGCAACTCGGCGCCCGGCGCCAGGCGGTAGGCCGCGCTGCCGGCAATCTCTGGCAGCAGCTCTTCGCGGGCCCCGCGCAGCGCCAGCTCCCACAACAGCGGGCCCAGCGGCGCGTAGTGTTCGGGCTCGCCCACGCGCGCGGGCACGGCGTGGCCGGGCGGGCGCAGCAGGGCCGGTTCCACGTGCAGCACGTGCAGTTCGGTCAGCCGGCTTTCGAACAGCTGCACCATGGGCACGGGGCAGTGCACCAGGCGCTCCGACGGGAACACCGTCAGCGGCAGCACGCGCCCGTTTTCCTGCAGGTGCAGCAGCAGGCTGCAGCCATGGCGCACACAGGCCGCCAGCACTTCCAGCACCTCCAGGCCTTCGCCCAGGCCGCGCGTGCCTTCAAACCGCTGCAGGTCCTGCATCAACGAAGGGCTGAGCGCGGCCAGCTTGCCGCTGGTGCTGTCGCCCTCGGGCTGGATGTCGTCGAGGTAGCGCCTGAAGGCGCTGACGCGCATCAGATCAGGCGCCCCCCAGGGCAAGGTGGATTCGAACATCGGTGGCACGGGCGGGCTCGCTGGCCTTGCAACACCCACCTCGGCCGTTAGATCGGGCAGCGGGCGCTGCAAAAAGCGGCCGACACCCCATGTTTCGACCAGGTGGTCATGGTACGCCGGTCGACACAGACGGCAGCGTTTGTTTCAACTGCGGCTTGGGGGGTGCGCCCCGGTGCTGGGTGGCAAACAGGCGCGCAGCTGGCGCCAGAACAAGGCGTCTTGCGCCGACGCGAAATTCACGCGCATCAGCGTGCTGGGCCGGCGCGTGGCGTGGAACAGCGCGCCCGGCGCGGTCAGCCAACCTTGGTCCAGCAGGCGCTGCGCCAGGCGTTCGGTGTCGGCGCCCACATCCACCCAGCCGAACAGGCCCTGCGGCGGTGCGGCGAACCGGAAACCGGCTTCCAGCACCAGGCGTTCGGTGCGCGCGCGGGCCGCGTCCAGCCGCGCGACCACCCGCTCGGCGTGGCGGCGCAGGCTGCCCTGGTCCAGGCACTGGGCCACGGCCTGTTCCAGCACGTTGGGCGTGCTCAGCGTGCCCAGCAGCTTGGTGTTGATCAGCCGGTCCACCAGGGCCGGCGCGGCCACCAGGTAACCCACGCGCCACTGCGGCGTGAGGATCTTCGAGAAACCCGACACGTAGACCGTGCGCTGCAGGCCCTCCAGCGGCGCCAACCGCGTCGCATGCGCCGGCGCCAGCCAGGTGTAGGTGTCGTCTTCCACGATGGTCAGGTCGTGGGCTTCGGCCAGGCGCAGCACCTGGTGGGCCACGGCCGGTGACAGGCTGGCGCCGGTGGGGTTGTGCAGCACCGACACGGTGATGTACAGCTTGGGCCGGTGCGCCTGCAGCAGCGCCGCCATCACCGCCAGGTCGGGCCCGTCCACGCCGCGCGGCACGGGCAGCAGGCGCACACCGGCCTGCACCAGGCGCGCGAAGTCCACGGCCCAGCCGGGTTCGTCCACCAGCACGGCGTCGCCGGGCTGCAGCAGGGTGCGCGTCACCAGTTCCAGCGCGTGCGTGGCGCCCACGGTGGTGACGATTTGGTTGGCGTCAGCGCGCATGCCCAGGTCCAGCAGGCGGCGGCTCAGCGCCTGGCGCAGGCCCAGGTCGCCGGCCGGGTCGCCGTAACGCAGCCACTGCGCGGCATGCTGCGGGCCGCTGACGCGGCGCAGCGCGCGCTGCAGCAGGCCGGGGTCCAGCCATTCCGTGGGCAGGGTGCCCATGCCGGGCGCCGGGCGACCGCCTTGCGCCTGGAACATGCTCCGGATCAGCGCCGTGGCGTCCACCGGCGCAGGCAGCGGCGGGCGCGGCGCGGCGGCCTCTGCGGTGGCCAAAGGGCGCGCGCTGGCCAGGCGGCGGCCGTCGGCGGTGTCGACGCGCACAAAGAAGCCACGCTGCGGCCGCGCTTCCACCAGGCCCTGGGCCTGCAGCAGGTCGTAAGCGCTCACGACCGTGCTGGTGCTGACCTGGTGACGCTGCGCACATTCGCGCACCGAGGGCAGGCGCGCGCCGGCGGGCAGCAGGCGCTGGGCGATGCGCTCGGCAAAACGCTGCGCCAGTTGTTCACCCAGCGGCACACCGGCGTCGCGCGCCAGGCCGCTGGGCTGCAGGGGTTCCAAGGTGTCGGGCATGGGGGAAGGTGTGGCGGGGTGGATTGGACGCCGTGGCACGGCCGCCGCAGCAGCACAGTGGCGCGCGCTGCTGTAGTGGCGCCAACACCAGTACAGCAGCGGCGTCTGTGCAGCAAAGTGTATGGGCACTGTACTGATCTGTGGGCCTAGACTGCCCCGATGAACCCCGCCCAATCCCCGACCACGTCGTCTGCCCAGAACCACGGCCTGGCCCTGGGCGCGCTGGGCGTGCTGATCTTTGCGCTGACGCTGCCGATGACGCGCCTGGCCGTGGGCCCGGCCGAAGCCCCGCAGCTGCCGCCGGCGTTTGTGACCGCCGGGCGGGCCGCCCTGGCCGGCCTGCTGAGCGTGGCCTACCTGCTGGCCGTGCGCGCGCCGTGGCCGGCGCGGCGGCATTGGCCGGTGCTGGCGCTCAGCGCCCTGGGCACGGTGTGGGGCTTTCCGATGTCGCTGGCGCTAGCGCTGCGCGAGGTGGCCGCCGCCCACGCCGCGGTGGTGACGGGGCTGATGCCGCTGGCCACCGCCGCCCTGGGCGCGCTGGTGCTGCGCCAGCGGCCGTCCAACGGCTTCTGGGCCTGCGCGCTGCTGGGCGCCGGCCTGGTGGTGGTGTTCGCGGCCTGGGAAGGCGGCGGCCACCTGTCGGCCGGCGACGGCTGGCTGCTGCTGGCCGTGGCCTTCACCGCAGTGGGCTATGTGGCCGGGGCGCGCGTGGCGGCCGACCTGCCCGCGCCGCAGGTCATCTGCTGGGTGCTGGTGCTGTCGCTGCCGTTCACGCTGCCGGCCACGGCGGTCACCTGGCCCACAGCCGCCGTGCGGCCCTCGGCCTGGCTGGGTTTTGTCTACGTCTCGCTGTTTTCCATGTGGTTGGGCTTTTTCGCCTGGTACCGCGGCCTGGCCCTGGGCGGGCTGGTGCGGGTCAGCCAGGTGCAGTTGGTGCAGCCGTTTCTGGCCCTGCTGTTCGCGGTGCCGTTGCTGGGTGAACCGCTGAGCGCGCGCACCGTGGGTTTTGCGCTGGCGGTGGTGGCGGTGGTATTCATCGGCAAACGCATGCCGGTGCACCCACCGGCCAGCACCCCCAACGCCCCCAACGCCCCGCGCACCGCCAGCCCCTGAAATCCGAGGAGACCCCATGCCCACACCCCCGTTGAACACCCTGGGCCTGCTGGGCGGCATGAGCTGGGAGAGCACCGCCGTCTACTACCGGCTGCTGAACCAGGGCGTGGCGCAACAACGCGGCGGCCTGCACAGCGCGCCGCTGCTGCTGCACAGCGTGGACTTCGCCGGCATCGCCGCACTGCAGGCCGCCGGCGACTGGCGCAGCGCCGCCACCCTGCTGGGCCAGGCCGGCGCCGGCCTGCGGCGTGCCGGCGCCACGGCCCTGCTGCTGGCCACCAACACCATGCACAAGGTGGCGGCCGAGGTGCAGGCGCGGGCGGGCCTGCCGCTGCTGCACATCGCCGACACCACCGGCGCGGCCTTGCGCGCCGCGGGCGTGCAGCGCACGCTGCTGCTGGGCACGCGCTTCACGATGGAAGACCGCACCATCGTGGCCGATGCCTTGCAGCAACACGGTGTGGAGGTCCACGTGCCCGACGCCGCCGGCCGTGCGCTGACGCACCAGGTCATCTTCGAAGAACTGTGCCGCGGCGTGCTGAACCCGGCCTCGCGCCTGGCCCTGCAGGCGCTGATCGCCCAGGGCGAGCGGGCCGGCGCACAGGCCGTGGTGCTGGGCTGCACCGAGCTGTCGCTGCTGCTGAAGCCCGAACACGGCACCTTGCCGCTGTTCGACAGCACGTCGCTGCACGCCGCAGCCGGCGTTGAATGGATACTGCGGGGTGTCGCCCCACCCGGCGGCCACCGCACGCGGCCCCACGAAGGCCACGCCGCACGATCGACCCCCTCACCTGAAAGCATGCAATGAGCTGGCACATGGCCCGCCGCGCCGAGCGGCTGAACCCCTCCACCATCCGCGAGATCCTGAAGGTCACGGAACGCCCCGGCATCATCAGCCTGGCCGGCGGCCTGCCTTCGGCCGACACCTTCCCGGTGGCCGCCATGGCCGAAGCCACGGCCCGCGTGCTGCGCGACACGCCGCGCGAAGCCCTGCAGTACGCCGCCAGCGAAGGTTATGCGCCGCTGCGTGAATGGGTGGCCAACGAGATGGCGGGCCATGGTGTGGCCTGCAGCCCCGACCAGGTGCTGATCACCACCGGCTCGCAGGAGGGCCTGGACCTGGTGGGCAAGGTGCTGATCGACCCGGGCAGCCGCGTGGCCGTCGAATCGCCCACCTACCTGGGCGCGCTGCAGGCCTTCAACCCCTACGAAGCCGAATTCGTGCCGGTGGAAGGCGACGAACACGGCCCGCTGCCCGAGGCGCTGGCCGCTGTGGCCGCGCAGGGTGACGTGCGCTTCATGTACCTGCTGCCCAACTTCCAGAACCCCAGCGGCCGCTGCCTGTCGGCCGAGCGCCGCGCCGCGCTGGCCGAAGCCGCGCTGGCCGCCGGCCTGCCGGTGGTGGAAGACAACCCCTACGGCGACCTGTGGTTCGACACCCCGCCGCCGCCGCCGCTGAGCGCCCGCCTGGGCGACCAGGCCGTGTACCTGGGCAGCTTCAGCAAGGTGCTGGCCCCCGGCCTGCGCCTGGGTTATGTGGTGGCGCCCACCGCGCTGTACCCCAAGCTGCTGCAGGCCAAACAGGCCGCCGACCTGCACACGCCGGGCTTCAACCAGCGCGTGGTGCACGAGGTCATCAAGGACGGTTTCCTGAAAGAACACGTGCCCACCATCCGCGCGCGCTACCGCGCGCAGCGCGACGCCATGCGCGACGCGCTGGCCACCCACCTGCCCAGCGGCTGCCGCTACCAGGTGCCGGTGGGCGGCATGTTCTTCTGGGTGGAACTGCCGGCCGGCCTGGACGCCGTGGCCCTGCTGCCGCGCGCGGTGGAAGCCGGTGTGGCCTATGTGCCCGGTGCGCCCTTCTTCGCGCACGGTGGCCACGCCCACACGCTGCGGCTGAGCTTCGTCACCGTCTCGCCCGAGCGCATCGCCCAAGGCGTGGCCGCACTGGGCCAGGTGCTGAAAGAAGCGCTGAAAGAAACGCAGCGGTGAGCACGCCGCGGCGCTTCCACCAGGTGGACGTGTTCACGGCCACCGCTCTGCGCGGCAACCCGCTGGCCGTGGTGCACGGCGCAGCGGGCCTGGCCGACGCCGACATGGCCGCCTTCGCACGCTGGACCAACCTGTCGGAAACCACCTTCCTGCTGCCACCGGAAGATGCGGCGGCCGACTACCGCGTGCGCATCTTCACCCCCGGTGGTGAACTGCCCTTCGCCGGCCACCCCACGCTGG
>JBKCUM010000129.1:0-9210 GCA_046318395.1 Rubrivivax sp.
CGAAGCCCGCCTGCGCGACATCGAACAACTGCCACAGCGCCTGCTGGCCCAGGCCTTTGCATTTGACGAGGAACCGGCCCATGCCTGACCAGCCCAAAGCCTTGCCCGTGGCACAACGCCACCACGCCACGTTCGAGGGCCTTCGCCAGGTGGACGGTGATGGCCAGGAGTTCTGGTTGGCCAGGCCCTTGGCCAAGGTGCTGGACTATTCGGAGTACCGCCACTTTTTGCCCGTGGTGGCGCGTGCACGCGAGGCCTGCCAGAACAGCGGCCACGCCGTGGCCGACCATTTCGAGGATGTGCTCGACATGGTCGAGATCGGTTCTGGTGCCAAGCGCGAACTGCCCGATGTGCGTTTGTCGCGCTACGCGTGTTATTTGATCGTGCAGAACGGCGACCCGGCCAAGTCGGTCATTGCCAACGGCCAGACCTACTTTGCCTTGCAAGCACGCCGGCAGGAACTGGCCGACAGCGCGACCTTTGCCCAGCTCAGCGAAGACGACAAACGGCTGGCCATCCGCAACGAACTGGCCACCCACAACAAACACCTGGCCGCCGCTGCCAAGAGCGCCGGGGTTGAAACGCCGCTGGACTACGCCATCTTTCAGGACCACGGCTACCGGGGTCTGTACGGCGGCTTGGGCAACAAGGACATCCACGCCCGCAAGGGCTTGAAGAAGAGCCAGAAAATCCTGGACCACATGGGCAGCACGGAGCTGGCCGCCAACCTGTTCCGCGCCACGCAGACCGAAGAAAAACTTCGGCGCGACCAGGTGCAAGGCAAGGCCCAGGCCAACCAGACGCACCTGGCCGTGGGCCGCAAGGTGCGCCAGACCATCCAGGAGCTGGGTGGCACCATGCCCGAAGACCTGCCCATCCCCGCCACCAGCATCCAGCAGATTGAATCGGCCAAGAAGAAGCTGACGCAAACCAGGCCCCCAGCGAAGAAGAAGCCTTGATGGCCGACATCGATACAGATACCGACACCATGCCCCGCACGAAGAAGAAGAGCACCGCCCCCGTCGCCGTCAGCGCCCCACGGGGCAAGGCCCCCAGAACCATTGCATCGACGCAGTCGCTGTCGAGCTTCGTCAAGTCGATCTGCGACATCATGCGGCGCTCGAACTGCGCCAGCGCGCTGCAGTACGTGCCAGAACTGACCTGGATCCTGTTCCTGCGCATCCTGGACGCCCAAGAGGCGCGCGACCGCGACGCTGCAGAAGCTGTGGGCCTGCCCTACACCCCGGCCTTGCGTGAACCCTACCGTTGGCAAGACTGGGCCGCGCCGCTGGACTTGCAGGCCGAGTGGTTGACGCCCGAAGGGCGCCATGTGGGCTGGAAGCGCGAGGCTTTGAAGGCCAAGGTGGGCGACCTGTTCGCTTTCATCAACAAGGAACTGTTGCCCTATCTGCATGGGCTGGACACCGTGCGCGAAGGGCCGAATGCCGGGCAGCCCAACCTGTCGGCCAGCCCCAAGCAGCGGGTCATCGGCCGCATCATGACGGCGGTGGAACGGGTGCGGGTGGACTCGGAAACCGACTTCGCCAACATCCTGGACCTGGTGCATCAGATCAGCATCGAGCACATCGACGACACGCACTTCTTCACGCTGTCCCAGGTGTACGAGGACCTGCTGCTGAAGATGGGCGAAAAGAACTCCGACGGCGGACAGTTCTTCACCCCGCGCGAGGTGGTGCGCGCCATGGTGCGTACGCTGGACCCGCAGTTGGGTGAAACGGTTTACGACCCCTGCTGTGGCACGGGGGGCTTCCTGGCCCAGGCCTACGACTACATGGCCAGCCGAACGGCGAAGGATGCCGCGGCCACCGAGTTGGCCCGGTTGAAACACGACACCTTCTTCGGCCGTGAGAAGGAGAACCTGGTGTTTCCCATCGCCCTGGCCAACTTGGTTTTGCACGGCATTGACCAGCCCAAGCTGTGGCATGGCAACACGTTGTCGGGTGCGCCCACCTACGACGCGCTGTTTGAGCAGGCGCCGGCCACCTTTGACGTGGTGTTGAGCAACCCACCGTTTGGTGGGAAAGAGGGCAAGGACGCGCAGAAGAACTACAGCTTCGAGAGCAGTTCCACGCAAGTGCTGTTCATGCAGCACATCTTGTCCGAGTTGAAAGAGCCGCTGGATGGCCGTGTCGGTGGCCGCTGTGCCGTGGTGCTGGACGAAGGCTTTTTGTTCCGCACCAACGAGTCGGCTTTTGTGGAGACCAAGCGCAAGTTGCTGGACGAGTGCGACCTGTGGTGCATCGTCAGCTTGCCGGGCGGCGTGTTTTCAACGGCGGGTGCTGGTGTCAAAACCAACTTGCTGTTTTTCACCAAGGGCCGCAAGACCGAGCGCATCAGGTACTACGACCTGTCGCATGTGAAGGTGGGCAAGAAGACGCCCATGACCTTGGCCCACTTTGGCTGGGGCCAGCGCTACGAGGTGTTGGACGACGCTGCGCTGCCCGCCAGTTTGGTGGGCGATTGGCATGCACAGCCTGAGCATGCCGACCAGCCTTTCCCCACCTTCGCGCGAATGCTGGCGATGCCGGACGATGCCACCGCAGCTTCAGACTTCTGCTGGACCGTGGACTTCGCCGCCCGGCGTGCCCAGGCGCGCGAAGCCATGGCGCCGCACCTGGCAGAGGTCGAGCGCCTGAAGGCACAGACACTGGCCTTGAAAGAAGACTTGGCCGTGTTGAAGAAGGCCGGTGCCGACGACCAGACCTTGTTGCCTGGCCGCGAGCAGTTGCTGGCCGTTGAAAAGGCGATGCGCGAGGCGCAGGCCGCCGCCGACCTGATTGACGCTGCGACCTTCGACCTGAAGGCTGTGAACCCCAAGGCGCGCGTGGTGCGGGACAGCCGCACTGCAGCGGAGATTCTGGAAGCCATTGCCCAGCACGGCCGTGCCGTGGATACGGCTTTGGCGCGCCTGCGGGTCTTGCAGGCTTCTTGACGCAGCCAGGGTCTGCGTGACAGCCGTGCTCTCGCCGGCTTCAGGCACCCTTCAAACCGGCTGCGCCTGTGCCGGCTTGGGGATCAGCCGCACGGCGAAGTGCAGCACGCCGGCCAGGGCCAGCACCAGCACCGTCACCACGCCCCAGGCCAACCACACCAGCGCGCCCAGCCAGGGGGTGGCTGCACCGAGGGCCGCTGTCAGGCTGGGCAGCCAGGCCAGCACCAGTTCGGCCAGGCTTTGCCAGCCGGGGAACCAGGCGTCCAGCCAGGGCGCGGCGGGCAGGTCTTTCAATGCGCTGGCCCATTCGGCCACCTGGCCGGCCTGTCCGGCGCTGAAGCCCACCAAGCCGTGCAGCGCCCAGGCGAACAAAGACCACAGCACGATGACAATGGCGGCAATGATCCAGACGGCCAGCACCATGGCTTTGAACTCCTGTTGGGGCCCGGCGGAATGCGGGCTGTAGCTGCGACGCTAACGCAGGGCCCCGAGCACCCACGATGAGCAAGCTCTTCTTCCGCTACGCCGCGATGAACGCCGGCAAGTCCACCGCGTTGTTGCAGGTGGCGCACAACTACGAGGAACGCGGCATGGCCGTGCGCCTGTTCACCGCCGCGCACGACGACCGCGTGGGCACGGGCCGCATCGGTTCGCGCCTGGGCCTCACACGCGAGGCCGACACCTTCGGCCCCGACACCGAGTTCCGCCGCGCCCACCTGAGCCCGGCCGGCGGCCAGGACATCGCCTGTGTGCTGATCGACGAAGCGCAGTTCCTGACGCCGGCCCAGGTGCACCAACTGCACCGCATGGCCCACATGGAGGGCCTGCCCGTCATCTGCTGGGGCTTGCGCAGCGACTTCCTGGGCAACGCCTTCCCCGGCAGCGCTGCGCTGCTGACGTTGGCCGACGACCTGGAAGAGATGAAAGGCATCTGCGCCTGCGCCCGCAAGGCCACGATGAACCTGCGCGTGGACGGCAGCGGCCGACGTGTCGGCCAGGGCGAGCAGGTGGTGATCGGCGGCAACGAACGCTACCGCGCCGTGTGCCCACGCTGTTTCTACAACGACGACTCCGCTGCGCCCGAGGAGGCGCCGGGACTGTTCGGTTGAATCGCGGGCCTCAAGCCGCCAGCGCTTCGGCCTCCGGCCCGAAGGCGTAAGCGTCCATCGCCAGATCACCAAAGGTCAGGCTGGCGTGGATGCGCTGGCCCACCGTGCTGCTGGCCGTGCCGGCCGCGCCTGCGGCGGCCCCGGCGGCCACGAAGAAGGGCAGCAGGTGTTCGTCGGTGGGGTGCATCAGCGCGGCGAAAGGCGCCTGGGCGCGGTAGTCCAGCAGCGCGGGCCAGTCGCCGGCGGCGGTTTTTTCGACAAACCATTGGCGGAAGGCCGTGCTTTCCGGCGTGGCCGGTTGGTCGATGTTGGCGCGGCCGTTGGCAAACACCCGCCGCAGGTTGTGCGTGATGCTGCCCGTGCCCATGATCCACACGCCCTCGGCGGCCAGCGGTGCCAGCGCCTGGCCCAGCGCGAACAGCTGGGCCGGTGTCCACATCGGGGGCCAGGCCAGCGGCAGCACGGGGATGTCGGCGGCGGGGAAGGTGTAGCGCAGCGGCGCCCAGATGCCGTGGTCCAGCCCGCCTTCGGCCAGCACGTGGCTGGGCAGGCCGGTGGCCTTCAGCAGGGCCTGCACACGTTCGGCCAGCGCCGGGGCGCCGGGGGCGTCGTAGCGCAGCGTGTTGAGCTGGGGGTCGAAGCCACCAAAGTCGTAAATGGCTTCGTGCCGCGGCGCGGCCAGCAGCACGGGTTCGCGCGTCAGGCTGTGGGCGCTGATGGCCAGGATGGCGCGCGGCCGGCCGAAGCGCGCCTGCAGCGCCGGGCCCAGGCGGGCCATGAAGGCGCCGGCCTCGCGCGGCTCCAGCGCCGTCATCGGCGAGCCGTGGCTGATGTAGACCGGGGGCAGGGCGGTGGTGGTGGTGCTGTCCATGGCGGCATTGAAGCACCGGGGCGACCGTTCGGGGTTCAGCACGCTTGCATGCAGCGTGCAGCGCGGCCGATTGGGCCCTGGCCACACGCAGGCATGGGTCTTTGCGTTACCGTGCCGGCATGACTGCACCTTCTACTTGGGCCCTGGCCTGGCGCCAGGCCCAGCGTGATTTCCGCGCTGGCGAACTGCGCCTGCTGGCCCTGGCCGTGATGCTGGCCGTGGCGGCGCTGACGGCCGTGGGTTTTTTCGCCGACCGCCTGAACGCCGGCTTGGCACGCGACGCGCGGCAACTGCTGGGCGGTGACGCCGTGCTCAGCAGCGACCAGCCCACGCCGCCCGACCTGGTGGCCCAGGCCCAGGCCCTGGGCCTGCGTGTGGCGCCGGCCACCAGCTTCCCCAGCATGGCGCGTGCCCCAGAAGCCCAGGGCGGCGCCACGCGCCTGGTGGCTGTGAAGGCCGTGGCACCCAGCTACCCGCTGCGCGGGCAGTTGCAGCTGAAGGCCACGCCCGACGCCCCGGTGCGCCGCGTGGTCGCAGCGCCGGAGCCCGGCACGGTGTGGGTGGACGCCAACCTGCTGGACGCGCTGCAGCTGCAGGTGGGCCAAGACCTGTTGCTGGGCGACAGCCGGCTGCGCATCGCCCAGCTCATCGTCATCGAACCCGACCGCGGGGGTGGTTTTTCCAGTTTCAGCCCGCGCGTGCTGATGGCCCAGGCCGACCTGGCCGCCACCGGGTTGATCCAGCCCGCCAGCCGGGTGAACCACCGCCTGGCCGTGGCGGCACCGGGGGCCAACGGCACGCCGGCCGGCGACCGCGCCGTGGCCGACTTCTTGAAGTTCGCCGAAGCCCGCATCGCCGCCGCCGGTTACCGCGGCGTGCGTGTGGAAACGCTGGAAGCCGGCCGGCCGGAGATGCGCCAGACGCTGGACCGTGCCGGCAAGTTCCTGAACCTGGTGGCCCTGCTGGCCGCGCTGCTGGCGGCCGTGGCCGTGGCGATTGCCGCGCGCGACTTCGCCGCCCGCCACCTGGACGACTGCGCCATGCTGCGGGTGCTGGGCCTGAGCCAGCGCCGCATGGCCACGGCCTACACGCTGGAGTTCACGGCCGTGGGCCTGCTGGCCAGCGTGGCCGGTGTGCTGCTGGGTTTTGCCGTGCACTTTGTGTTCGTGGCGCTGCTGGGCAGCCTGGTGAACGTGGCCTTGCCTGCACCCGGGCCGCTGCCGGCGCTGGTGGGCCTGGGCGTGGGCCTGGTGCTGCTGCTGGGTTTTGGCCTGCCGCCGGTGTTGCAGCTGGCCAAGGTGCCGCCGCTGCGGGTGATCCGCCGCGACGTCGGCGGTTTGAAGGCCGCCTCCACCGGCGTGCTGCTGGCCGGGGTGCTGGCCTTCGCCGGGCTGCTGATGGCCATCAGCGCCGACCCGGTGATGGGCGGCATCGCGGTGGGCGGCTTTGCCGCCGCCGCCGGGTTGTTCGCGCTGCTGGCCTGGTTGGCGGTGGCGTTGTTGAAGCGGCTGGTGCCGGAAAGCCGCGCGCCGCGCTGGCTGGTGCTGGCCACGCGGCAGATCGCCGCACGGCCGGCGTTTGCGGTGCTGCAGGTGTCGGCCTTGTCCGTGGGCCTGCTGGCGCTGATGCTGCTGGTGCTGCTGCGCACCGACCTCATCGGCAGCTGGCGCGCGGCCACGCCGCCCGACGCGCCCAACCGTTTTGTCATCAACCTGCAGCCCGACCAGGCCGAGGCTTTCCGCGCCCGCCTGGCGGAAGCCCAGGTGGGGCCTTACGACTGGTACCCGATGATCCGGGGCCGGCTGGTGGCCATCAACGGCCAGACCGTGTCGCCCAGCCAATACACCGATGAACGGGCCGCGCGCCTGGTGGAGCGCGAGTTCAACCTGAGCCACAGCGCCGCGCTGCCCAAGCACAACGAGGTGGTGGGCGGCCGCTGGGTGGCCGACGAGGCCGACGGCACCAGCGTGGAAGAAGGCCTGGCCCAAAGCCTGGGGCTGAAACTGGGCGACCGGCTGAAGTTCGACATCGCCGGGCAGATGGTGGAGCACCGCATCACCAGCCTGCGCAAGGTGGACTGGGGCTCGATGCGGGTGAACTTCTTCGTGCTGTACCCGCAGGCGCAGATGGCCGACCTGCCCATCAGCTACATCAGCGCCTTCAAGGCGCCGGGCGGCGCGGCCACCGTGCCTTTCGACCGTGGCCTGAGCCGCGACTTCCCCAACATCACAGCGGTGGACGTGTCGGCCACCGTGGCCCAGGTGCAGCAGGTGCTGTCGCAGGTGATCCGCGCGGTGGAATTCCTGTTCGGCTTCACGCTGGCGGCGGGCCTGGTGGTGCTGGTCGCCGCCGTCACCGCCACGCGCGAGAACCGGGCGCGGGAATTCGCCGTGATGCGCGCGTTGGGCGCCGGTGGGCGTTTGTTGGCCCAGGTGCAGCGTGCTGAACTGCTGGGCGTGGGCGCGCTGGCGGGTTTCCTGGCCTCGGTGGCTTCCTTGGCCGTGGGCTGGCTGTTGGCGCGCTACGCGTTCGAGTTCGCCTGGAACCCCCAACCCTGGGTGCCGTTGGTGGGCACCCTGGCCGGCGCGCTGCTGGCGCTGGCCGCCGGCTGGTGGGGTCTGCGCGAGGTGCTGCGCCGGCCGGTGGTGGAAACGCTGCGCCGCGCGGCCAGCTGAGGCGGGCCCGCGGCGGACCCGTGCGGCTCAGGCCGCCGGGTTCAGCTTGAACACCGCCCCCGCCGACACCAGCGCCTGCGCCTGCTGACGCAGGCTTTCGCTGGCGGCGGCGCTTTGTTCCACCAGGGCCGCGTTTTGCTGCGTGCCCTGGTCCAGGTGGTCCACGGCCTGGTTGATCTGCGCCATGCCGGCCTGCTGTTCGCCGGTGGCGGTGCTGATCTGGCCGACCACACCGGCCACGTCGGTCACCGCCTGCAGCAGCTGGGCGATGGTGGCCTGGGCTTGGTCCACGCGCACACGGCCTTCGCCGGCGCGTTCCACACTGTGGCCCACCAGGGCCTTGATCTCGCGCGCCGCGGTGGCGCTGCGCTGGGCCAGGCTGCGCACCTCGCTGGCGACCACGGCGAAACCACGCCCTTGTTCGCCGGCCCGCGCGGCTTCCACCGCAGCGTTCAGCGCCAGGATGTTGGTCTGGAAGGCAATGCCGTCGATCACGCTGGTGATGTCGGCGATGCGTTTGGCGCTGTCCTGGATGGCCTCCATGGTGCTGACCACCGAGCCCACGGCCGTGCCGCCCTGCGCACCCAAGGCGTTGGCCTGGCGCACCATGGTGTCGGCTTGGCGGGCGTGTTCGGCCGTGTTCTGCGCGGCGGCGCTCATCTCTTCCAGCGAGGCCGCGGTTTGCTGCAGCGCGCTGGCCTGCATCTCGGTGCGGTGGCTCAGGTCGTGGTTGCCGGTGGCGATCTCGGCGCTGGCGTTGGACACGCCATCGGCCCCTTCACGCACCTGGCCCACCACCGCGCACAGCGCCTGGCGCATGCGCTCCAGCGCGCGCAGCAGGTCGGCGGTTTCGTTCTGGCCACGCGCCACCAGCGGCCGGCTCAGGTCACCGCCGGCCACGGCCTGGGCGGCCTCCACAGCGTCGCCCAACGGCCTTGTGATGCCGTTGCTGAAGCGCCAGGCGCCGAACACGCCCAGCGCCATCACCACGCCCATCACCGACAGGCTGGCCACCAGGGCACGGCGGCCTTGGGCGCGGGCCTCGGCCGACACGTCGGCGGCGGTTTGTGCGATCTGCTTGCTCAGCGCGTCCAGCAACTGGGTGGGCGCGCGGTCCACGCCGGACACGGCCTTGTCGCCCACGCGGTGGTCGGCCTGCGCCGCCACAAAGGCCTCGAACCCGCTGCGGTAGCGTTGGCCCAGGGTTTGGTGGGCGTTCAGAAACGCCTCCAGCGTGGCGCGCTGGGCGGGTTCGTCCAGGGTCTTCAGCAGGGCCTGGCCGTTCTTCTGCACCTCGGCTTCCAGCTTTTGGAAGGCTTTCCAGAAACGTTCGCGCTGCGCTTCGTCGTGGCCCCGGAGCAGGGTGTTCTTCCACTCCTGCACCTGGGTCTTGAAGTCCACGGACAAGGCGCTGGCGGCGCGTTCCTGGTCCACGTGTTCGGCCACCGTCTCTTCAAAGGTCTTCACCGCGCCGTGCAAGCGCAGCAGGCCGAACAAGGCGGCGCCCAGCAGCAGCAGCAAGGCCAGGGCGAAGGCCCAGGGGCAGTTGGAGTCGAAGTTTCATGGGGACTTTCCTGGGCAGGGGGGCGTGCGGCAGGCAGG
>JBKCUM010000130.1:0-49046 GCA_046318395.1 Rubrivivax sp.
TATACGCAGAGTATATACAGCATGCCGGGAGCCTGCTCCTTGGGCAGAGACAACCGCGCTCATTCCAGCCCCCGTCCCTTGACCTGCGCCAGATCCTGTTCCGTGGGCACGCTGCCGTCGGTGAAGTAGCCTGCGGCGATCTTGGCCTCGATCTCGACCCTGGCGTCCGCCGGCACCAGTTCATCAGGACTCTTGACGCGCTCGCCCACCTCGATGCCGCTGCCCGTGATGGCGTCGAACTTGTCGTTGCTCATGCTCACCAGCCGGTGAATCTTGCGGATGCCCAGCCAGTGCAGCACGTCGGGCATGAGCTCCTGGAAGCGCATGTCCTGCACGCCGGCCACGCACTCGGTGCGCAGGAAGTACTTGTCGGCGCTGTCGCCACCCACCTGGCGCTTGCGCGCGTTGTAGACCAGGAACTTCGTCACTTCACCCAGGGCGCGGCCTTCCTTGCGGCTGTACGCGATGAGGCCCACGCCACCGGCCTGTGCACCGCGTATGCATTCTTCGATGGCGTGCGTCAGGTAGGGGCGGCAGGTGCAGATGTCGCTGCCGAACACGTCGGAGCCGTTGCACTCGTCGTGCACCCGCGCGGTGAGCGTGACGTTCGGGTTGGCCAGGTCGCGCACGTCGCCAAAGACGTACAGCGTCTGCCCACCGATGGGCGGCAGGAAGACCTTGATGTCGCTGCGCGTCACCAGTTCGGGGTACATGCCGCCGGTTTCTTCGAACAGCGCGCGGCGCAGGTCGGCCTCGCTCACCTTGAAGCGGCGCGCCACACCGGGCAGCCACCACACGGGTTCGACGGCGATCTTGGTGACGGTGGCGCTGGCGTCTTCCAACAAGACCTTGCCGTCGACCTGCAGGCGCTGGAAGGCCAGGGCCTGTTTGATCTCTGGCAGGTGCACATGGGCCTTGGTGACGGCGATGGTGGGGCGGATGTCGTAACCGCGTGCCAAATGGTCGGCGAACACGCTTTGCACGCTGGCGCCCCAGGGGTCGATGCTGACGATCTTCTCGGCGTCGCCCCATTGGGGGTAGGGGCCGACCAGGTCGGTGGGCGCGGTGTTGGTCAGGTCGGCGCGGTGGCCACGGGTCAGGTTGCCGGCGGCCACGGCCAGCGCGCGGTACACGCCGTAGCTGCCGCTGTGTGTGCCCACCACGTTGCGCTGGCTGCGGTGCGTGGTGGTGCCCACCAGGGGGCCACGTTCTGCGGCGGTGGCCGCGCCCCACTGCAGGGGCGGTGCACCGGCCGCACCCTGGCCGGGGTGCGAGGTCAGGCGGATGTGGCCGGCGACGGTCTCAGGGGGCATGGCGGGTGTCCTCGGCCCGGGTGGGCCAAAAGCACAAAGATACGCCAGAACCGTGCCCGGGCTCTGAAGCCCCACGGCGGCGCCCTGGAGCCCAGGTGCGGTGTTAGCGTTCAGCGCATGCAGCACACCCCCGTCGACCTGGCCGCCATCGTCGCTTTCGTGTTGGAGATCGACCGCCTGAAGGGCGTCGAACGCAAGACCCGCCCGCTGGGCCTGGGCCGCCTGGAGAACTCGGCCGAACACAGCTGGCAGATCGCGCTGATGGCCCAGCAGCTGGCGCCTTTCGCGCCGCCGGGCACCGACATCGCGCGCGTGGTGGCCATGCTGTTGGTGCACGACCTGGGCGAGATCGACACCGGCGACACCCTGGTCTACGAAGAACACGGCTGGGCCGAGCGCAAGGCCGCCGAACGGGCCGCGGTGCAGCGCATCTTCGGCCTGCTGCCCCCCGCCCAGGCGGCCGAGGGCCTGGCGCTGTGGGCGGAATTCGAGGCCGGCGAAACACCCTCGGCACGTTTCGCCAACGCCGCCGACCGCGCCATGCCGGTGCTGCTGAACCTGGCCAACCACGGCCAGAGCTGGCGCGAACACGGCATCACGCACGCGCGGGTGGTGGCGCGCATCCGCGGGCCAATCGAGGCCGGTTGCCCGGCACTGTGGGCCTACCTGGAAACGCGGCTGGCCGCGGCCCAGGCCGAAGGCTGGTTCGGCGCGGCCGCCTGATCGGCGCGGCCCCCGGCTGTGAACACCTTGACGACCCCTGCCCTGGTGGCCGCGCTGGCCGACGCCGCGTTGCGCGGCGCGGTGCTGTTGTTGCTGTTGGGCCTGGCGGGCTGGTTGTGGCGCTTCCACCGGCCACGGCCTGAGGCACGCACCGGCGGCCTGCTGGCGGCCGGGTTGGCGGTGCAGGTGGTGGCCAGCACACCGGCTTTCGAGGCCGGCGTGCCGCTGGCCTGGCAGGCGCCGTGGATCGCGGTGTCGGTGGCCAATGCGCTGCTGTTCTGGTGGTTTGTGCAGTCTTTGTTCGACGACCGCTTCCGCTGGCGGCCTTGGCACGCCGCGGCCTGGCTGGCGGCCGCCGGGGTCAGCGCGCTGAACTGCACGCTGGCCCTGCAAGGCTCGGCCTGGCTGCCGTGGACCGGCACGGTGCAGCGCCTGGTACCGCTGCTGGGCGCAGGCTTGGCGGCCTGGGCCGCGCTGCGCCAATGGCGGGCCGACCTGGTGGAAAGCCGGCGGCGCCTGCGCGCCTATGTGCTGCTGACCGGCGTGGGCTACACGCTGGTGATGCTGCTGGTGCGCCTGGGCATGCCCCAGGGCCGCCTGGCGCCCTGGGCCGCCGCGCTGGACATGGCCTTGCTGTTGGCGCTGCTGCTGGGTGTGGCGGGGCTGGTGCTGGTCTTGCCGCGGGACCGCGGGGCCACGCCGTCGTCGCCCGCCGCCGGCCCGGGCGAACACCCCGTGCCCGCGGCCAGCCCCGATCCGCACCCCGCCGAGGTGCCCGGCGCGCCCGCGGCGGCCGACCCCGCCGACCCCGTCCTGGCCGCGGCCTTGGCCCAGGCCATGGACGTGCAGCAAGCCTGGCGCGATGAAGACCTGAGCGTGGCCGGCCTGGCCAGCCGGCTGGGCGTGCCCGAATACCGGCTGCGCCGCCACATCAACCAGCACCTGGGCCACCGCAACTTCAACGCCTACGTGAACGGCCTGCGCTTGGCAGAAGCCCAGCGCCTGCTGGCCGACGCCGGCCAGCGCGACACGCCGGTGCTGCGCATTGCACTGGACGCGGGCTTCGGCTCCATCGGCCCGTTCAACCGCGCCTTCAAGGCCGCCACCGGCCTGACACCCACGGAATTTCGCCGCCAAACCCTGGCCGAAAGCTGAAATCTTCGGCTTTCGGCCAGCCGAATTCGGCATGTGCAACGCCTTGCAGCTTTGGGCGAGACGCCCGCTGCCGCGGCCAGCAACCTGCGCCACGCCGGCATGGGCCGGTGTTCAACAGGAGGTTCACATGCACAGCTTGCCCCACCGCGCCGCGCCGCGCGCCACACACCCCACAACGTCCACCCGGGCCAGGCGCTGGCGCCGCAGGGCCACGCTGGTGGCGGCGGCCCTGGTCGCAGGCGCTGGCATTGCCCAGGCCGGCACCGGCTGGCGTGAGGTGCCGGGCGTGGCCGGCGACGGCCCGGTCACGGTGTTCTACCCCACCGAACAGGCCGACCAGGCCCAGCCCGTGGCGCGCGGCCACCTGGTGCTGCCCTTGGCCGCCGAGGCCGCGGTGCGCCCGGGCAACGGGCGGCTGGTGGTGTTCTCGCACGGTTCGGGCGGTTCGCCCTGGGTGCACGCCGACCTGGCGCGCCGCCTGGTGGCCCAGGGCTACACGGTGGCCGTGCCCCAGCACCGGGCCGACCACTACCGCGACCCCAGCGGCCCCGGCCCCGAGAGCTGGGTGCGCCGCCCGGCCGAGGTCAGCCGCGCCATCGACGCCGTGGCCGCCGACCCCGCGCTGGCCGGCCACCTGCAGCTGGACCGCGTGGGCGTGTACGGCATGTCGGCCGGCGGCCACACGGCGCTCAGCCTGGCCGGCGGGCGCTGGTCGCCCCAGCGTTTCGCCCAGCATTGCCAGGCCCACCTGGCCGACGACTTCAACGCCTGCGTAGGCCTGTTCACCCGTTTGACGGGCGGCTGGGCCGACGGCCTGAAGCTGTGGCTGGCCGACACCGTGCTGCGCCTGCGCTTCCGCGACGACACGCCGCAGGTGCACCACGACCCGCGTGTGGCCGCCGTGGTGGCCGCCGTGCCCGCCGCGGCCGACTTCGACCCGGCGTCGTTCCAGACACTGCAAGCCCCGCTGGGCCTGGTGACGGCGGCACAAGACCGTTGGCTGCACCCGCGTTTCCACAGCGACCGGGTGCTGGCCGCCTGCCCGGCCTGTGAACACGTGGCCCACCTGCCCGACGGTGGCCATGGCGCGCTGCTGTCGCCGCTGCCCCCGGGGCTGACAGGGCTGGTGGCAGACCTGCTGAACGACCCGCCGGGCTTTCAGCGCCAGCAAGCCCTGCCCGCGGTGGACGCGGCCATCCAGGCCTTTTTCGACCGCCACCTGCGGGCCAGCCCCACCGTGGCCGGGCGCTGACCCGGCCGGGCGCTCAGTCGAGCCCGCGCACGCCCTCGCGCTGCAGCCAGTTGCCCGGCGCGTAGGCCGTGCGGCCGTCGGTGACGTGCAGCGTGTAGGCCAGGCGCGAACGCGGGCTGCGGTTGGGCGCGCTGTAGTGCGGCAGCAGGCCGTGGAAGACGATCAGCGTGCCGGCCTTCACCGGCAGGGGCACGGCCAGGTCGTTGCCGGGCCAGGGCGTGGCGTCCAGCTTTTCCAGGCGCAGGCGCTCCTGGCCGGGCGCACCGCCGGGCAGCGGCTCGCGCACGAAACGTTCACGCAGCACACCCCGCGCGCCACGGTGGCCGCCGGGTTCGGCCCACAGGCAGCCGTTGTCGACATCCGCGTCTTCCAGCGCGAACCAGAAGGTGGTGACGCTGATGGGCTCGGTGACGAAGAAGGTGGCGTCCTGGTGCCAGCGTACCTCGCCGCCGATGCCGGGCTGTTTGAAGATGACCTGGGACTGCCACACCTGCGGCTGCTGCAGGCCCAGGTCGGCCGCCACCGCGGCCAGTTCGGGGCCGTGCGAGAAGGCCTGGAACACCGGGTCCAGGCTGTGCAGCGCGTGGCCGATCTTGTTGATGGCGCGCGCCTTGGGCACCACCTGTTCGCCCTGGGCGTTGAAGGCTTCTTCCTCGAAGAAACAGTGCACGGCGTGGGCCGAGGCGATCAGCGCGGCATCGGCTCGGCCGGCCTGGTCGCTGGTGCTGAACACACCGGTTTGGGCGTCGGGCTCGAAAGCGTCGACCAGGGCGTGCGCACGGGCGCACACGGCGGCCAGTTCTGCGGGGCTTTTGAAGCCGGGCAGCACCAGGTAACCGTCGTCGGCAAAGGCTTGTTGTTGGGCGGGGGTCAGCATGGGCGATGTTGCAAATCTGCGTCAGGCCGGGGCCGCAGCCACAAGGCTGTCACAAACCACCGGCGGCTCAGGCTTGATCATCGCAGCTTCAAGCGCGTGCCCCGGCGCCCCGCAGCCCGCGCCAGCGTGGCACGGGCTTTGCACCACCACGCAGCATTCCACAACACCCAACACTGGCCTGATGCCAGGAGGATCCCCATGAAAGCGCAGACCTTCCGTCCCGTGCACCACGCCCTGGCCGCCGCCGCCCTGACGGCGCTCCACTTTGGTGCCGCGCAAGCCCAGACCACGCCGGCCGCCACGCCCGGTCAGCTGACCGTCATCGAGGTGACGGCCGAGCGCAAGACCGAGAACGTGCAGAAGGTGCCGGTTTCGGCCACGGTGCTGCAGGGCGACATCCTGGAAGCCATTGGCACCAGCGGCCAGGACGTGCGTGGCCTGTCGGGCCGGGTGCCCAGCCTGAACATCGAGAGCAGCTTCGGCCGCGCTTTCCCGCGCTTCTACATCCGCGGTTACGGCAACACCGACTTCCGCCTGAACGCCTCGCAGCCCGTGAGCCTGGTGTACGACGACGTGGTGCAGGAAAACCCCATCCTGAAGGGCTTCCCGGCCTTCGACCTGGAAGCCGTGGAAGTGCTGCGTGGCCCGCAAGGCTCGCTGTTCGGCCGCAACACGCCGGCCGGCGTGGTGAAGTTCAACTCGGTGAAGCCGGGCAAGAAGGCTGAAGGTTATGCCAGCCTGTCCTTCGGCACCTTCAACACGGTGAACCTGGAAGGCGCGGCCACCATCCCGCTGAGCCCCACCATGAGCACGCGCATCTCGGTGATGAACCAGACGCGTGACGACTGGGTGGACAACACCTTGGCCAACGCCCAGACCAAGGAGCTGGAGGGCTACCGCGACAGCGCCTTCCGCGCCCAGCTGCTGATCGAACCCAGCAAGGACTTCAGCGCCCTGCTGAACGTGCACGCCCGCGACCTGGACGGCTCGGCGCGCCTGTTCCGCGCCAACATCATCAAGCCCGGCACCAACAACCTGGTGGACGGCTTTGACGAGACCAAGGTCAGCTACGACGGCGCCAACAGCTCCAAGCTGAAGGTCAAGGGCGCCAACGCCCGCCTGCGCTTCGCACTGAGCCCCGAGCTGGCGCTGAACAGCGTGACCGGCTATGAAAGCCTGACCACGCTGAACCGCGGCGACATCGACGGAGGCTACGGTGCCGCGTTCCTGCCGCAAAGCGGCCCGGGCGTGATCCCGTTCGCTTCGGAAACCGCCGACGGCATGCCCGAGCACAAGCAGCTGACCCAGGAGTTCCGCCTGGAGAGCAGCTACAAGGGCCCGTTGAATTGGCAGGCCGGCTTGTTCGTCTTCAGCGAGGACTACAAGATCGAGAGCTTCAGCTACGACAGCCTGGCCAACAGCGCCCAGGACGGCTACCAGCGCGTGCGCCAGAAGAACACCGCCACGGCGCTGTTCGGTGCCGTGAACTACGAGGTGAGCCCGGCGCTGAAACTGCGTGGCGGCCTGCGCTACACGGTGGACAAGAAGGACTTCACGGTCGAGGCTTACACCAACAGCGGCTTCGTGCCCTGCACCTTGCTGGGCAAGTGCACACTGGCCCAGCTGGCCTCGCAAGAGCCCGACGGCAACCTGTCGGCCAGCCCTGAGGACAAGAAGCTCAGCTGGGACCTGAGCGGCACCTACGCCGTGAGCAAGGACGTCAACGTCTACGCCCGCGCAGCCACCGGCTTCCGCGGCTCCAGCGTGCAAGGCGCCAGCGCCTTCAACGGCAAGAGCGTGGCCGGTGCCGAGAACAACACCAGCTTCGAAGCCGGTGTGAAGGCCGACCTGATGAACCGCCGCGCGCGTGTGAACTTCAACGTCTTCAACTACACGGTGAAGGACCTGCAGCTGACCGCCGTGGGCGGCGCCGGCAACGCCAACATCCTGTTGAACGCCGACAAGGCCACCGGCCGTGGTTTCGAGTTGGACGCGCAGTTCTTGGCCACCGACGAACTGCTGCTGAGCCTGGGCGTGGGCTACAACGACACCAAGATCAAGGACCCGGGTCTGGCCGTGGCCGTGTGCGCCTCCTGCACCGTGACCGACGCCAAGACCTCCAGCGGCCAAGCCCTGATCGACGGCAACCCGCTGCCGCAGGCGCCCAAGACCACGCTGAACTTCACCGCGAAGTACACCGTGCCGATGGGCAACGGCGACGCCTACGTCTTCACCGACTGGGTGTACCGCAGCAAGGTGAACTTCTTCCTGTACGAGAGCGTGGAATTCACCGGCAAGGCCCTGCTGGAAGGCGGCCTGCGCCTGGGCTACACCTGGGGCAACGGCAAGTACGACGTCGCCGCCTATGGCCGCAACATCACCAACCAGATCCGCGTGGTCGGTGGCATCGACTTCAACAACCTGACGGGCTTCGTCAACGAGCCGCGCACCTTCGGTGTGCAAGGCCGTTTGAGCTTCTGACGGCATGAAGCGCACGGCATCCACCTGGGCGGTCCGGCTGATGGGCGCGGCCCTGGCGGGTGCCGCGGCCACGGCCGGCGCCCAGCCGGCCTTGATCTACGAACTGGGCGGCAAGAACGACAAGAGCTTTGGCGAGGCCGCCTGGAAAGGCGCCGAGGCCTGGAAGAAGGCCACCGGCAAGCCTTACCTGGAGTTCGAGATCGCCAACGCCGCGCAGCGCGAACAAGCGGCGCGGCGGTTTGCTGAACGCGGCGCCGACCCCATCGTGGGCGTGGGCTTCCCGCAGGCCAGCGCCATCGACAAGGTGGCGCGCGACTTCCCGCAGCGGCGCTTTGCCATCATCGACATGGTGGTGCCGCTGCCCAACGTGCAGAGCTTCGTCTACCGCGAACACGAAGGCAGCTTCCTGGTGGGCATGCTGGCCGCGCTGGCCAGCAAGACCGGCAAGGTGGGCTTCGTGGGCGGACAGGACATCCCGCTGGTGCGCAAGTTCCAGTGCGGCTACGAACAAGGTGCGAAGTACGTCAACCCGAAGGTGCAGAGCTTCTCGTCGATGACGGGCACCACCAACGCGGCCTGGACCGACCCGCCACGCGGCGCCGAGCTGACAAAAGCGCAGATCGCCCAGGGCGTGGACGTGGTGTTCAGCGCCGCCGGCAGCACCGGCTTCGGCATCATGCAGGCGGCCAAGGACGCCGGCATCTACGCCATCGGCGTGGACAGCAACCAGAACCACCTGCACCCCGGCACCATGCTGACCAGCATGGTCAAACGTGTGGACCTGGCCGTGCTGCAGGCCTTCCGCGGCATCACGCCCGGCGTCACCAGCCTGGGTTTGAAAGAAGGCGCGCTGGACGTCGCCGTGGACGAACACAACGCCAAGCTGCTGACGCCAGACATGAGGCAGCGCGTGGAAGCCGCCAAAGCCGACATCGTCAGCGGCAAGCTGAAGGTGGTGGACTACACGGTGGCGATGGCCTGCAAATAAAGCCCGGCCGGCACCCAGCCGGGCGGCCCGCCCCCCGCCGCTTCAGCCCGCCAGCACCAGCCCTTGCTGCTGGGCAAAGGCGCGCACGGCCGCCTCGGCCTGCGCCTTGGCGCTGGCCGGCATGAACGAAGCGCGGGCGGCCTGCACCGTCATGGCCAGCAGGTCCGCCGGCGTCAGCGGCGTGTCGCGCAGCAGCGCCGCGGCCTCGGCCGTGTGGGTGGTGCGCGACATGAGGCGGTTGTCGGTGTGGTAACTCAGGCTCAGGCCAGCCCGCCACAGCGCGGTGATGGGGTGCTCGGCGATGCTGGGCGCAGCGCCCGTCTGCACGTTGCTGGTGGGGCACACCTCCAGGTGCAGGCCCAGGGCCAGGGCTTCGTCCACCAGGGCGCGGCGCGCCGGGTCGTGCAGGGCGTCCACCAGGCGCACACCGTGGCCGATGCGTGTGGCGCCCAGGCGGCCGGCTTCCAGCACCCGTTCGGCCGCGTCGGCTTCACCGGCGTGCAGCGTGATGGCCAGCCCGGCGGCGCGCGCACGCGCCAGGGCTTCGGCGTGTTCACCCGGCGGGTAGCCGAACTCCGGGCCGGCCAGGTCGAAACCCACCACACCACGGCCCTGCCAGCGCAGCGCCAGTTCCAGCGCACGCAAAGTTTCGCCGGGCGGCAGGTGGCGCATGGCGCAGACGATCAGGCCGCTGGGCAGGGCGCTGCGGCGCAGGCCGTCGACCATGGCTTCCACGGCGGCGTCGCCGGCCACGCCGTGGGCTTCGAACAACAGCGGCGCCACGCGGTACTCGGCCAGCACCGCGCCTTCGGCCAGCGAATCCTCTGCGGCTTCGAAGGCCACGCGGTTCAGGCCCTCGGGCGTGCCCATGGCGGCCACCGTGAGGGCGAAACCTTCGAGGTACTTCACCAGGCTGCCGGCGTTGGCGTTGGCGTCCAGCCAACGGCCCAGGGCCGGCACGTCGGGCGCGGGGCTGGCGATGCCGCGTTGCTGCAACAGGTCGAACAAGGTGGCTTCGCGCAGGCTGCCGTCCAGGTGGTCGTGCAACAGCACCTTGGGCAGGGCGCGGGCCAGATCCGCGGTGGTGGTGGTGTCGGTGGGCTTCATGTTCGTACTCTAGAGCAAGCCCCGCGCCCGGTCTGACGCCCCGTCACGGCACCCCGCGCGGGCGTGCGACACCGCCACCACAGGTTCTGCCCACCAGACTGGAGCGCAGACCCTGGAAATCCGGGGGAAAACACGGCGCGAGTCTTGCTATCCTGCCGCACCCTCAAAAACCCGCTTTGTCCACCACCACCCCCTGGAGACAACCCAAGATGATGCTCAAAGCCCTGGCCGCCGCCGCCCTCACCACCCTGAGCGCCGCCGCGCTGGCCGACCCCGCCGTGATCTACGACATGGGCGGCAAGTTCGACAAGTCCTTCAACCAGGCCGGTTTCGACGGCGCTGAAAAGTGGAAGAAGGAAACCGGCAAGAGCTACCTCGAGTTCGAGATCAGCAACCCGACGCAGCGTGAACAAGCCAAGCGCCGGATGGCCGAACGCGGTGCCGACCCCATCGTGGGCATCGGCTTCAGCCAAGGCAGCAGCATGGAAAAAGTGGCCAAGGACTTCCCCAAGCTGAAGTTCGCCATCATCGACAGCGTGGTCGCCCTGCCGAACGTGCAGAGCATCGTGTTCAAGGAACACGAAGGCAGCTTCCTGGTGGGCATGCTGGCCGCCATGGCCAGCAAGAGCGGCAAGGTCGGCTTCATCGGCGGCATGGACATCCCGCTGATCCGCAAGTTCCAGTGCGGCTTCGAGCAAGGCGCCAAGTTCGCCAACCCCAAGGTCACCGTCACCGGCAACATGACCGGCACCACCCCCACGGCCTGGAACGACCCGGCCCGCGGCACCGAACTGGCCAAGGCCCAGTTCGCCAGCGGTGTGGACGTCATCTTCGCCGCCGCCGGTGGCACCGGTCTGGGCGTGTACCAGGCGGCCAAGGACGCTGGCAAATACGCCATCGGCGTGGACAGCAACCAGAACCACATCCAGCCCGGCACCATGCTGACCAGCATGGTCAAGCGCGTGGACGTGGCCGTCTACAACGCCTTCAAGGGTGTGACGCCTGGCGTCACCGCCCTGGGCCTGAAGGAAGGCGGCGTGGACTACGCGATGGACGAACACAACGCCAAGCTGGTGACCGCCGACATGAAGAAGAAGGTGGACGCCGCCAAGGCCGACATCATCAGCGGCAAGATCAAGGTCATTGACTTCATGGCTGCCAACGCTTGTAAATAAGCCCACCCCCGAGGCGCCTTCGGCGCCTCCCCCTCAAGGGGGCGAAGCCGGTTCCGCGGCGTCTGCTTGACGGGCGCTTGGCGCTTCGCGCCTTTGCTTCTCTTTCTCTTCACTCCCCCGGTATGGCTGCCCCTTTGGCCGTGGCGATGCGCCACATTGAAAAACGCTTTGGTGCGGTGCACGCCAACCGCGACGTGCACCTGCGCGTCGCGGCGGGCACGGTGCATGGCATCGTGGGCGAGAACGGTGCGGGCAAGAGCACGTTGATGTCCATCCTGTACGGCTTCTACCAAGCCGACAGTGGCGACATCGAGATCGAAGGCCGGCCGGCGAAGATCACCGGTTCGCGGGAAGCCATCCGCTTGGGCATCGGCATGGTGCACCAGCACTTCATGCTGGTGGACACGCTGAGCGCGTTGGACAACGTGATGCTCGGGGCTGAGCCCGGTTGGCACCTGCCACGCGCCCGTGCCCAGGTGCGCGCCCAGTTGGACACGCTGATGGCCGACACCGGCCTGCACGTGGCGCTGGACAGCGACGTGCACGAACTGCCGGTGGGTGAACGCCAGCGGCTGGAGATCCTGAAGGCGCTGTACCGCGGTGCGCGCATCCTGATCCTGGACGAACCCACGGCGGTGCTGACGCCGCAAGAGACCGAACACCTGTTCGTCACGCTGCGCCGGCTGCGCGAGCGGGGCACGACCATCCTGCTGATCACGCACAAGCTCAAAGAAATCATGGCGCTGTGCGACGCCGTGACCGTGATGCGCGCCGGCGCCGTGGTGCTGGACACGCCCATCGCCGAGACCAGCATCGACGGCCTGGCCGAGGCCATGGTGGGCCGCCATGTGAACCTGGGCCGCGACACCAGCGCCGCCGACGCCCAACCCGGCGCGGTGCTGCTGGACGCGGTGGACCTGCAATGGCGCGATGCGCTGGGCGTGCCGCGCCTGGGCGGCGTGTCGCTGCAGCTGCGCGCCGGCGAGATCGTCGGCATCGCCGGGGTGTCGGGCAACGGCCAAAGCGAGCTGCTGGACGTGTTGTCGGGCCTGCTGGCGCCGGCCAGCGGCACGCTGCGCCTGGGCGGCCAGGCCTTCGAAGGCGCACGCTGGCTGGACACCGCGCAGGCGCGCGACCTGGGCCTGGCCCACGTGCCCGAAGACCGCCACCGCCGCGGCATGGTGCTGCCTTTTGCGGCCTGGGAATCGGCCGTGCTGGGCCACCAGCGCCGCTACACGCGCTGGGGCTTCATGCAACAGCGCCGCATGCGCGCCGACACCGCCGACATGATGGAACGCTACGACGTGCGGCCGCGCAACCCGCTGCTGCGTTCTTCCAAGTTCAGCGGTGGCAACCAGCAGAAGCTGGTGCTGGCGCGCGAGGCCCTGGCCCAGCCCCAGGTGCTGCTGGTGGGCCAGCCCACACGCGGCGTGGACATCGGCGCCATCGAGTTCATCCACGGCCGCCTGCGCGCCATGCGCGACGCGGGCGGTGCGGTGCTGGTGGTCAGCTCCGAGCTCGACGAGATCCTGGCCCTGGCCGACCGCGTGGTGGTGATGAACGCCGGCCGCATCGCCGGTGAACTGCCCATCGCCGCCTGCACCGAGGCCGCCCTCGGCAAATTGATGGGTGGCGCTGAAGCCACGCCACCCACGACCCCCCACTGAAATGAGTCAACCCGTCGAACTTCCACGCTGGATGGACGTGGCTTTGCTGCCCGCCATCAACCTGGCCCTGGCCCTGCTGGTGGCTGGCCTGGTGGTGCTGTTGGTGGGCTTCCAGCCTGGCCAGGTGCTGGGCCTGCTGATCAAGGGCGCTTTCGGCAGCGCCGCCGGCCTGAGCTACACCGCCTACTACGCCACCACCTTCACCTTCACCGGCCTGGCCGTGGCCGTGGCTTTCCACGGCGGGCTGTTCAACATCGGCGCCGAAGGCCAGGCCATGGTGGGCGGGCTGGGTGCGGGCCTGGCGGCCCTGGCCTGGTCGGCCGCACTGCCGGCCTGGCTGATGCTGCCGGTGATGGTGTTGGCCGCCGCGCTGTTCGGCATGGCTTGGGCGGCGGTGCCCGCGGCGCTGCAGGCCTACCGGGGCAGCCACATCGTCATCACCACCATCATGTTCAACTTCATGGCCTCGGCCCTGATGGGCTACCTGCTGGTGAACGTGCTGAAAGAACCCGGCAACATGACGCCGGAAAGCGCCGCCTTTGCCGCCAGCGCCAAGATGCCCGGCATGCACGAGGCCCTGGCCTGGCTGGGCGTGGAATGGCCCAAGACGCCGCTGAACCTGAGCGTGCTGCTGGCCGTGGCCGCGGCCGTGCTGGTGTGGCTGGGCCTGTGGCGCACCCAGGGCGGTTACGCCGTGCGCGCCGTGGGCTTTTCGGCCGACGCCGCGCTGTACGCCGGCATGCGCCCCAAGCGCCTGGTACTGCTGAGCATGGCCGCCAGCGGCGCGCTGGCCGGCATGGTGGGCATCAACGAGATCGCCGGTGTGCACGGCCGCTTGCTGGCCGACTTCGTGGCCGGCGCGGGTTTTGCCGGCATCGCCGTCAGCCTGATCGGCCGCAACCACCCGGTGGGCATCGTGCTGGCCGCGCTGCTGTTCGGCGCGCTGTACCAGGGCGGTGCCGAGCTGGCTTTTGAGATCAACGGCTTCAGCCGCGACATGGTGTTCATGCTGCAAGGCCTGATCGTGCTGTTCGCCGGGGCCATGGCCCAGGTGGCGGCACCCCTGTTGGCCAAGTTCGTGCGTCAGGGGGTGGCCCGTGGATGACGTGCTGATCGGCACCCTGATCGGCAGCACGCTGCGCGTGTCGGTGCCGCTGATCCTGTGCGCGCTGGCCGGTGTGCTGTGTGAACGCTCTGGCGTGATCGACCTGGGCCTGGAAGGCAAGATGCTGCTCACCGCCTTCACCGCTGCGACGGTGGGCACGGTGACGCAGAACCTGCCCATGGCGCTGGCCGCGGCCCTGGCCGTGGGTGTGGCGCTGTCGCTGCTGCACGGCTTTGCCTGTGTGACACACCGCGGCGACCAGGTGGTGCTGGGCATGGCCATCACGATGACCGCCGCCGGGCTGACCGTGGTGCTGGGCATCGCCTGGTTCGCCCAGGGCGGGCAGACCCCGCCGCTGCCCGACAGCGTGCGCCTGGACCGCTGGTTCGTGGGCGCCGGCGAGGCCGTGGCCCAGGTGCCGGGCGTGGGCCGGTTGCTGCAGCTGGCCTTCTTCGGCCACACGGCCTTGGTGTATCTGTCGCTGTTGCTGGTGGCCGCCGTGTGGTGGCTGCTGTACCGCACCCGTTTCGGCCTGCGCCTGCGCGCGGCCGGCGAAAACCCGGCCATGGTGGACGCCGCCGGTGTGGGCGTGAAAGCCCTGCGCTACCAGGCCCTGCTGCTGAACGGCGTGCTGTGTTCGCTGGCCGGCAGTTCGCTGGTGCTGGCGCAGAACCCGGCCTTCATCCCCAACATGACGGCCGGCCGGGGTTACATGGCGCTGGCGGCCATGATCTTCGGCAAATGGCACCCGGTGGGCGCGCTGCTGGCCTGCCTGCTGTTCGGCTTCCTGGACGCGGTGAGCATCCGCCTGCAAGGCGTGGTCATACCCGGCTTCGGCGAGGTGCCGGTGCAGGCCATCCAGGCCCTGCCCTATGTGCTGACCGTGGTGCTGCTGGCCGGCTTCATCGGCAAGCAGTACGCGCCGGCCGCCTTGGGCAAGCCCTACCTGAAAGAACGTTGATGGCCGACTCGCCCGCCAGCCCCGCAACACCCGACACACCCGCTGCGACCGACGCTGCGCTGTTCGAACGCCTGCTGGCCGCCGCGCGCGCTGCGCGGCTGAAGGGCTACGCGCCGTATTCCAACTTCCTGGTGGGCGCGGCCATGGCCGACGAAGCCGGGAACGTCTACGCCGGCTGCAACGTGGAAAACGCCGCCTACCCACAGGGTTGGTGCGCCGAGACCACGGCCCTGGCCCACATGGTGGCCGCCGGTTCGCGCCGGCTGCGCGCCGTGGTGGTGGTGGGCGTGGCCGACGAGCCTGTGACGCCCTGCGGCGGCTGCCGCCAGAAACTGCGCGAGTTCGCCGGCCCCGACTGCCCCATCTGGGTGGCCGACGAGACCACGGTGCGCCTGCGCACCACGCTGAACGACCTGTTGCCGCACAGCTTCGGCCCCGAACACCTGAAGTAACTCTCAACGAAAAGAACAACACCATGACGCTGCCACTGGAAAGCCTGATCGAACAAAGCGCCGCCACCTTGCTGGCCCACGGCCCCGCGCCAGAGATCGCCATCGTGCTGGGCACGGGTTGGGGCCCGGTGGCCGAGCGCGTGCAAGGCGCCGTGGACGTGCCCTACCGCGACCTGCCGGCCTTCCCCATCCTGGGCGTGGGCGGCCACGCCGGCAACGTGCGCCTGGGTGAACTGGGCGGGCGGCGTGTGGCCGTGCTGGCCGGCCGCAAGCACGCCTACGAAACCGGCGAACCCGACGGCATGAAGGGCGCCATCCGCACGCTGGCCGCCGTGGGCGTGAAGCTGCTGGTGCAGACCAACGCCGCGGGCAGCATGGACCAGGCCATGCAACCGGGTTCGCTGATGCTGATCACCGACCACGTCAACGTGGTGCAGAAAAGCCCGCTGACCGGCGAGAAGGGCGACCACCGCTTCGTCGACATGGGCCACGCCTACGACCCCGCCCTGGGCGCACAAGCCCTGGCCGTGGCCCAGGCGCAAGGTGTGCCGCTGCACGAAGGTGTGTACGCCTGGGTGCTGGGCCCGCAGTTCGAGACGCCGGCCGAGATCCGCTGGCTGCGTGGCCTGGGCGCGCAGGCCGTGGGCATGAGCACCGTGCCCGAGACCATCCTGGCCCGCCACGCCAAGCTGCGTGTGCTGGCGCTGTCGATGATGACCAACATGGCCGCCGGCATGTCGGCCGAAACCCTGAGCCACGCCCACACCCTGGCCACCGCCCAAGGCGCCACCGAACGCGCGGTGAACCTGCTGGAAGCTGTGGTCGCTGGCCTGCAACTGTGAAGGGCGAGAAGCTGTGAACAAATCACCCACGCCCCAAACCACCGCCGCCCTGGCCCTGGCCAGCCTGGACCTGACCAGCCTGAACGACGGCGACACGCCGGCCGACATCGAGGCGCTGTGCAAGAAGGCCGTCGGCGCTGCCAACCGCGGCCACACCGCCGCCGTCTGCGTGTGGCCGCGTTTTGCCGCGCTGGCCCGTTCGCTGCTGCCGGCCGACGTGGCCGTGGCCGCCGTGGCCAACTTCCCCGACGGCGGCACCGACACCGCCCGCGCCGTGGCCGACACCCAGGCCATCGTGGCCGCGGGCGCGCAGGAAGTGGACGTCGTCATCCCTTACCGCGACCTGGACGCCGCGCCCGCCCTGCTGGCGGCCGTGCGCGCGGCCTGCCCCGGGCTGAAGCTGAAGGTCATCCTGGAGACCGGCGAACTGCAGGACCCGGCACTGATCCGCCGCGCCTGCGGCATCGCACTGGCCGCCGGTGCTGATTTCCTGAAAACCAGCACCGGCAAGGTCAAAACCAACGCCACGCTGGAAGCCGCGGAACTGCTGCTGCAGGCCATCGCCGAAGGTGGCGCGGCCACGGCCCACGTGGGCTTCAAGCCGGCCGGCGGCATCCGCACCGTGGCCGATGCCGGCGCCTACATTGCGCTGACGCAGCGTTATCTGGGCGAGGTCA
Source organism: Rubrivivax sp. (assembly GCA_046318395.1). Classification (GTDB taxonomy): domain Bacteria; phylum Pseudomonadota; class Gammaproteobacteria; order Burkholderiales; family Burkholderiaceae_C; genus Rubrivivax. The sequence continues at coordinate 16,776 of JBKCUM010000130.1, forward strand.
ACGCCCAACGTTTCCGCATCGGCGCCAGCGGCGTGCTGGCCGACATCGAAGCCGTGCTGGCCGGCCAGGCCGGTGCCGGCGCACCCGCCAGCGGCTACTGAACACCGGCCACCCGGCCTGCACCCGCCAGACCCACGGCGCACATCCGCACCGTTAGCCCAGAAGGACACCCCCATGCCTCTGCAAAAAACCGCCCGCTTCCTGCTGCCCACCACGCTGGCCCTGGCCGCCGCCCTGCTGGCCGGCTGCGCCACCGGCCCGGCCCCGTCGGCCGAGCCCGTGAAGGTGCGCCTGATCGCCTTCAACGACTTCCACGGCAACCTGGAACCCACGGGCCTGACCCTGCCCTGGCCCAGCCTGGCCGACAAGACCAAGCCCGCGCGCCTGGCCGCCGGTGGCGCGGCTCACCTGGCCGGCACCGTGAAGGCGCTGCGCGACAGCGCGCCGAACAGCATCGTCATCAGCAGCGGTGACCTGATCGGCGGCACGCCACTGGTGTCGGCTCTGTTCCTGCACGAGCCCACCATCGACGCGGCCAACCGCATTGGTGTGGACATCGCCGTCCTGGGCAACCACGAGTTCGACGCCGGCAAGGACGAACTGCAGCGTGTGCTGAAGGGCGGCTGCCAGGCCCACAACCCCGCGGGCGTGGCCCAGCCCTGCGTGGTGGAAAAACACGCCGGCGCCAAGTTCCCGATGATCGCCGCCAACGTGCTGACGGCCGACGGCAAGACGCTGTTCCCGGCGTCGGTGGTGCGTGTGGTGGGTGGCCAGAAGATAGCCTTCATCGGCGCGGTCACGCAGACCACGCCCAGCATCGTCGTGCCCTCGGGCGTGGCCGGCCTGAAGTTCACCGACGAGGCCACGGCCATCAACGCCGAAGCCGCGCGGCTCAAGGCACAGGGCGTGCAGGCCCTGGTGGCCATCATCCACGAAGGCGGCGACACCGGCACGCCGGGCCTGCCGCTGGAGTGGAACGACGCCGGCTGCCCCAACCCGCGTGGCGCCATCTTCGACATCAACCGCCAGCTCAGCGCCGACATCGACATCGTGTTCTCGGCCCACACGCACCAGGGCTACCGCTGCGTCATCGACGGCCGTCCCGTCATGCAGGCCACGGCCCTGGGCCGCGGTGTCAGCGTGGCCGACGTGGTCATCAACCCCCAAACCGGCGACGTGGACCGTGCGCTGACCACGCACCGCAACCTGCCGGTGTTCAACGCCAGCAGCGACGCCGCGCTGAAGGCCGCCATCATCGCCGCCGAACCCGCGCCCTGGGGCGCCGTGCTGGCCAGCGCCCAGCCGGTGGCCGAAGTGGCCGAGCGCGTGGCGATGTACGCCAAGGCCGCGGCACCGCGCGCGCAAGCGCCGGTGGGCCGCATCAACGGTGCTTTCGAGCGCACGGCCCGCACCGACGGCAGCGCCGGCCGGCTGATCGCCGACGCGCAATGGTTGGCCACCAAGGCCGCCGACCGCGGTGCGGCCGAGTTCGCGCTGATGAACCCGGGCGGTGTGCGTTCCGACCTGCGCTGCGAAGGCGGCGCCACGGCCTGCACCGTCACCTACGGCCAGGCCTTCACGATGCAGCCCTTCGGCAACAACCTGATGGTGATGACGCTCAAGGGCGCGCAGGTCAAGCAGTTGCTGGAAGACCAGCAGCGCCCGGGCCGCACCGGGCCGTCGTTCCTGGCGCCCTCGTCGTCGCTGACCTACCGCTGGAACGCCAAGGCCGCCTACGGCCAGCGTGTGGAAGACCTGCGTGTGGGCGGCCAGCCCCTGGACCTGAACCGCGACGTGCGCTTCACCGTCAACAGCTTCCTGGCCGACGGCGGCGACGGCCACGTGGGCCTGAAAGAAGGCCGCAACCGCCTGGGCGGTGACCTGGACCTGGACGCGCTGACGGCCCTGCTGAAGAGCGCGCCCACGCCCGACGCCACGCCGCGCATCACGCTGGTGGAATAACGCCCCAGATGAGCGTTCTGCAGGCCTCGGAGATCATCCGCACCAAACGCGACGGCCAGGCGCTGTCGCCTGCGCAGATCGCGCACTTCGTGCAAGGCCTGGCCGATGGCGGCTGGAGCGACGCGCAGTGCGGCGCCATGGCCATGGCCGTGCTGCTGAACGGCATGGCGCCGGACGAGACCGTGGCGCTGACCGAGGCCATGACGCATTCCGGCACGGTGCTGGACTGGGCCGGCGACGCGCTGCCCGGGCCCATCCTGGACAAGCACAGCACTGGCGGTGTGGGCGACAAGGTCAGCCTGCCGCTGGCGCCCCTCGTCGCGGCCTGTGGCGGTGTGGTGCCCATGGTCAGCGGCCGCGGCCTGGGCCACACCGGCGGCACGCTGGACAAGCTGGAAGCCCTGCCCGGCTACACCATCGCGCAACCGCGCGAACGCCTGCTGGCCGTGCTGCGGCAAACGGGCTGCGCCATCGTGGGCGCGTCGGCCGACATCGCACCGGCCGACCGGCGGCTGTACGCCATCCGCGACGTCACGGCCACGGTGGAGAGCGTGCCGCTGATCACCGCCAGCATCCTCAGCAAAAAACGCGCGGCCGGCCTGCAGGCCCTGCTGCTGGACGTGAAGGTGGGCAGTGGTGCGTTTGCGCCCACGCCAGAGCGCGCCCAGGAACTGGCCCAGAGCCTGGTGCGTGTGAGCCGTGGCGCCGGCCTGCCGGCGCGCGCGCTGATCACCGACATGCAGCAGGTGCTGGGCCGCACGGCCGGCAACGCGCTGGAAGTGGCCGAAAGCATCGCCTTGTTGAAAGGCGAACCGGTGTGCCCGCGCCTGCGCGCGGTGACGCTGGGCCTCAGCGCCGAGCTGCTGCAACTGGGCGGTCTGTTCGCCACCGTGGAACAAGCCCTGGCCGCCTGTGAACGGGTTCTGGCCAGCGGTGAAGCGGCCGAGCGTTTCGCCCGCATGGTGGCGGCCCTGGGCGGCCCGGCCGATGTGCTGGCCGACGCCCGGCTGGCCACCGCCCCGGTGCAGCGCGCCGTGCCGGCGCTGCGCCCAGGCTTTGTGGCGCAAATGGACGTGCGCGCCCTGGGCCTGGCCGTGGTGGCGCTGGGCGGTGGCCGCCTGCGCAACGGCGACACCGTGGACCCGCGCGTGGGCCTGGCCGAGGTGGTGCGCCTGGGCACGCCACTGCGTGCCGGTGAACCGCTGGCCGTGGTGCACGCCGCCAGCGCCGAAGCCGCTGAAGCCGCGGTGCGTGCGGTGCAAGCCGCCATCACGCTGGCCGACAGCGCACCGGCCGTGCCCGGCTGGTGCCACGCCACCCTCAACGGCTGAACATCTATCGACCGCGCCAGAAAGGCGCGTCAACGCGCCCAGGCGCTGCGTGGCAATGCCGGGGTGTTTTCGCTGATCAAGGCGGGCATCGGTGAAAGACGCCCTGCCGCTCAGTACACAGCGCCGCCGGGCTGCGAGGACAGCAGCTGCCCCGCCTCGGCCGCCAAGCCATAACGCGTGGTGGCGCCCGTCCAGCTGCGCAGGTCGAAGCTGCCATCGCCGTCCAGCCGGTCGACCTGCACGTCGCGCTGCGTCAGCGGCTGGCCGCGCTGGCACACCAGCGGCGCCGCCAGCGGCCGCAGGAAGTAGGCCGCGCCCACGCCCAGCCGGCGCGCCACGCCGTCGGCCACCACCACGGCCGTGCGCTCGTCCACGCCGAGGCCACGCGCCGCGGCGAGCGCCACACGCCCGTCCTGCACGTTGCGCGCCACGAAGGCCAGCAGCCGACCCATGCGGTCGCGCTGGCGGAAGTGCGAGTCGGTCACCACGCCGGCCAGGCCGGGCGCGGTCAGGAAGCCTTGGTCCAGCGTCATGGTGCGGCGGTAAGGGTCGGCCAAGGCCTCTGCAGACACCACCGAACCCTTGGTGGCGGCGTAGTCCACCTCGCCCAGCACCGCCAGCCCGGCGCTGGTGCCGCCAATGGGCACCCGCCGCGCCACCAGGGCCTCCAAGGCCGCCTGCAAGGGCGTGCCTTTCCACAGCCGCAGGTAGTCGGCCTGGTCGCCGCCGGTGATGAAAACCGCCTCGGCCTGCGCCACGCGTGCCAGCACAAAGGGGTCGGCCGCGGCGGCACGGCTGCGCACCACCAGGGTCTCGACCGAGGCCATGCCACCCAGGGCGTACACGTAGCGGTTGTAGCCGTCGTCGCCGCTGGCGCGCAGCACCACGAAGTCGCCACCGCCGGCCTGCGCGATCATCCAGCGGAAAGCGTCGTCGACGTCGGGACCGCCACCCATCAGCATGGCGGTGGCGGCCGTCGGCGCCCGCGTGGACACGTTGTCGGCCGGGTCGCCCACCAGGCTGTGCTCATAGCCCCGTTGCGCCAACACCGGGCCAGCCAGACACCCCAGAACCAAGGCCCACCACCAAGCGCGCATGTCGGACTCCTCACTGCGTTGAGGCGGCCATTCTGGTCGCGCGGTGCGGGCGCGCGGCGGGCCCTGTGCCGGGTTGGCCAGCCGATGTCGCCTGCAGACAAGTTGGCGCGCGCTGCGGTCTGGCCGCTGCACACACCGGGCCCGCCAGGGCGCCGGCGCCGGCGGCCCCAGGGGCCTGCATGCCATCATCGCGCCCCGATGTCCACGCCGCACGCCCACCTCCCCCACGCCGCCAGCACCGCCCCGGCCCAACGAACCCCGGGCAGCGTGGCCGCCGCGGACGTTCAGTGCACCAACTGCGGCGAACGGCTGGCCGATGCGGGGCAACTGGTGCCCAACTACTGCCCCCACTGCGGGCAGGAAAGCCGCGTGGGCGCGCCGCGCTTGTCGGAATTTCTCCAGCAGTTCGGCGGCGCCTACCTGTCCACCGAAGGCGCGTTGTGGCGCACGCTGAAGCTGCTGCTGTTCAAGCCCGGTGCGCTGACCATGGCCTACCTGCAGGGACGCCGTCGCCACTACGTGCTGCCGCTGCGCCTGTACCTGACCATCAGCCTGCTGGTGCTGCTGGTGCTGCGCTCGGTGGCCCAGGTGAACATGGACGTGCAGCCCGAACAGGTGCAAGCCGGCAAACCGAACGTCAGCCTGGAGCTACTGGGCGGCAGCGCCGGGCTGCGCCACGGCCAGTTCTACTGCGATGCCAGCCTGCCGGCCTGGCTGTGCGCACGGCTGAAGCAGCGCATGGACATCGCCCCGGAAGCCACCACGCAGGCGGTGAAGGCCTTCAGCGAACGCTTCGTGGCCAACCTGGGGGCGGCCATGTTCGTGCTGCTGCCCGGGTACGCACTGGCGCTGCAGGTGGGCTTCTGGCGCTGGCGGCCAGAGCGCCCGGGCCGCGCGCCGATGGGCCGCAACCTGCACTACACCGAACACCTGGTGGTGGCGCTGCACCTGCACGCCTTCTGGTTCCTGATGGTCGGGCTGATGCTCACAGCCTGGCCACCAGCCGTGGTGGCGGCCATCCCGGCCACACCGGTCTACGGCCTGTGGGCGTTGCGGCGTGTGTACGGTGGCCGCTGGTGGGGGCTGCTGCTGCGGTCGACCGTGGTCAGCCTGCTGCACCTCACCACGCTGAGCCTGGCCCTGGCGGGTGTGGCCATGTGGTCGCTGGTGTTCTGAAGCCGGCGCGCACGGCGCGCCGAAGGCTTCAGCGCCGCCCGGCCTCGCGGAAGAAGGCCACGCGCTCGGCGTCCATGGGGTGGCTGGAAAACGCCACCGGCAGGCTGTCGCGCGGCGCCTTGCTGTGCTGTTGCAGGCGTTCGAACAACACCACCATGGCCGCGGGTGGCACACCGCCGGCCTGCAGCAAAGCCACGGCCTCGGCGTCGGCCTGGCGCTCGGCGCGGCGGCTGTAGTCCAGCTGCCCCAGCACGGTGGCGCTGCTGGCCAGCAGGCCGCTGTAGTCGCCCACCAGCACGCCGGTGGCCGCGCCCACCAAGGCCAGTTGCACCACGCCTTGCAGGCCGTGGCGGTGTTTCACATGGCCCAGTTCGTGGGCCAACACGGCCAGCACGGTGTCGTCGTGGCCTTGCAGCAGTTCCACCATGCCGTCGGTCATGACGATGTGGCCGCCGGGCAGGGCGAAGGCGTTGGGGCCCAGGGCCTCGCTGCCGGCACGGAAGTGCAGCTGGTAGGCCGGCGCATCACCCGCCGGGTGGGCGCGCGCCACCAGGGCGGCGAAGGCCTGGCGCAGCGCCGCCTGGCGGGCTTCGGGCAGGGCCGATGGCGACAGCCACTCGTCTTCCAGCGTGGCCAGCGCGCGGTCGCCCCAGCGCTGTTCCACGGCCGTGGGCACGGCCAGCACCACGGCCTGCGCGGCCAGCGGCACACCCCAGACATAACCTGCCACCAGCACCACCAGCAGCGCCGCCAGCGCCGCCGCCGTGCTGCGCCAGCGCTGCTGCACCCGCACCACCCAGCCATCGCGCTGGCCATGGGCCTGGGCCCAGGCGTCGAACGCTGCGGCGTCGCTGCACTGCAGGCTGCCACCGCTGTTCAGCTGCACCACGCGCTGGCCATGGCGTGTGCGCTCGGGCCACACCAGATCGGCCAAGGGCCAACGGCCGACCACGGGGGCCGGCTCTGCGGCCGGTTCGGCGACCGGGGCGCCCGCCAGCGTGGGGGCGGCCTCCAGCGCCCAAAGCACGCCGTCGGCCAGGTGCAGTTGCACCGGGCGGCCGCGGGCGCTGCGGCCGTCGAAGAACAACGCGGGCAGGCCCTCGCTGGGCGTGAACCCCGGGGGGGTGGACGCGTCCGGCGCGGGCGCCGTGGTGGCCTCGGGGTTCACAGGCCGACGTCCAGGCCCAGCATGTCGGCCGCGGCGTCACCGGCCGCGCCGGGCCGCGCCGCGGCCTGGCTGGCCACCAGCTGTTCGGGGTCCACGTTCAGCCGCACGCTCACCGCCTCCAGGCGCAGGCGGGCCAGGGCCACGGTGGCAAACGGGTAGTACAGGCCCAGGGTCACCACCATCAGGCCCAGGTTGGCCACCGTCAGCTGGGCCAGCGGGCCCCAGCGCAGCTGGCTCTCAAAAGCGATGGCGGGGCTGGCCGTGCCGTTCCACACCAGGTTCTGCGAACGCGACACCACATAGGGCCACAGTACCGACATCAGCAACAGCATGAACAGCATGGGCAGCAACGCCATCCAGCTGGGTGAACCGCCCTGGCCATTGGCCAGCGCCGCCAAGGGCAACATCAGCAGCACCAGGCCCACACCGCCCAGCGTGTACAGGCCAAAAACGCGCAAGGCGAGCGCGTAGTAGTGCCGCGGGCGCACCTTGAAGCGGCTGACCTCTTCGCCCAAGGCCAAGTGCTGGTGCTGGTAGCGCTTGAGCAGCCAGAAGAACGCGGGCATGGCCAACAGCCACACCAGCGGCAGAAGGCCCCACCAGGGGCTGACCGGCAGCGGCTCCCCGGCCTCGCGCACGTCCTGCGCCTGCACCGCGCCCAGCACCACGAAGCCCAGCGCCACCACGCCCAGGGGCGCCCACGTGGCGTAGGCGCCGGCCAGGCGGCCGGTGAAGTGGAAACGCAGGCCCCGCCAGCCGGTGTTGGCCATGCGGAAATGCAGCGCGCTGTGCCACAGCGCGGGCCACAGCGCGGCCAGCACGGCAAAGGCCACCACCCCGGCCACCGGCGACCAGTGGCCGGCCCCGGCGTACACCGCGAACAGCAGCACCATCAGCAAGAAGCCGCGCAGCATGCGCCAGGGGTCGGCGTGGAAGGACAGCGGCTGGCCGCCGACTTCGGTGCTGCCGTAGAAATAACGCAGCCGCCGCACCTTGGCGAAGGGGTGGTACAGGCCCAGCGTGACGATGGTCAGCAGCAGGTTGACGATCCAGATGCGGAAGTACTCGCTGCCCGAACCCACGAAGCGGATGGCCAGGCGGTGTTCGGCCGGCGGCAGCGCCACCGGGGGCGCTTCGGTGGCCGGCAGGGGTGTGGATGTGGGCGCGGGTGTGGGCACGGATGCCGCGGTGTCTGACATGGTTCCTCCCTCCCGTTGAACGGGTTGTTGTGTGCTTTCAGCGCCCACTTTAGCGGCACCGCAGGCCGCCTAAAATGCACGGCTCCCCCCTCTTGTGCAGGGCCCGCCACCGGCCGGACCTGCACGCCGCCCGCCCCCTTGCACGCACTGGCCGCCCATGACCACGCTCTCCGCCCTCACCGCCTTGTCGCCGCTGGACGGCCGTTACGCCCCCAAGCTGGCCGCGCTGCGCCCGCTGCTGTCGGAGTTCGGCCTGATGCACCGCCGCGTGCAGGTGGAGGTGGAGTGGTTCATCGCTTTGTCCGACGCCGGTTTTGAGGAGTTCAAGCCGCTGAGCGCTGCGGCGCGCGAGCTGCTGCGCGGCCTGGTCACGGCCTTCAGCGAAGCCGATGCGCAAGCCATCAAGGACATCGAAAAAACCACCAACCACGACGTGAAGGCCGTGGAGTACTGGCTGAAGGCGCGCTTCGAAGCCCTGCCCGAGCTGAAGGCCGCGGGCGAGTTCGTGCACTTCGCCTGCACCAGCGAAGACATCAACAACACCAGCCACGCGCTGATGCTGCAGGCCGCGCGCGAACAGGTGCTGCTGCCGGCCATCGACCGCGTCATCAGCCAGCTGCGTGCCATGGCCCACCAGTTTGCGGCCGTGCCCATGCTCAGCCGCACGCACGGCCAGACGGCCAGCCCCACCACGGTGGGCAAAGAAATCGCCAACGTGGTGGCGCGCCTGGTGACCGCCCGCGAACGCGTGGCCGCGGTGCAGCTGCTGGCCAAGATGAACGGCGCCGTGGGCAACTACAACGCCCACCTGGCGGCCTGGCCCGAGCACGACTGGGAAGGTTTTGCGCGCGGCGTGGTGGAAGGCCCGCTGGGGCTGACGTTCAACCCCTTCACCATCCAGATCGAACCGCACGACTACATGGCCGAGCTGTTCGACGCCGTGACGCGCTGCAACACCATCCTGGTGGACTTCAGCCGCGACGTGTGGGGCTACATCAGCCTGGGTTACTTCAAGCAGAAGCTGAAGGCCGGCGAGATCGGCAGCAGCACCATGCCGCACAAGGTCAACCCCATCGACTTCGAAAACGCCGAAGGCAACTACGGCCTGGCCAATGCGCTGCTGACCCACCTGAGCCAGAAGCTGCCCATCAGCCGCTGGCAGCGCGACCTGACCGACAGCACCGTGCTGCGCAACATGGGCGTGGCCCTGGGTTATGCGGTGCTGGGCCACGACAGCCTGTCACGCGGCCTGGGCAAACTGGAACTGAACGAAGCCGCGCTGGCCGCCGACCTGGACAGCGCCTGGGAAGTGCTGGCCGAAGCCGTGCAGACCGTGATGCGCCGCTACAGCCTGCCCAACCCCTACGAACGGCTGAAGGAGCTGACACGCGGCAAGGCCATCGACGCCGCCGGTTTCCACGCCTTCATCGACACGCTGGAGCTGCCCGACGCCGAACGCACGCGCCTGAAGGCCATGACGCCCGGCAGCTACACCGGCCTGGCGGCCACGCTGGCGCGCCGCGCCTGAAGCCTGTCCCACCCCCTGCCCCGCCGCACAGAAAGGCCCCATGAAGTTCACCGACACCCTGGCCGCCGCGCAAAAGCGCCACGACTCGATGCTCTGCGTGGGGCTGGACCCGGAACCGGCGAAGTTCCCCGGCGCCTGGAAGGGCGACGCCTCGCGCATCGCCGATTTCTGCGCGGCCATCGTCGACGCCACGAAAGACCTGGTCTGCGCCTTCAAGCCCCAGGTGGCCTACTTCGCCGCCCACCGCGCCGAAGACCAGCTGGAACGGCTGATGGCCCACATCCAGCGTGTGGCGCCGGGCGTGCCCGTCATCCTGGACGCCAAGCGCGGCGACATCGGCAGCACGGCCGAGCAGTACGCACGCGAGGCCTTCGAGCGCTACCAGGCCGACGCCGTGACGCTGAGCCCCTTCATGGGCTTCGACAGCATCGAGCCCTACCTGCGCTGGGACGGCCGCGGGCTCATCCTGCTGTGCCGCACCAGCAACCCCGGCGGCTCTGACCTGCAAGCCCAAAAGCTGCAGAACGGCGACCTGCTGTACGAGCACATCGCCAAGCTGGCCAGCGGCGACTGGAACCGCAACGGCCAGTTGGGCCTGGTGGTGGGCGCCACCTTCCCGGCGGAGATCGCCCGCGTGCGCGAGCTGGCGCCCACGCTGCCGCTGCTGATCCCCGGTGTCGGCGCGCAAGGCGGCGACGCCGTGGCCACGGTGCAGGCCGGCTGGCGGCAGAACGGCCCCATCGTCGTGAACTCCTCGCGCGCCGTGCTGTACGCCAGCAGCGGCGAAGACTTCGCCAGCGCCGCCCGCCGTGTGGCCTTGGCCACGCGCGACAGCCTGAACGCCGCGCGGCGCTAGGCCCCACGGGCTGCCGCCAGGGCCTCACTGTCCCACCGCCGCCATGCAGCCCAGCAGCCTGCCCGACGACACGGCCCTGCACCCGCTGCGGCCGGCCGACCCCCCCGTCGCCGGCCCCATGCTGGCGCGCCAGGCGGTGCAGTCCATGGTGGCCCAGCGCTTCTTCTGGTCCACCGCACTGATGTGCGCCGTGGGCGCGCTGCTGCTGGCCCTGGCCACCGGCGACCTGCCGTGGGACCGGCGCGCGCCGTTGGTGGGCGTGTTCGCGTTGATGGCCGTGCTGGCGGTGGGCGGCACGCGCCTGCGCGGCCGGGCCGTGGAGTGGGGCATGGCCGCCACGCTCACCCTGGCCGCCATGGCCCTGGCCCTGGCCACGCTGCTGCTGGGCTGGGGCCTGGCCGCACCGGGGTTGGCCTATTACGCCTTGTTCGTGTTCCTGATGGGCGCGGCCAGCGGTTGGCGGCTGGCCGCGGCCTTGGCCCTGGTGTGCCTGGCCTGCCTGATGGCCGTGTACCTGCTGCAGCCGGTGTGGCCGGCACCGGGCCCCGGGCCGGCCGAGCCCAGCGCGTCGCTGCGCCTGCTGGTGCAGGTGCTGTTGCTGCTGGCCGGGCTATTGTGCGGCGTGCTGGTCAGCACCGTGGTGGGCCGCTACATGCAGTTGGCCACGGAACGTGAACAGCGTTTCGCCGGGCTGCTGGCCATCGCCGCCGACGCCTACTGGGAGATCGACGAGCGCTACCACCTGGTGCAGGCGCGCAACCAGCAGCCCGACGGCCGCACGCTGACCCTGGCCGAGGGCCTGGGCACCGCGCCCTGGGAGATGCCGCAGTTCGGCTGCGACCCCGACGTGCTGGACGCCCTGTTGGCCGACCTGGACACCCGACTGCCCTTCCGCGACCGCCCAGTGCAGTGGCGCCACGCCGATGGCCGCGTGCGCCACTACCTGCTGAGCGGCGAACCGCGTTTCAACGACCGCCGTGTGTTCGCCGGCTACTGGGGCGTGGCGCGCGACGTCACCGACGACGTGGTGGCGCGCCAGGCCCTGGCCGCCACCGAAACCCGCTACGAAGAACTGTTCGCGCGCATGCCCAACCCGCTGGTGCTGCACCAGGCCGGCCGCATCATCGACGCCAACCCCGCGGCGCTGAAGCTGCTGGGCGCCCGGTCGCTGGAGAAGCTGCGCGGGCGCGACCTGCTGGCGGCCTACGAAAGCGGCGACTCGCGCGAACGCGCCCGGCGCCGCGCCGAAGAGCTGGAACACCTGCCCCCGGGCACGGCCCTGCCGGTCAGCGACTTCGTGCTGCTGTTGCGCCAGCAGCAGCAGCGTGTAAACGTGCGCGCCACCGGCGTGCGGGTGCAAACCGCCAGCGGCCCGGCCACCTTGTCCATCTACGTGGACGACACCGAACGCCGCGCCGCCGAAGAAGCCGTGCGCCGCAGCGAGGCCATGCTGTCGCACCTGGTGGCCACCAGCCCCGACGTCATCACGCTGACCGACCTGCACACCGGGCGCTACGCCATGGTGAACCGCATGTTCGAACGTGTCACCGGCTACACCGCCGCCGAGGTGGTGGGGCACAGCGCCATCACCCTGGGCATCTGGACCCAGGTGGAGCAGCGGGAGCGGTTCGTGCAACTGCTGCGCGACACCGGCCTGGTCAGCGACTACCCGGCGGAGTTCAACACCAAGGACGGGCGGGTGCTGCCGCTGCTGATCTCTGGCGCGCGCTTCGTGATGGACCGCCGCGAGTACCTGGTGATCAACGGCCGCGACGTCACCGACACCGAACGGGCCCGGCTGGAACGCGAGGCCATCCTGGAGAACGCCAGCATCGGCATCGCCGTCACGCGCGACCGCCGCTTCGTGCTGGCCAACCCCGGCTTCGAGCAGATGTTCGGCTGGCCGCCGGGCGGCCTGGTGGGGCAACCGGGCAGCGTGGTGTGGCCCGATGCGCAGGCCTACGAAGAAGTGGGCCAGGCGGCCGGCCCCTTGCTGGCCCGCGGTGAACAAGCCGAGCTGGAACGCCCGGTGGTGCGGCGCGACGGCAGCGGCTTCCTGGCGCGCATGCTGGCCAAGGCCGTGGACCCTTCGCACCCGGCGCGCGACGGCACGGTGTGGATCGTGGAAGACGTGACCGAACGCCGCCAGTTCGAACAAACGCTGGCCGCCGCGCGCGACGCCGCCGAAGCCGCCAACCGCGCCAAGAGCGCCTTCCTGGCCAACACCAGCCACGAGCTGCGCACGCCCATCAACGGCATGCTGCACCTGGCCATGCTGGCGCGTGACGCCGAACTGCCGGTGGAGCGGCGCAACCAGTACCTGGACCAGCTGGCCGACAGCGCACGTTCGCTGGCGCGCATCATCAGCGACATCCTGGACCTGTCCAAGATCGAAGCCGGCCGCCTGCAGGTGGACAGCGCGCCCTTCGAGCTGGGCGAACTGCTGCGCACCGTGCACCAGGCCTACGCCCCGCTGGCCGCCACCCGCGCGCTGACGCTGACGCTGGACCTGGGCGAAAAGGTCGAGAGCCCGGTGCTGGGCGACGCGCAACGGCTGCAGCAGATCCTGGGCAACTACCTGAGCAACGCGCTGAAGTTCACGGCCACGGGCGGTGTCACGCTGCGCGTGCGGCGGCAAGACCGCCATGTGCTGTTCGAGGTGCAGGACACCGGCCCGGGCATCGCCGCACCGGTGCTGTCGCGCCTGTTCACGCCCTTCACGCAGGCCGACGAGTCCACCACCCGCCGCTACGGCGGCACCGGCCTGGGCCTGTCCATCTGCCGCGAACTGGCCACGCTGATGCAGGGCACGGTGGGCGTGGACAGCGTACCCGGCCAGGGCAGCTGCTTCTGGGCCCGCCTGCCCCTGCCGACCACCGGGCTGCTGCGTCCACCCACCACCCCGTCCCTCCCGTCCGACCCGCCCGAGCGCAGCCCATCGGCCAAGACCGGCCTGCCCGTGGGCGACCAGGCCCTGGTGGGCCGCCGCGTGCTGATGGCCGAAGACAACCCGGTGAACATGCTGATCGGGCGCGCCCTGCTGGAACGCTGGGGCCTGGTGGTGGAAGAAGCCAGCGACGGCGCACGCGCCGTGGACGCCGTGCACCGCGCCGCGGCCGCCGGCCAACCTTTCGCCGCGGTGCTGATGGACGTGCAGATGCCGGTGATGAGCGGCTACGAGGCCACACGCGCGCTGCGCCACACCGAGGCCGGGCGCCACCTGCCCATCATCGCGCTGACCGCCGCAGCGCTGGTGAGCGAACGCGACGCCGCGGTCGAAGCCGGCATGGACGACTTCCTCACCAAGCCCATCGACGCCGACAAGCTGCACCTGGCGCTGCTGCGCTGGGTGCGGCGCTGAACCCCGGCGGCCGCGCGGCCGCCGCGCTCACGACAAGGTGAAGCGCCCGATCTTCTGAGACAGCCGTTCGCCCTGCACGCGCAGGGCGGCCGACGCCGACGCGAGCTGGTCCACCAGCACCTGGTTGTGCCGCGTGTTGTGCTCGGCCAGGCGCACGCCGTCGGCAAAGCGCGCGGCGCGCCGCGTGCCTTCGGCCGTCAGGCTGGACACCTGACCGATCGCGCCGTGGATCTCGTCGACGTGGCGGTCGGACTCGGCCATGGAGCGGCTGGTCTCGGAGACCAGTTCGCTGGCCAGCGCGAAGTCTTCCGACGAACCCGCCACGATCACCGAGATGCGCTGGGCCGACGAGGCCGTGCGCTGGGCCAGCGAGCGCACCTCCATGGCCACCACCGCAAAACCGCGGCCCACCTCGTTGCCGGCCTTGGAGGCCTCGATCGAGGCGTTCAGCGCCAGCACATTGGTGCGGAAGGCGATGGCGTCGATCAGGCGCACGATCTGCCCGATCTCGCGCGTCTTGGCCACCAGGGCCTGCATGCGCTCTTCCACCCGCGCCACCTGTTCGCGGTGGCGCACCGCGTCCAGGCGCAGGCGCTGCACCGACTGCGCCGCCAGCGCCACCTGCTGGCCGCAGGCTTCCAACTGCGCGTTGTACTCGGCCACGCCCGACACCAGCACGTCCAGGCTGTCCGCCATGGACCGGCTTTGCACGGCCAGCTTGCCATTGCCCTCGGCCACCTGGTTCGAGGCCTGCCTGAACGCGGCCACGCCCTCCCGCACCGAGGCCAGCAGGTCCGACAGCCCGTTGTTGGCCTTGGCCAAGGTGGTCAGCATGGTGGCCACCTCGTCCAGGCCGTGCGGCGGGTTGGGGGCGGTCAGGTCGCCGGCGGCCATGTGCTGCAAACGCCGCGTCACCACGTCCAGCCCGCCCTGCATCACCAGGTAGGTGGCCATGCTGAGGTAGGCCGTCAGGGCCAGCACGGCGCAAACGACCGCCAGGCGGGCCCGCAGCTGCACCGCATAGGCCTGCCGTTGCCGCTGCATCTCTTGAACAAAGGCATCGCCCAGCCGCATGCGGGCGTCGCGCATGGAGACGCCTTGCGCCTTCACCTCGCCCTCCAGCGTGCCGATGTCGGCGGTGCGCTGCGGGTCGTTCAAACGTTCTTCCACCGCGGCCAACAGCTTCTTCACATCGGCGGTGATCAACACCGCGGCCTGGGCCTGGGGCATGCGTTGCCGGTTGTCCTCCAGGCGGCGCACCGCGTGTTCGGCCGCGTCGACGAACGAGGCCACCTGCAACAAGGACCGCCGGGCGGTGCTGGTGGCCCCACCCGGCGCTTCGGCGGCGAGGGCGGCCATCAGCCGCGGCACCTCGTCTTCCAGGTGGCCAAGCGCACTCTGCAAGGCGGGCAGGTGGTTGAAAACGGACGACGACCAGGTCTTCATCGCGGGTTCGCCCACCACCAGCAGCAAGGCGCGGTCCACCGCCACGCTGTGCAAGGCCACCAGCGCAGGCAGCGCGCTGCGCAGGCGGTTCATGCGCTCTTCGCGGGTGGCCGCAGGGGCTTCGGCGGCCGCCTGCAGCAAGGCACGCTGCGCCTCCCAGGCCGACTGCACGTCGATGCCGGCGTCCACGGCGTTGGCGACGCTGGCCTTCAAGGCCGCCCAGGCCGGCGCCAGGCCCGGCGGGGGTGCGGGCAGGGCCTCGGGGCTGGCGCGCAAGCCGCGGGCTTCATCGTGCAACACCGCCGCCAGCGCGTAGGTGGCGCGTGCCAGCTCTGCACCCGCCAGGCGTTGTTCGTAGACCGCCATCTGCTGGAGCTGTTGCTGGCTGGACTCCACGACCATGAAGGCCAAGGGCAGGCCCAGCAGCACCAGCAAGACCCGCAACTTGTTGCGGAACGACAGGCGGCGGATCAGGCGAACCCCGGGCGCCCAGGCGCCGTGGTAGCGGAAGAACGTCCACAGACCCATCGGGCTGGGCAGCCACCGGCGACGACCTGGCCGGGCGGCAGCGGTGGCGGGAAGGGCAGACGTGGATGCGCGCATGGGGGCGGGGGTTCCTTGGTGCCAGGCATGCACACGGCGGCACAGCGACGGCAGGTCGTCCTGGGTTATCGGCCGCGCCGCCGGCGCCTTGAGCCCTGTGGCACAGGCGTGCCGACGGCCACGGCGCGCGGCCGGTCCGGCCCGGCGGCGCAGGAAATGCCCGGCCTACAGGGGCGCTATTCGACGCATTGCGCCGCCGGGGCCACTTCAGTATTCACGCGCACCTGCCGATAGACAGAAGTGGCGGTGCTCCGGGTCTATCGAAGGCACCGGCACGGCCGCAAACCCGACCACGTCCCGGCTTGTTCACCCCCCCCCCGCATGCCCATGATGCAAACCCAGGTTCCGCCCATTGAACCCTCGCCCAGCGGCGCGAGGTGGGACGGCCTGTTCTCGGGCCGGCGCGCAGCGCTGGCCGGTGCCGGTTTGATGATGGTCCTGGGCCTGGCCGCGGCCGGTGCCGCCGGGGGCTGGACCGCCGCCGTGGGGGCCCTGCTGACGGCCGGTGCCGCGCTGGGCGCCACCCTGACCTGGCGCCTGGCCGCATGGGCAGAGCCCGAGCTGGCCAGCGACGCCCCAGCAGGCGCCGCGCCGCTGCAACGCCCGCCGCAGGACGACACCGCGCGCCAAGGGATCGACCTCATGGTCACCCAGATCGTGCCGGTCTGGGAACGGCAACTGCTGGCCTCGCGCGAGGCGGCTGAACAAGGCCTGGCCAAGCTGCTGGAGAGTTTCGCCGGCATCTCCAGCGCGGCCGACGAGGTGACGGCCCGGCTGTCCCAAGCCGCCAGCGGCCTGTCGCTGAACGGCGAGCAGATGCACGAACACCCGGCCTTGGTGGCCCTGCATTCGGCATCGCGGCGCGCCTTCCAGGAACGCGACGCGGCCTACGCCGTGCTGGCCCGCAGCGCCAGCCAACTGCAGGCGCTGCAGCAACTGACCACCCAATTCAAGGAACTGGCGCGGCACACCCGGCTGGTCGCCTTCAACTCGTCCATCGAGTCGCAGCGCAAAGGCCAGGGGCCGGCCGGGTTGACGGCGAACGGCGCCCAAGCCGTCTCGCTGGAGATCCGCACCGTGTCCACCCAGATGGCCGAAGCCGCCGAGAAGCTGGACGTCATCGGTTCAACGCTGTTGCGTGAAGTGGGCCTGGCCCACCGCGAGGGCGAGGTGCACCGCACCGGCGACGAAGCCCTGCGGCTGGAGTTGGAGCTGCGGGCCGGCGAAGCCCTGCAAGCCCTGGGCGGCGAGATCGGCCAGACCCTGGCCGGCTCGGGTGCGTTGGCCGCCGTCAGCGAACAGCTCGGCGCGCAGATCACCGAGGCCTACACCCACTTCCAGTTCGGCGACCGCTTGAGCCAGATGCTGGCCATCCTGGCCAGCGACATGAACCAGCTGACCCAGTGGGTGAAGACCCACCCGGTCGCCACCCGCCAGGACGCGGCGCAATGGCTGGAAGCGCTGGAGCGCAGCTACACGATGGAAGAGCAGCGGTCGGAACACCACGGCAACGTGCACGTCTCGCAAAGCACGGGCGTGGACTTCTTCTGACCCCGCCGCCGCCCTTTCCACACCGCCCCCACCCGGCCACCCCTTCCGACACGAGGACCGCCCATGACCACCAGCAAGACCGTGATGATCGTTGACGACTCCGGCAGTTTCAGAACCGTCGTGAAGCTCGCGCTGCAAAAGGCCGGCTATGGGGTGGTGGAAGCCGTGGACGGCAAGGACGCCGCCAGCAAGCTGGACGGCCGCAAGCTCAACCTCATCGTCTGCGACGTGAACATGCCGAACATGGACGGCATCGCGTTCCTGAAGCACCTGCGCATGACCGGCAGCTACAAGTTCACCCCGGTGATCATGCTGACCACCGAATCGCAGGAAGCCAAGAAGGCCGAAGGCAAGGCCGCTGGGGCGCGGGCCTGGATCACCAAGCCGTTCCAGCCGTCGGTGCTGATCGACGCCGTGTCCAGGTTGTGCGTGTAAAGCGGAGCACCTGACGTGACCGCCATCAACCTGCCCGTGTCGCCGGAACTGAACATCGGTTGCGCCGCGGTCCAACGCGAACAGTGGCTGGCGGCCCTGGCCGAACAGCCGGTCGACCAGCCCTTGCGGCTGTCGCTCAGCGAGGTCGACGACATCGACAGCGCCGGCGTGCAGCTGTTGCTGGCCCTGCGCGCGACCGCCCGCGAAGAAGGCCGCTCGTTGCGGCTGGAAGCGGCCTCTGGCGCGGTGCGCAGCGCACTGACCACCTTCGGGCTGCTGGCGGTCATCGACGAAGACGGGGTGGGCGATGCGGCCGACTGACGACGACGCCGAGATCCTGGCCATCGCCAAGGCCGGCTTCATGGAAGAAGCCCGGGAACTGCTGCTGCAGTTCGAACAATCCCTGCTGGCGCTGGAAGTCGACCCCTCCGACGCCGAACACCTGAACGCCGCGTTCCGCGCCGCGCACACCATCAAGGGCACGGCCGGCCTCTTCGGCTACGACACCGTGGTGTCGTTCACCCACGAAGTCGAAACGCTGCTGGATACCCTGCGCGCGGGACAACGCACGCTCACCGAACCCATCGCCGCCGCCCTGCTGGCGGGCCTGGACCAGATGCGGGCGCTGCTCGACGACCTGCGCGACGACGACCCCGCCCCGCAGCTGAGCGAAGCCGGCCAGGCGCTGGCCGAGCAGCTGCGCCAGCTGTACGGTGGCGCTGAAGGCGCCCGTGGAGAAGCCCCAGACGACGACCCGTCGCCAGCCCCGGCCACCCCGGCAGCGGCCGAGGCCGACACGCCGCCCACCTGGCACCTGTCGCTGCGCTTCAGTGCCGACGCCCTGCGCCACGGCCTGGACCCGCTGGCCTTCTTGCGCTACCTGGACCGGTTGGGCCAGGTGCTGGGCGTGCACACGCTGACCCCGGCCGTGCCCGCGCTGGCGGCGATGGACCCCGAGGCCTGCCACCTGGGTTTCGAGCTGCGGCTGCGCACGCCGGCCGACCGCGCGGCCATCGAATCGGTGTTCGAGTTCGCGCAGGACGAGTGCAGCCTGCACATCCTGGGCCCCGACGCCACCGCGGCCGACTGGGCGCAGATGCTGCAAACGCGGCTGGAAGAGGCCGGGCCCGGCGCCCTGGCGCTGCAGGCGGTGTGGGACGCCTGGGGTCTGCCGCCAGAACCCACCGCCGACGCCCACGACACCACCCTCGCCCCCTCCGAAGCCGCCGAATCCGAAGCGCCCGCCGCCGCCGAAGCCCTGCCCGCCGCGGCGGTGGAAGAACGCCGGGCCACGGGCGACCGGCGCTCGGCCGTGCGCGCCGACGAAGCGCGTTTCATCCGCATCCGGGCCGACAAGCTGGACCACCTGATCGACCTGATCGGCGAGCTGGTGATCGCCGGCTCGGGGGCCCACATGGTGGCCAACCGGGAAGGCCTGCCCAGCTTCCTGGAAGCCACGCAGCGCGTGACGGACCTGGTACAGGCCACGCGCGACGGTGCGTTGGCGCTGCGCATGGTGCCGGTGGGCGAAACCTTCTCGCGCTTCCAGCGCGTGGTGCGCGACATCAGCAAACAACTGGGCAAGCAGATCGAGCTGGTCATCACCGGCGGCGACACCGAGCTGGACAAGTCCATGGTCGAGCTCATCGGCGACCCCTTGATGCACCTGGTCCGGAACAGCCTGGACCACGGCATCGAATCGCCAGCGGAGCGCGCGGCCGCGGGCAAGTCCACCACGGGCCGCATCGGCCTGAACGCGTACCACGAGGGCGGCAGCATCGTCATCGAGGTCAGCGACGACGGCCGCGGCCTGTCCCGCGAACGCATCCTGCGCAAGGCCATCGAACGCGGTCTGGTGCAGGCGGCGGCGGCCGAGACGCTGTCGGACAACGAGGTGTGGGACATCATCTTCTCGGCCGGGTTCTCAACGGCCGAGACCGTCACCGACCTGTCCGGCCGCGGTGTCGGCATGGACGTGGTTCGCCGCAACATCGAACAGTTGCGCGGCCAGATCTCGCTGGTCAGCCACGAAGGGCGGGGCACCACCACCCTGGTGCGCCTGCCCTTGACGCTGGCCATGATCGACGGCTTCCTGACGCTGGTGGGCGGTGTGCACTACGTGCTGCCCCTGTCGGTGGTCAGCGAATGCATCGACGTGCCGCCCGAGTGCCGGCAGGCGCCAGGGCGCACTTGCGGCACCTTCGACCTGCGCGGCGAAGTGTTGCCCTACATCGACCTGGCGCTGTTCTACGGCATGCAGGCCGACGCCAGCGCCCGGCGCAGCCTGGTGGTGGTGCAACAAGGCACGGTGCGCATCGGCCTGGTGGTGGACCGCCTGCTGGGCGAACACCAAACGGTCATCAAGCCCCTGGCCAGCATCTTCAAACCCCTTGAAGCGCTGGCAGGTTCAACGATCTTGGGGTCGGGCGACGTCGCCCTGGTGATGGATCTGCAAGGTTTGGTCAACGCCGCCACCCGCGCCAGCGGTCGCGGCCTCGTTTCTTCGAGAGGTTGAGATCATGGGCATCGTGTTGCGCCGTATGGCGATGTGGCAGAAGTTTCTGGTGCTGGGCCTGTTGGCCTTGGTGGCCGCGTTCGTCCCCCTGATGAAGGTGGTGTCCAACGCCAACCAGGACATCGCGGTGGCCAAGGCGGAGGACGCGGGCATCGACCCCGTGCGCGAGGCCATTGCCCTGCAGCAGCAACTGCAGGCCCACCGCGGGCTGTCGGCCATGGTGCTGGCCGGCAACGACGCGGCCGACACGGAGCGCCGCGCGCGCAAGGCCGACGTGGAGCGGCACCTGGCCGGCCTGCGGCAAAAGCTGGAGGCCGCGAAGTTCCAGCGCTCCCTCGCCGCCGCCGCCGCGGTGGAAAGGAACTGGCAAGAACTGGTGGCGAAGGTGGAGCAGCGCGGGGTGTCGGCCACGGCCAGCTTCGATGCCCACAGCGCCCTGGTCTACGCCAACCTGGCCACGGTGGACGCCATCGCCGACGAGTCCGGCCTGTCGCTGGACCCGGTGGCCGAGAGCTACTTCCTGATGACGGCCATGGTGGACCATCTGCCACGCTTGGCAGAAAAGCTGGCCCAGGCCCGCGGGCAGGGTGCCTTGATGTTGTCGAGCAAACAAATCGCGCCCGATGCCCGGGCGCAGCTGGTGCACCGCATCGAAGACGTGAACTACCTGCGTGGCCGCGCCATGGGCCAGGTGGAAAAGGCGCTGGCCCTGGCGCCGTCGCTGGCGCAATCGCTCGCGGGCAGCGGCGCCGCCAACGCCGAAGCGGACGCCTTCTTCAAACTGGCGGAGCGTGATGTCATCAAGGCGGCATCTCCCACGCTGGCCGCGAATGCCTACTTCCAGGCCGGCACCAAGGCCGTGGATGCCCAGTACAAGCTGCTGGACCAAACCACCGCCGCGCTGGAATCGCTGTTGCACGCCCGCATTTCCAGCGCCGAAGCCTACAGGGGCATGCTCCTGGGTGGCATCACGCTCTTCACCCTGCTGGCCCTGGGCTTGGGCATTGTCGTGACCCGCTCCGTGACCCAACCCATGCAGCATGCCGTGGCCGCTGCCAAGGCCGTCACGGCCGGTGACCTGGCCTTCGCGATCGACGCCCGCGGCCGCGACGAAGCCGCCCAGCTGCTGGTCTGCTTCCAGGACATGCAGCAGCAGCTGCAACATCGCCAGCTGCAAGACCAGCAACGCCTGGCCGCCACCGAAGCACAAGGTGTCGCCGCCCACGCCGTGGCCGAGGAGATCGGCACCGTGGTGCAAGGCGCCACCCAAGGCGACTTCAGCCAGCGTGTGGACGTGAACGGCAAAGAGGCCTTCCACGCGGAACTGTGTGGCCACCTGAACCAGTTGCTGGACACCGTGAGCGACACCATCGCCCAGGTGCGCTCCGCGGCCGACCAGCTGGGGGCCGCGTCAGACCAGGTCAGCCAAACCTCGCAAGCGCTGAGCCACGGCGCCAGCCAGCAGGCTGCCAGCGTCGAAGAGACCACCGCTTCGCTGCAGGAGATGAGCGCTTCGGTGAAACAAAACGCCGAGAGCGCCACCGTCACCGACGGCATCGCCAGCCAGGCTGCCAAGTCGGCGGCAGAGGGCGGCGAGGCCGTGGCCAAGACGGTGGAAGCGATGAAATCCATCGCCACGCGCATCTCCATCATCGACGACATCGCCTACCAGACCAACCTGCTGGCGCTGAACGCCGCCATCGAGGCCGCCCGCGCCGGCGAACACGGCAAGGGCTTCGCCGTGGTGGCCGCCGAGGTGCGCAAGCTGGCCGAACGCAGCCAGGTCGCGGCGCAGGAAATCGGCGCCCTGGCGGGCTCGTCGGTGCAACTGGCCGAGAAGGCCGGTGGCCTGCTCAGCGCCATGGTGCCCAACATCCAGAAGACCGGCGAACTGGTGCAAGAGATCGCCGCGGCCAGCGGCGAACAAAGCGATGGCGTGGCGCAGATCACCGGGGCGATGGGCCACCTGAGTTCGGCCACCCAACAAACCGCCAGCGCCAGCGAGGAACTGTCGGCCACCGCCGAAGAACTCTCGGCGCAGGCCACACAGTTGCAAGAACTGATGGCCTTCTTCAAGGTGGACCGCAGCGAACCGGCCCGCACCGGCTTGCCGCAGCACGCCGGTCGCCACGCCGACAAGGCACGCCCGCAGCGCGCACACGCGGGGGCGGCCGCCACCCCGGCCCACCTGGCCTCGCGGCTCATCCACCGTGTGGCCAAGCCCTCGGGCCCGGGCATGAAGCCGGTGGCGGGGGCGGTCGATGAATCGTCTTTCGGCTCCTTCTGACCGCCCTGGGGACACACCGACATGACCCCGCAAGCGAGTGCACCAGGCAGCCGGCCCCGGCCCGCGGAGACGCCCCTGTCCGAAGAGGGCCCCGACGCGCAAGCGCTGCTGCGCATGTCGGTGGGCAGCGACATCCTGGCCGTGCCCATCCAGGACGTCCGGGAGATCATCCAGATCAGCCGCATGACGCCCCTGCCCCGAACGCCCGCCTTCGTGCGCGGCGTGATGAACCTGCGCGGCGCCGTGGTGCCCGTGATCGACCTGGCCGCACGCCTGGGCGGCCCGGCCACGCGCATCGGCCGGCGGTCCTGCATCGTGGTGGTGGCCAGCCCCGACAACGCCGACGGCGACGGCGAACGCGGCATGGTGGTGGGCCTGCAGGTGGACGCCGTGCACGAGGTGTTCGCCCGGCGCGCCGACGAAGTCGAGGGCGTGCCCAACCTCGGCACCAGCATCGACCCACACTTCCTGGCCGGCATGACGCGTGCCGCGGGCCAGGTCATCGGCATCCTGTCGCTGGCCACCGTCGTCGAGGTCGAGAGCCTGACGGCCGCCATCGCCGGCCAAGCCCCGCATTGACGGCGCGGGACGCAGACCACCATGGCGATCACGCTCTCGCGCTCGGCCTTCGAGAAAGTCAGCCAACTGTTCCACGACGTCTCGGGCATACGCCTGGGTGAAGCCAAACACGCCCTGGTGAGCGGCCGGCTGCAGAAGCTGGCCTACGAAAGCGGCGAACGCGACCTGGAACGCTATGTGGCCCGGCTGTTGCGGGGCGAGGCGCCGCCCGACGAGATGACCCGCGTCATCGACCGCCTGACCACCAACGAGACCTACTTCTTCCGCGAACCGCAGCACTTCGCCCACCTGGCCGAGCGCGTGGCCCAACACCCCCGGGGCGAAGAGTTCCTGGCCTGGAGCGCCGCCAGCTCCTCGGGTGAAGAGGCCTACACGGTGGCGATGGTGCTGGCCGACAGCCTGGGCACGGCACCGTGGCGCGTCATCGGCACCGACCTGTCCACCGCCATGGTCGAGGCCGCCCGCCGCGGCCTGTACCCGCTGGACAGGGCCAGCATGGTGCCGGCCGCCACCTTGAAGCGCTGGTGCCTGAAAGGCCATGGCGACTACGAAGGCCAGCTGCTGGTGTCCAGGGATTTGCGCGCGCGTGTGCAGTTCCAGTGCGCCAACCTGATGCAACCGCTGCCGAACCTGCCCCTGTTCGACGTCATCTTCCTGCGCAACGTGCTCATCTATTTCGACACCCCCGCCAAGGCCCAGATCGTCCAGCGTGTGATGGAGCGCTTGCGCCCGGACGGCGTGCTGTACACCGGGCATGCGGAGTCGCTGACGGGGCTGGGCGTGCCACTGCGCCAACTGGCCACGGCCGTGTACACCCATGGCTGAACGAACCACGCTCTGCGAACGCATGGCCAAGGCCGGGCGCGACGCCCGCAGCCGCAGCGCCTTTGCACGCACGGCCGCCGCACCGGCCGCGGCCCCCAAGCCCCCCGTGGCAGATCGCCCAGCCGGCCCGGCGTGGCACGTGCCCGGCCAGGTGGGGCAGCACCTGGTGCTGATGCCCGGCCAAATGCACTTCGGCGACCGCGCGGCCAGCGTGCGCACGCTGCTGGGCTCCTGCGTGGCCGTGACCTTGTGGCACCCCGGCCGGCGGCTGGGCGGCATGTGCCACTACCTGCTGCCCAACCGCAACCGCGCCCCACAACAGCCCAGCGATGGCCGCTACGGCGACGAAGCCCTGGCGGCCATGGTCGAACAGATCCGCCTGCAGCGCGCCCACCCGAGCGACTTCCAGGCCCACCTCTACGGCGGTGCCGACACCATGCCCGAAGGCGTGCAGCTGCGCTTCAACGTGGGCGAACGCAACATCGAACAAGGCTGGCGCCTGATCGACCACTACGGCTTCCAGTTGCAAGGGGTGGACGTGGGCGAGGACGTGCCGCGCACCGTCACGCTGAATTTCAGCAACGGCGCGGTGGAGATGAAACGTGGCCAAGGCCAGGCACCGCGCTACGCCTTGCCCGGCTTGAACGGTCTGAAGGCCTGTTGACATGGCAGACACCCCCCACACCAAGCCGCCCGCGGGCCCGAAGATCACCGCCGTGGTGGTGGACGATTCGGCCGTGGTACGCAAGCACCTGGCCGACACGCTGACGGCCGGTGGCATCGAGGTCATCGCCACCGCCGGCGACCCCTTGTTCGCCTGGCCCAAGATGCAGGCCCAGTGGCCCGACGTGGTGGTGCTGGACGTCGAGATGCCGCGCATGGACGGCATCACCTTCCTGCGCCAGATCATGCGCGAGCGGCCCACGCCCGTGGTGATGTGCTCCACGCTCACGGCCGCCGGCGCGAACACCACGCTGGAGGCGCTGGCCGAAGGTGCGGTGGGTTTCGTCACCAAGCCCAAGATGGGCTTGCGCGAGTTCCTCGAGGGCGACCAGAACGGCCTGGTGCCCGCCGTCAGGGCGGCCGCGCGGGCCCGCGTTCGGCTGCTGGTGCCGCCGAGCGGGGCGCCACAAGGTGGCGCTGGCTTGCCCGCACCACTGCCCAAGGCCCTGCCCCTGCCGCCGGACCAGAGCCTGCGTGCCCTGCACGAAACCACGGAACGGGTGGTCGCCATCGGCAGTTCCACGGGCGGCGTGCAGGCCATCGAAACCCTGCTGCGCGCCCTGCCCCGAACCGCACCCGGCATCCTGGTGGTGCAGCACATGCCGGCCACCTTCACCGCGGCCCTGGCCGAACGCCTGAACCGCCTGTGCGCCGTGGAAGTGCGCGAGGCCGCGGACGGCGACCGCCTGGTGCCGGGCCGGGTGTTGATCGCCCCCGGCGGCCGCCACATGCAGCTGCGGCGCAGCGGCGCGCACTACGTGGTGGCCATCAAGGACGGCCCGCTGGTCAACCGGCACAAGCCTTCGGTGGACGTGCTGTTCAAGTCGGTCGCCATCGCCGCGGGCCGCAACGCGGCCGGCATCATCCTCACCGGCATGGGCGACGACGGCGCGCGCGGTCTGCTGGAAATGCGCACGGCCGGTGCCGCCACCGTGGCCCAGGACGAAGCCACCAGCGTGGTGTACGGCATGCCCCGGGAAGCCACCAAGCTGGGCGCGGCCGAACGCGAGCTGCCGCTGTCGGCGATGGCGTCCTGGCTGTTGCGCCAAGGCGGCGGCGTCGCCGCCGCGCCGGCCGAGTTGAAGGCCTGAGCGCCGGCCACCCCGGCGCCAAGGAGAAACCGTGTTGTCGAAAACCACCCCGACCAACGCCGCCCAACCGCCCGCGTCCCGGGCGGGGCTTGCCCGGCTGCTGCGCCCCGGCGTGCGCTTGATGCGCAAGCTGACCTTGGCCCAGCGCATGGCGTTGACGGCGGTCTCGCTGTTCGTCCCGCTGCTGCTGTTGATGGGCGTGGCGGTCGGGCGCATCTGGCAAGACTACGGCGTGGCCGCCCGCGAACTGCAAGGCACCGACGTCCACGCGGCCTTGACCAAAGTGGTCGTGCAGACCCAACGCCTGCGCGAGCTGGCCTACGCCGACCTGGTGGCCGGCACGTCCAGGCCCGATGGCCTGGCCGAAGGCCAGCGTGCCTTGGCCGATGCCAGCCGGCAGCTGCTGGCCAAACTGCAGGCCGACCAGGACGGGGCCTTTGGCGCCGTGTTGCCAGCCCTGAGCGAACGCCTGGCGCGCGTGCAGAAAGCGCCCGCCGCCGAGGTGCTGGACAACGAGGCCGGGGCCCTGGTGGCCGAGCTCTACCGGCTCGCGCAACACAACGGCGAAGTCTCACAGCTGCTGCTGGACCCGGTGGCGGCTTCGTACATGCTGATGGACATCGTGGTGGCCCAGAGCATTCCGATGCTGGAAGCGGTCTCCAGCTCGCGCGAGCTGGGTCTGCAGCGCCTGCGCGCCACCCAAGCCAGCACCGCCGACCGCCTGGCGCTGCTGGGGGCCGCCACGGTGTTGAACAAGGGCACGGACGAGGTGCAGTGGCTCTTCGAGGCCTACACGCGCGCCGGCGGGGCCACCCCGGACTCGTGGACCGGGGCCGTGGAGGCCAGCACCGACTACGCCCGCTACCTGCAAAGCAGCTTCAGCCGCGACGTGCTGGAGGGCGACGAGTCCCGCCACCGCGAGCTGGCCAGCACCGTGCACCAACGTGTCCTGGCCGTGCACGACGACAGCCTGTTCCGCCTGCAGGCGCTGCTGCAAGAGCGCATGAAGGACGCACTGACCGAGATCGGCCTGCTGTGCGCGGCGTTCGCCGCCATGCTGGCCGGCTTGGCCTACCTGGTGGTGGTCTCCGCAGCCACGGTGCGCGGCGCCCTGGGCCGGCTGCTGCAGGGCACCGACGCCGTGGCCGCGGGCGACCTGACCCGGTCGCTGGAAGTGCAGGGCCGCGACGAGGTGGCCCAGATCGCCACCTCGCTGGAACGCATGACGCGGCAACTGTCGTGGCTGGTCGCGGCCATCCGCAGCGACGCGTCGCAAGTGTCCATGGCGGGCAACCTGCTGGCCGACGGCAGTGCGCAGCTGTCTTCGCGCACCGAGCAGCAAGGCGACTGCCTGACCACCGCGTCCGCCGCCATCCGCGACCTGGCCCAAGCCGTGGCCCACAACGCCACCGAAGCGAGCGCGCTGGACACCGTGAGCGCCCGCCTGCAGGCGCAGGCCGAACAAGCCAGTGCGGCCATGGCCGACACCGTCACGGCCATGCGCGCCGTGGAACAAAGCTCGGAGCAGGTGAGCAAGATCGTCTCGGTGCTCGACGACCTGGCCTTCCAGACCGGCATGCTGGCGCTGAACGCCTCCATCGAAGCGGCCAAGGCCGGCGAGTCCGGCCAAGGCTTTTCCATCGTGGCCACCGAGGTGCGCCAGCTGGCGCTGCGCAGCGCGGCCGCCTCGGAAGAAATCCGCCAGCTGGTCACCACCAGCACCGACGAAGTTCGCCAGGCCGGCAACCGCATGGTGATCGCCAGCCAGGCCACACACGGCGTGGGGCAGGGCATCGCCGAGATGTCCCAACGCCTGGAACGCCTGTCGACGTCCAGCCAGGGCCAAAGCAACGAGTTGGCCTCCATCACCGCCATGATCGGCAACCTCGACGACATCACCCGCGACAACGCGCGCCTGGTGGAGCAGACGGCCACGGCCTCGTCACAGCTGCTGCAACGCGCCCAGGCGCTGGACGCGTCGGTGGCCTCCATGCGGCTGCGCCACGGCTCGGCCGACGAAGCCAAGGCCCTGGCGAAAGCGGCCCTGGCGCACTGGGGCCGGGTGGGCCGCGAGCAGGCGCTGGCCGACTTCCACCTGCCGTCCGCGGGCTTCATCGACCGCGACCTGTACGTCGTCGTCTTCGACCGCCAGGGCGTGTACGCCGCGTTCGGCCTGCGGCCAGACATGCGCGGCAGCACGGTGCACGACCTGCCCGGCCTGGACGGCCGCCAGCTGCTGACCGAGGTGCTCGCCGCCGCCGACGCGGGCGGCGGTTGGGTGCGCTACACGATGGTCAACCCCAGCACCGGCGAACAGCAAATCAAGGACGCCTGGGTGGAGCCGGCCGGCGAACACGGCGAGGTGTTGTTGTGCGGGGCGTTCCGCAACGCCGAGCCCCAGCTGCAGAACCGCAAGTCCGTCTCTTGGGCCAGCGCAGACCGGCGCACGGCCGAGGCGGGCATGGTGGCCGAGCCGGCCTGAGCGGCCGGCGGGCGCGCCTCGCCCAGCACCCGGGCCCGGTCGGGCCCTGGGGTGCGTGTCAGTCGAGCGTCACTTCGGTGTGGACGCTGCCGGCGCGGTCGGCGGTGGCCGTCAACGCGATGGCCGTGCCGGGGGCGCCCTTCACCACCCACTCCACCACGGCGCGATCGCCCGTGAGTTCACGGCTGGGCAAGAAGGCCTGCAGCGAACCCTTGGGCGCATGGCCTTGCAGGTGCGGGCCCACTTCACGTTCCTTGCCGCTGATGAGGCTGACGCCCGGCGGCAGGTGGATGTTGAACACCGTGCCACGCACGGTCTTGCGGTCGATGGCGCGTTGGCTGATGTGGCTGGGCAGCCAGCCAGCGTTGGCCACCGCGAAACGCACGCGCCAGGTGTCGGGGCCCAGGGCCCGCACCTCGGTGCGCAGCACCTCCAGCTTGGGCAGGCTCAGCGCGATCTGCGTCAGCCAGGCCGGGAAGCGCGCGGCCTCGCGTTCACGCAGATGGGCCGGCGGGTTGCGCCAGTAGTTCATGCGGTCCCAGCCGCCGATCTCCACCATGCCCAGCTGCGGGTGGCGGAAAGGCCGCCAGTCCACATAGGCCTGGCCGCCGCACTGTTCGTCGCTCCACTTCAGCAGCTTCAGATCGTCTTCCACCGGGTGCTCGCGGTACCAGTCGATCCACTTGTAGTCGGTGATGCCGGCTTCCTTGTTCGGCGCCCAGATCTCCACCGTCCAGAACAACGAACCCAGGTGCTCGTACACCCAGTCCTGCGTGCCGGTGATGATCTCTTTGGGGTGGTACTTGAACTCGTGGAAGATGCTGATCGCCGGGTAGCCGGTGAGCTTGGCGCCGATGTCGGAAAAGCGCTTGTAGGCCCACAGGTCCTCGGGCGTCATGTCGTCGTCGCTCTGCGTGCCCATGGGCCGCAAGATGACGCCGCTGTGCGTGTGGAAACTGACCGCCGCACCGATGTTCGGGTGCTTGGTGATGAAGTCCACCATGGCGCGCACCTCGGGCTCGCTGGTGGGGTAGGGGCCGGCGCCCTTTTGTTCACCTTCCTGGCGCCAGAAGGCCGGGAAGTTGCGGTTCAGGTCCAGGCCTTCCACGTCGGGGTTGGCCTTGATCTGCAGGCCGTCCCAGTTGGTCAGCGTGCCTTCGGGCAGCAGGCGGTAGTACTCGCCGCCGAACTCGCCGGGCTCGCGCGACACCATCAGGCGCGGGTCGGCGTCGCTCTTCTTCCAGGGGCCGTGCGGGTCGGGCAGGCGCATGTAGAGCACACGGCCGTCGCCGTCCACGTCTTCCACCGTCAGGCCTTCGACGTGCGGTTCGTCGTAGGGGTAGGGGCGTGTGCTGCTGCGGATGTGGCGCGGTTTGTCGGCCAGCGCCAGCTCGGCGCCGTCGGGGTTCAGGCGCGGCACCATGTAGACCACGCGCGTGTCCAGCAGCTGGCGCACCTGCGGGTTGGTCTCGTACGTGGTGGCCAGTTGGTGCAGCCAGTACAGGCAGGCGGTGCTGGCCGTCAGCTCGGCGGCGTGGATGTTGCCGTCCACCCAGAAAGCCGGCTTGTCGGTGTCGGCCCCGGTGCTGCTGGTGGTGATGGCCAGCAGCCAGATGTCGCGCCCTTCGTGGCTTTTGCCGATGCTGCGCAGCTCGATCAAACCCGGCAGGGCGGCGGCGTAGTCTTGCAGCAGGCGGGTCAGTTCAGCGTAGCGGCAGAACTGGTCGAAACGGGGCACGGGGATGGCGGGCATCGGGCGGGCGGTGGTGCTGAAGGTGGCGGTGATTGTGCAGGTTGCGACCCCGCAGCGCGCACCGGCACGTACCCACCTGGACCTGCGCCCGACCGGCCCTCACTGCCCCTTGAACAAAGCCTGGAAGTGCCTGGACACCGGCAGCGTTTCCGGCCGGCTGCGCAAGGTGATGTGCATGTGGCCTTCGTCCACGCGCACGGCCGAGGCGATGTGGCGGTGCTGCACGATGACGCTGCGGTGCACCTGCCAGAACTGCTGTTCGTCCAGCTGCGCCAGCAGCTCCTTCAGCGGTGTGCGGATCAGCGCTTCGCCGGCGGCGGCGCCTTCGCCGTAGACCACGCGGGTGTAACGGCTGTCGCTCTCGAAGTACACCACCTCGTCCACGCGGATCAGGCGCACTTCCTTGCCCACACCGGCCTGCAGCACCTGCAGCGGTGCGGGCCGGCGCTGCTGGCCAGCCAGTTGCGTCAGCAGGGTCTGCAGCGTCGCGGCGTCCAGGCCCGGGGCCGCTGGTGCAGCCGCCTGCGGCAGCGCAGCGGGCGCCAGGCGCTGCCGCAGCCGGGCCACGCTTTGCGCCACACGTTCAGGGTCCACCGGCTTCATCAGGTAGTCCACGGCCCCGGCATCGAAGGCCGCCAGGGCGTGGTCGCCGAAGGCGGTGGCGAAGACCACCGGCGTGCGGCCGGCGATGCGGCGCGCCACGTCCAGCCCGCTGAGGCCGGGCATGCGGATGTCCAGGAAACACACCTGGGGTTCGTGCTCCAGCCAGGCGTCCCAGGCGTCCACGCCGTTGGCGGCTTCGGCCACCACCTGCAGTTCCGGCCAGGCGGCCTGCAAGGCGGCGCGCAGTTGCGCGCGCGGGGCTTCTTCGTCGTCGGCGATCAGCGCCGTGATGGGGCAGGACAGGGGCTGGTTCATGTTCGTACGATGGGAGAACACATTGCTAACGCTCAAGGTATGGCGCGCCAAGGCAGGGTGACGGTGGCCACGCAGCCGCCGTCGGCCCCGGGCCGCACCCGCAGCTGCGCCTGCGGGCCGCAGGCCAGCGCCAGGCGTTCGCGGCAGTTGGCCAGGCCGTGGCCGTCCTGAGGCGCGGGGCCTGGGCCGGGGCCGTTGTCCAACACCAGCAGTTCCAGTTGCTCACCCACGCGCCGCGCCTGCACCCGCACCTGGCCACCACCCAACAAGGGTTCCACGCCATGCACCACGGCGTTTTCCACCAGGGTCAGCAACAGGCCGGGCGGCAAGGTCTGGGCCTGCAGGTCGGCCGGCACGTCCAGGCTGAACTGCAGGCGCTGGCCGAAACGCGCGCCCATCACCTGCAGGTAGCGGCGCACGGCCTCCAGCTCGTCGCCCAGCGGCTGCAGTGGTCGGCTGAACATCGGCAGCGTGGCACGCAGGTAGCCCACCAGGGCGTCCAGCAGCGGCGCGGCGCGCTCGTCTTGGGTGTGCACCCAGTGCTGCACCGAGGCCAGGGTGTTGAACAGGAAGTGCGGCTCCAATTGCGCCGCGGCCAGGCGCTGCGCCATCTCGATGGCCTTGGTCCGTTCGGCCTGCTCTTTCAGCCGGCCTTCGATCTGCTGCGCGCGCCAGACGACCAGGAACCACAGGCCCATGATCACCAGGGTGGGGATGGAGACCAGCACCACACCCAAGGGCAAGCGCTCCTCGCGCAGCGGCACCCACCAACGCATGCTCAGCGCCAGGCCGATGACCACCACCATGGCCACCAGCCAGACCTGCATCAAGGGCTTGCGCCAGGGCCGCTGCCACAACCAGTGGGCCGCCCAGGCGCTCAAGGCACCCAAGGCCACCAGCAGCCCGACCATGCTGGCCAACTGGTGCGCCGGAGCCATCTGCAGCAGCGAGGCCGACATCAGGACGTAGTTCACCAGCGTGGCCATCCGCAGCGTGGCGCTGGGCACGTCGGCGCCCGCCGCGGCCATCTCTTCGGCGGTGAAGGCCCGGGACGGCCCGGGGTACCAGAGCTGGCTCCAGTCGATGCGTTGGGTGGTGGTCATGCGGCCAGTGTAGGCAGGCGGCAAGCCACGGGGGTACGCCGATAGGGCGAATGGCCCTGAGCGCCGCACCAAGGGTCGTGGGCGCCGTCAGGCGGCAGGGCGGCGTTCAGGCCGCAGCGCCATGCAAAAGAAAAGGCGGCCCGCACAGTCCGTGTCAAAACGGCTGCAACGGCCACCGTCAGCAAAACGCCCTGAACCATCGGGGCGTTTTTGTTTGTGGACGCCAAACCGATAGGCGGCGCGGGACGTGATGCGTTAGCGTGTTTTGGCAAACGCTTAGGT
>JBKCUM010000131.1:0-12638 GCA_046318395.1 Rubrivivax sp.
GCGACACCGGAAACAGGCCGCCTTGGTCTCGACTGTGTCCTTGCACGTAGCCCATATGAACAATGCCCTGCAGCTTTCGCTGCAGGGCATTGTGTTCAGGGCTTCAGATCGGCGTCAGAGTATTGACACGGACTGCTGGGGCGGCGTTGTCGCGGGTGGGCACTGCGCGGCGCGGCGGCCGGGTCAGACCCGCGTGGTGTTCAAGCCCGCGGTGCTGCGCAGGCGTTCGATCAGCGCACCGGCGATCTGCGACAGCGGCAGCACTTCGTGTGCCGCACCTGCGTTGATGGCCTCGCGGGGCATGCCAAAGACCACACAACTGGCTTCGTCTTGGCAGACGTTCCAACTGCCGGCGTCGCGCATCACCTTCATGGCGCGCGCACCGTCGGCACCCATGCCGGTCAGCATCACGCCCAAGGCGTTCTGGCCCACCACCCGGGCGGCGCTTTCGAACAGCACTTCCACGGAAGGTTTGTGGCGGTTCACCGGGTCGCCGTCGCGCACGCGGGCGATGTAGTTGGCGCCCGAGCGTTCCACCGACAGGTGGAAACCGCCGGGGGCGATGTAGGCGTGGCCCGGCAGCACCCGCTCGCCGTCGCTGGCCTCGGCCACGCGGATGCGGGCCAGGCTGTTCAGGCGTGCGGCGTAGCTCTTGGTGAAGCCCGGCGGCATGTGCTGGGTGATCATCACCGCCGGCGCGTCGGGCGGCAGTTGGGTGATGACCTCGCGCGTGGCTTCGGTGCCACCGGTGGAGGCGCCGATGAAGATGATCTTTTCGGTGGACAGCCGGCCCAGCGGGCTGACATTGACCGGTTTGGCCGGGGCGCTGGCCACCGGGGCCGTGCCGTGCGGCGCGCTCACCACCGCGGCCGGTGCCAGCTTGCGCACATGGGCCTTGCTGGCGGTGCGGATCTTGTCGGTGATGTCTTCGCCCAGCTGGCGCAGGCCATCGGCCACGCCGATCTTGGGCTTGGCCACGAAGTCCACGGCGCCGAGTTCCAGCGCCCGCAGGGTCACGTCGGCGCCGCGCTCGGTCAGCGTGGACACCATCACCACCGGCATGGGCCGCAGGCGCATCAGCCGCTGCAGGAAGTCGATGCCGTCCATGCGCGGCATCTCCACGTCCAGCGTGATCACGTCCGGGTTGAGGCTGCGGATCATCTCGCGCGCGGCCAGCGGGTCGGCGGCGGCGCCGATGCACACCATGTCGGGTTGGCGGTTGATGATTTCGGCCAACAGGCCGCGCACCAAGGCGGAATCGTCGACGACGACGACGCGGGTCTTGCTCATTGTTGTCTCCTGGTCGGCGTGTGTACGTCGGCGGGGGCTGAGTCTTAGAACAGGTCGACGGAACCGCCAGCGGTGCCGGTGACCACCGGCTTCGTGGCGGCGGCGCGTTCCTGCGCCACCAGCGCCTCGGTGTTGGCCGAGGCCAGGCGTTTGACCATGGCCTTGCCACTGTGTGGCAGGAAGCACACCTTGCGCGGGTAGATGTCCAGCACGTCCTTGCTGACCACCGAAATGCGTTCGGTCTTCAGGTAGTTCATCACGAAGGTGGTGTTGCGCTCACCCACGTTGATGCTGTTCATGCCGCTGATGACGGCACCGCCGCCAAAGATCTTGGCTTCCATGGTGCTGCGGGTGGCACCACGCTTGATCATCTCGTTGATCAGCAGTTCCATCGCGAACGAGCCGTAGCGCCCGCTGTCGGTGGCACCGCCGCCGTCGGGCAGCATGAAGTGGTTCATGCCGCCGATCTTCTTCTCACGGTCCCACAGGCAGGCCGCGATGCACGACCCCAGCGTGGTCATGATCAGGATGTCTTCGTCGTGCACGAAGAACTCGCCTGGCAGCACCTTGACGGCGTCGTTGCGGAAGTGCGCGTCGTAGAAGAAGAACGACGCTTCACCGTTGCGGCGGGGCGTCGCCTTCAGGCGCTCCAGCCGTGTGGCGGAACCAACAGGGCGGGCAGACGCGATGGTCGGGGTGGGTGCGAGGGCCATGCCGGGATATCGGCTTGGCTCAGACCGGCTTGAGCACGCCGAAGCGATGGGACTCAAACACGTTCGTAAATGGTCTTGCCACGCAGGCGGAACAGGTCCCGCGCTTCCGTGAAGTTCTCGGAATGCCCCACATACAGCAGGCCGCCTGGCTTCATCACGGCATGCATGTGTTCCAGCACCTTGCGCTGGGTGGGGTTGTCGAAATAGATCATCACGTTCCGGCAGAACACGATGTCGAAAGCCTCACCCAGGGCCGACCAACTGGGGCTCATCAGGTTGAAGGGCTTGAACTCGATCAGCCGTGAGAGCTCGGGTTTCACGCGGATGAAGCCCGAGTTCTGCGCCGTGCCGCGCATGAAGTGGCGGCGCAGGCGTTCAGGGCTGAGCCCGCGCGCGTCGGCGCTGTAGACACCGCGTTGGGCCGTGGCCAGCACCTTGGTGTCGATGTCGCTGCAGACCAGCTTCACCTGGGCCGAGGGCCCCAGGGTTTCGACGACGGTCATGGCCAGTGAATAAGGTTCTTCGCCGGTGGACGCGGCGTTGCACCACAGCCTGATGGGCTTGCTGGCGCGGGCCTTCAGGTCTTCCACCAGCGCGTGGAAGTGGTGTTCCTCGCGGAAGAAGGCCGTGAGGTTGGTGGTCAGGCAGTTGACGAACTCCTGCCATTCGGCGTCGCTGCCGCCGCGTTCCAGGGCTTGCAGGTAGTCGCTGAAACTTCGGTGGCCGGTGTCGCGCAGCCGGCGTGACAAGCGGCTGTACACCATGGCCTGCTTGCCTGCATGCAGGCTGATGCCGGCACGCTGGTAGATCAGGTGGCGGATCCGGTCGAATTCTGCGCTGGACAGCGTGAACTCTTGGTCACCGGCGGCGACGGGCACTGCTGAGGGGAGCATGGCATTCATGACCCTGAGTTTCGGCATCTGCGGCTGAAACCCAAGGGTAGAACAACAACAGATTTGCAACCCAGTTCCGTCCAGGGGTGCGCAAGGCCGCTGCTAGACTGCACCCACACCATGGACCGCCCCGCTTCGCTCCTGCCCAGTGCGCCCACCTTGCACCTGGAGCGCGCACTGCAACTGCTGGCCCACACCGGCACCACGCCGGCCGGCGAGCCGGGCTCGTTGCCCTGGCTGCAGGCGCTGATCGACGGCCTGGTGGACCTGTCCAGCCGCGACGCACTGACCGGCCTGGCCAACCGCCGCAGTTTCGAACTGGCCCTGGCCCGTGAAATCGACCGCGTGGCGCGCAGCGGCGAACCCGCCTTGCTGCTGACGGTGGACATCGACCACTTCAAGCGCGTGAACGACCGCTTTGGACACAGCGCCGGCGACGTGGTGATCTGCGCCGTGGCCGATGCGCTGCTGGACGGCGTGCGTCCCATGGACCTGGTGGCCCGCGTGGGCGGCGAAGAATTTGCGATCGTGCTGCCCAACTGCCCGGCGGCTTTCGGCGAAACCGTGGCCGAACGGCTGCGGCGCAGCGTGGAGCGCCTGCCCATCAGCTTGCCGGGGGGGCAGCAACTGGCCGTCAGCATCAGCGTGGGGGGCGCCTATGCGCCGCAGTGGGTGCGGTCCTCGGGCCCCTTGTGGGTGGAGCGTGCCGACCAGCAGCTGTACAAAGCCAAGGCCCTGGGGCGCAACGTGGTGCAGTTGGAGCCCACCGCCATTTCCATCGTCAGCAGCGAAGAAAAGCGCGCGCTGTTCGAGACCTCCAGTTTCCAGGATATCGAATGACCGACGCCGCCAGCGCACCCGCCCGGCACCACATCACCGCCATCACCAGCGGCAAGGGCGGCGTGGGCAAGACCTTCATCGCTGCCAACCTGGCCGCCTGCCTGGCCCGACAGGGCGCGCGCGTGCTGGTGCTGGACGCCGACCTGGGCCTGGCCAACCTGGACGTGGTGCTGAACCTGTACCCGAAGATCACCTTGCACGACGTGTTCACCGGCAAGGCCAGCCTGGCCGATGCCGTGTTGCCCGCGCCCGGTGGTTTTTCGGTGCTGCTGGCCGGCTCCGGCATGGTCGAGTACTCGCGCATGACGCCCGAAGTGCGCGACAAGCTGCAGGCCATCATCGCCGAGGTGGCGCCGAAGTACGACCACGTGCTGCTGGACACCGGTGCCGGCATTTCCGACGTGGTGCTGTACACCGTGTCGCTGGCCGACGAGGTGCTGGTGGTGGCCACGCCAGAACCCACCTCGCTGACCGACGCCTACGCCACCATCAAGGTGCTGGCCACCACGCAGCAGCGCCGCGCCGTGACGCTGGTGGTGAACCAGGTGCGCCGCCCCGGTGAAGGCCGCACCGTGTGCCAGCAGCTGCAAACGGTGGTGGACCGCTATGTGAACCCCACACTGGACCTGCCGGTGCGGCTGAACCTGCTGGGCGAGGTGCCCAGCGACCCCGCCGTGCGCGAGTCGGTGTTGAAGCGCCAATTGCTGGTGGAGGCCCTGCCAGGCACGCCTGCGGCCATGGCCCTGGGCGTGGCCGCCACGCGGCTGCTGGACCGCAAGGCATGAGCGCCGACCGCCCCGAACTGGACGACGAAGGCCGTCCGGTGGAAGCCGTCACACCGTTCCAGCGCCTGGGCGGCGAGGCCGGCGTGCGCGGCCTGGTGGACCGGTTTTACGACCTGATGGACCTGGAACCCGGCTACGCGGCCCTGCGTGCCGTGCACCCGCCCACCTTGGACAGCGCGCGCGACAAGCTGTTTTGGTTCTTGTGCGGCTGGCTGGGCGGCCCCAACCACTACATCGAACGTTTTGGCCATCCGCGTCTGCGGGCGCGCCACCTGCCCTATGCCATCGGCCTGGTGGAACGTGACCAGTGGCTGGCCTGCATGGTGCAGGCCATGGAAGAAACCGCGGTGGAACCGGTGCTGGCACAGCGCCTGGCCGAATCCTTCTTCGGCACCGCCGACTGGATGCGCAACAAAGCGGGCTGAGCCCGCGCGTGCAGGGCCGGAAGGCCCTGCACGGTTGGCGAAGGCCTGACGGCGATTTCACGCCGGCAGGCTGGGGCGAGCCCGCGCGGGCAGGGCCGGAAGGCCCAGCACGGATGGGCACTTCAACGCCGACGCGCGCGCCAGCCCAGCAAGCCCAGGCCGCCGGCCATCAGCGCCCAGGTGCCGGGTTCCGGCACCGGCGTCAGCACGAACAGGCGCGAGGCCGCGCCCGCCGGGGCACCGCTGCCCTGCTGTTGTTCGGCCACCAGGTAGATGACGCCGTGTTCGTCGATGGTCAGGCCTTCGATGTTCTGCGTGTTGGTCAGCGTGCGCAGGTCCAGGCTGCCCAGCACCTGGCCGCTGCGGGTGGTTTCCACCAGCAGTTGCGAGTCCAGGCTCAGGATCAACAAGTGGTCGGCCGCCGCGGTGCCCGCCAGCGCGTCCACGGTGGACAGCACCTGCACGTCCGACAAGCTGGCCAGGCCCAACAGGCTGGCGTTGAACAGCACGTTCATGCTGGCCGTGCCCGTGCCGCCCACGCCGAAGTTCAGGCTGCCGGCGCGCACTTCCTGCGGACCGCGCGCGGCGTTGCTGTCGTTGTCCTGCTTCACGCTGACGAACGTGCCGTTGCGCGGGTCGAAGCTGATGCCTTCGATGCCGATGTTGCTGGGCGAGTAGTTGCTGATGGTGGCGTAAGGCGTGCTGCCCAAGGCCTGTGTGCCACCGGCCAGGTAGCTGAAGCTGTACGCGCGCTGGGGGCGTTCGTCCACCACCACCAGCTGGCCATTGCCCAGGTAGGTCAGGCCTTCGGTGTCGTTGTGCGTGCTGCCGGTGTTGGCCCAGTTGAAGGCCATGCTGCCCAAGGTCTGGCCGGTGCGGCTGATTTCCACCACACCCAGGCCTTCGTCGCCCACCACGAACAGCGTGCCGCGGTCGCGGGCGTAGGTCACGGCCGAAGCTTCCAGGCCCAGGCCGTTCAGCGTGTCCAGCGCATAACTGCCGCTGAGTTGGTAGTTCGCCAGGTTCAGGCTGGTGGTGGCGGTGGTGGCGCCAGCGGTGCCGGCCCAGGCCGACAGGGCCAGAAGGGCGGTGGTGATGAGGTGTTTTTGCATGGTGTTCTCGCTGCAGCGGGCGGTGTTCAAGCCTGGCGGCGGCGCAGGGCCGCACCCACCATGCCCAGGCCCGCGGCCATCAGGGCCCAGGTGCTGGCTTCAGGCACCGGCGCGAAGATGAAGCTGCCGGGGTTGCCCACGTCGCCTTGCGCCGACAGGTAGGAACCGTAGGCGTCGCTGGTGCTGGACAACACCCAGCCCGCGCCCACCGTCGTGGCGCCCAGGGCCTGCAGGCTGACCGGGCTGCCGCTGGAGGTTTGGGTGCGGATGGTGCCGGCGAAGTTCTGGTCGCCGTAGGTCAACCGGTCCACCAGGCTGCCGCTGGCATTGAACAGGTTGATCTCGTCGTTGCGGCCCAGGTTGGTGGTGTTGTTGCCCTGCACCTTCACGGTGCTGGCCAGGCCCCAGGCGGCACGGAAATCGGCGGCGCTGGCTTCGGTGAGGATGAGGGACTCGCCCACGCCCAGCGTGCCCAGGCCGCTCAGGTTCACCACGCCCGCCGTGCGGCTGTCGTCGTCGAAGCTCCAGCCCACCAGGCTGATGGCGGTGCTGCCCATGTTCGTGAACTCGATGAACTCCGGCCCGTTGCCGCTGTACATCCATTCGGTGATCTGCACCTGGGCCTGGGCGGCAAAGGTGGTGGCGCTCAGGGCCAGGGCGGCCCACAGTGGTTGGCGGTTCATGTGTTGTCCTGTGGCGGTGGTGG
Organism: Rubrivivax sp.; assembly: GCA_046318395.1. Classification (GTDB taxonomy): domain Bacteria; phylum Pseudomonadota; class Gammaproteobacteria; order Burkholderiales; family Burkholderiaceae_C; genus Rubrivivax. The sequence goes on from JBKCUM010000131.1 coordinate 6,765, forward strand.
GCTCGGAAACTCCGAGAACTCCCCACGCTAGGACGCCGGTGTGACAGCACGGCGACAACGGCGTGCCCAGCGCCGCTGCGCCCCGCAAGCCGGGGGGCCGGCGCGCTGGGGGCCGTGCGCCTTCAGTCGCCCGTCAGCAGCACCACCAGGGCACCGGCGCCGCCCTGTGGCCCGCTGGCCTGGGCAAAGGCCAGCACCTCGGCGCTTTGCGCCAGCCAGCGCTGCACCTTGCCTTTGAGCACCGGTTGTTTGCCGGGCGAGCCGTGGCCCTTGCCGTGCACCACCCGCACGCAGCGCTGGCCGCGGCGGCGGGCTTCGTGCAGAAAGTCCAGCAGGGCTTCACGCGCTTCGTCGCGGCGCAGGCCGTGCAGGTCGATCTGGTGCTGGATGGCCCATTGGCCGCGGCGCAGGCGGGTCACCACGTCGGGCCCCACGCCGGGGCGGCGGAAGCTCAGGCCGTCGTCGGTGAGCAGCAGCGACTCGATGTCCACCTCGTCGGACCACGCCTGCTGCAAGGCCGCGCGTTCGTCGGCCTCGCGCTGGCGCGGCAACGGCTCAGGGCGGGGCAGGTGCAGTTCGGCCAGGTTGGCCGGCGGCAGCGGTACCACCGGCCCCACGGCTTCGGCGAACAGGCGCTTGCGGGCTTCGGCTGCAGCCTGTGCAGCACGCGCCGCGGCCGCGGCTTCGGCGGCGGCCTTCTCACGCTGCTGCAGGGCTTGGCGCAGGGCGCCCAGGTCTTTCAGGTTCACGGTGGCCTTGGAAGGAATGCGTGCGGGAGTCGGGGGCTTCGAACGCGGTTCAAACCAGGCCGCGTTCGGCCAGGCTCACCACCTGACCCTGGCCCACCACCAGGTGGTCCAGCACCCGAACGTCCACCAAGGCCAGGGCGGTTTTCAGGGTCTGCGTCAGGAACTCGTCGGCGCGTGAGGGTTCGGCCAGGCCCGAAGGGTGGTTGTGCGCCAGGATGACGGCGCCGGCGTTCAGCGCCAGCGCACGCTTGACCACTTCACGGGGGTAGACGCTGGTCTGCACCAGGGTGCCGGTGAACAGGGTTTCCAGCGCGATCAAGCGGTGCTGCGCATCGAGAAACAGCACGGCAAAACGTTCCTCGCCGCGGCCGCCCAGGTGCAGGGCCACGTAGTCCTTCACGGCCTGCGGGGCGTCGAACACCGGCTGTTGCGCCACCTGCTGGGCCAAGGCGCGGCGGGCCATCTCCATCACCGCCACCAGCTCTGAACGTTTGGCCGGGCCCAGGCCCTTGATGGCCTTCAGGTCGGCGGCCTGCACGTTCAGCAGGCCGGCGAATCCGCGGAACTGCGTGAGCACCTGCTGCGCCAGGGCCAGCACGCCGTGGCCGGGCAGGCCGGTGCGCAGCAGCAGGGCCAGCAGTTCGGCGTCGGTCAGCGCGCTGGGGCCGCGCGTGAGCAGCTTTTCGCGCGGTCGCTGGTCGGCGGGCAGGTCCATCATGGGTGCAAAAGGCGGGGGTATGGCCCCGGGTGGGGCGCGGCAGGGGGGCGGCTCGTAGAATCACGGCCAGTCTATCGCCCACCCACCTACCTTTGCCCAGCCCTGTGAATACCGTCCAGCCCGGGTCGTTCCTGACCCTGCACTACCGCCTGGCGGGCCCCGATGGCGCCGATGTCGTGAACACTTTCCACGACAAACCCGCCACCCTGAGCCTGGGCACCGGCCAATTGGCCCCCGCCATCGAGGCCCAGTTGCTGGGCCTGGCCGAAGGCAGCCGCCACCAGTTCACGCTGCCCGCCGGCGCCGCCTTCGGCGAGCGCAACCCCGACATGCTGCAGCGTGTGAAGCTCAGCCTGCTGCACGAACTGGGCGAGCGCGACGCCACCTACGACGTGGGCGATGTGGTGCAGTTCCCCACGCCCGACGGCCAGGCCAGCTACGCCGGCGTGGTGCGCGAAAAGGGCGAAGACTGGCTGCTGTTCGACTTCAACCACCCGCTGGCCGGCCAGCCGGTGCAGTTTGAAGTGCAACTCATCGGGGTGCTGTGATGGGCCAGACCGTGCAGCTGGAAGAAGTGGTGCTGGCCGAGCCGCGCGGCTTTTGTGCCGGCGTGGACCGCGCCATTGAGATTGTGGAGCGTGCGCTGCTGAAGTTCGGCGCGCCCATCTACGTGCGCCACGAGATCGTGCACAACACCTACGTGGTGAACGACCTGAAGACCAAGGGCGCCATCTTCATCGAAGACCTGGCCGAGGTGCCGCCCGGCGCCACCTTGGTGTTCAGCGCGCATGGTGTCAGCCAGGCGGTGAAACAAGAGGCCGCGGCGCGTGGTTTCCAGGTCTTCGACGCCACCTGCCCGCTGGTGACCAAGGTGCACGTGGAAGTGGCCAAACTGGCGAAGGAAGGTTATGAGTTCATCATGATCGGCCACAAGGGCCACCCCGAGGTGGAAGGCACCATGGGGCAGCTCAACGACGGCATCTACCTGGTGGAAGACGTGCCCGACGTGGCCCAGGTGCAGCCGCGTGGCGACAAGCTGGCCGTGGTGACGCAGACCACGCTCAGCGTGGACGACGCGGCCGCCATCCTGGCCGAGGTGAAACGTGTGTTCCCGCATGTGCGTGAACCCAAGAAGCAGGACATCTGCTACGCCACGCAGAACCGGCAAGACGCCGTGAAGGTGCTGGCCCCGGCCGTGGACGTGCTGGTGGTGGTGGGCAGCCCCACCAGCAGCAACAGCAACCGCCTGCGTGAACTGGCCGAACGCCTGGGCACCGAAGCCCACATGGTGGACAGCGCCGAAGACCTGCAGCCCGCCTGGTTCGAAGGCCGCCGCCGTGTGGGCCTGACGGCCGGTGCTTCGGCACCCGACATCCTGGTGCAGCAGGTCATCGACCGCCTGCGCGAACTGGGCGCGGTGAGCATCCGCAAGATGGACGGCGTGGAAGAACACGTGCGTTTCCCGCTGCCGCGTGGCCTGGGCGAGCGTGGCATGTCTGAAGTGCCGCAGTGGTCATCGTCCCGATCCTGACACCCGCCGCTTCGACGCTTTTTCGGCTGCCACCGCAGCCCACCGAACGAAGACGGCACCCACCCCAGGTGCCGTTGTCACATCCACGCCCCGCAGGGCACGCATTCACCGAAAGGGCAGCACCATGCTCGACATCAACCAACTGCGCCGCGACCTCGACGGCACCGTCGCCCGCCTGCAGCGCCGCAAGAACCCCCAACCCTTCCTGGACGTTGAACGTTTCAGCGCCCTGGAAGCCGAACGCAAGCGCATCCAGACCCGCACCGAAGAGCTGCAGGCGCGCCGCAACGCCATCAGCAAACAGGTGGGCCAGGCCAAGGCCAAGGGCGAAGACGCCAGCGCGCTGATGGCCGAAGTGGGCGGCATCGCCGAAGAACTGAAGACCGGCGCCGAGCGCCTGGAACAGGTGCAGACCGAGCTGCAAGACCTGCTGCTGGCCGTGCCCAACCTGCCCGACGACAGCGTGCCCGAAGGCGCCGACGAAACCGGCAACGACGAGGTGCGCCGCTGGGGCACGCCCGGCCACTACGACTTCGCTGTGAAGGACCACGTGGACCTGGGCGCCCCGCTGGGCCTGGACTTCGAGATGGGCGCGCAGCTGGCCGGCTCGCGCTTCAGCTTCATGCGTGGCACGGTGGCGCGCCTGCACCGCGCACTGGCCCAGTTCATGTTGGACACGCACACCACGCGCCACGGCTACACCGAGTGCTACACGCCCTACATGGTGAACGCCGCGGCCATGCGGGGCACGGGCCAGCTGCCCAAGTTCGAACAAGACCTGTTCCACGTGACCTCGGGTGACGGCGAGGCTTCGGGCAGCAAGTGGTACCTCATTCCCACCTCGGAGGTGACGCTGACCAACACCGTGGCCGGCGCCATCCTGGCCCCGGAACAGCTGCCCATCAAGCTGACCGGTCACACGCCCTGTTTCCGTTCTGAAGCCGGCAGCGCCGGGCGCGACACACGCGGCATGATCCGCCAGCACCAGTTCGACAAGGTCGAGATGGTGCAGATCACCACGCCAGAACACAGCTTCGCAGCCCTGGACGAGATGGTGGGCCACGCCGAAGCCATCCTGCAGGCGCTGGAACTGCCCTACCGCGTGGTGCTGCTGTGCGGTGGCGACATGGGCTTCGGCGCCGTCAAGACCTTCGACCTGGAAGTCTGGCTGCCGGCGCAGGGCACGTACCGCGAGATCAGCTCGTGCAGCAACATGGGCGCTTTCCAGGCCCGCCGCATGCAAGCGCGTTTCCGCAACGCCCAGGGCAAGCCCGAGCTGGTGCACACGCTGAACGGCTCGGGCCTGGCCGTGGGCCGCGCGATGGTGGCGGTGCTGGAAAACCACCAGCAGGCCGATGGCAGCATCCGCGTGCCGGCCGCCTTGCGCCCCTACCTGGCCGGCGCCGAGGTTCTGCGCTGAAATGCACGCCCCGGTCCAGCCGCTGGCCCGGGCTCGCAAGACTGCGCTAGAATCTGTGGCTTCGCCGAACAAGCGAGACCACAGACACAGCTGGAGAGGTGGCAGAGTGGTCGAATGCACCGGATTCGAAATCCGGCGTACTGTTTATGCAGTACCGGGGGTTCGAATCCCCCCCTCTCCGCCAGCGATAGATTCGGCAAGCGTCGTTTCTAGCCGCGAATGTCACTAAGAAGCCCCGTTCTACGGGGCTTTTTTGTTTGCTGAGCGTCGTTTACGTGTTTTGACAGCAGCACCAAAGACGGGGCATCGTATGGGGCATCGAACGAGCTTTTTCGTTCCCCAGCCAAACGGTGCCCCAGAATGGCTCTCACAGACCTCGCTTGCAAGAACGCGAAATGCCCCGCCGACAAGGCCCGGCTCCGGCTGTCCGACTCTGGCAGCCTGTACCTCGAAGTGCTGCCCAACGGCTCCAAGCTCTGGCGCTGGAAATACCTGGTGGGCGGGAAAGAGAAGCGCCTCGCGCTGGGCAGCTACCCCGCTGTCCCCCTGGCCAGCCGCAAAGACGACGATGCGCCTGGCGGCATCTTGAAGGGGGCGCGGCAACTGCGCGATGAGGCGCGCGCGTTGCTGGTGGCCGGCACCGACCCCAGCCAAGCCCGCAAGGATGAGCGCTTGGCGGCCACCATCCGCATGGGCAACACCTTCGAGACCGTGGCCCGGAGCTGGCACGCCAACTGGAAAGGGGGCCGCTCGCCCCGCCACGCCGATTCGGTGTTGCGCCGCCTGGAGGCCGATGTGTTCCCGGTCATTGGCAGCAAGCCCATCGCCGACGTGACCGCGCCGCAGCTGCTGGCGATGGCCAAGAAGATCGAATCCCGAGGAGCCCAGGACATTGCGCGCCGCACCTGGCAGATGGCCGGCCAGGTGTTCGAGCACGCCCTGGCGCATGGCATGGTGGAGCGGAACCCCGCCAAGGACGTGCGGCCAGGTGTGGCCCTGAAGCCCCGGAGCAAAGAGAACTTCGCCCGGGTCGACGTGAAGCAGCTCCCGGAGCTGCTGCGGAAGATGGCCGCTTACCAGGGCACCCCGTACACCCGCTACGCCATGGACTTGATGGCGCGCACCTTCGTTCGCACCGGTGAGCTGCTGGCCGCGCGGTGGGAGGAGTTCGACCTCGACGCCGCAGAGTGGCGCATCCCGGCGGAGCGCATGAAGATGCGCACGCCCCACATCGTGCCCCTGTCCACCCAGGCCGTGGACGCCCTGCGGTGCCTGCATGAACTCCGGGGCCTCAGTGGCCTGCTGTTCCCCGGGGAGCGCGACCACGAGAAGCCGATGAGCAACGGCACCATCCTGCAGGCCCTGCGGCGCATGGGTTACGCCGGTGTCATGACAGGGCACGGATACCGCGGGGTGGCCTCGACCATCCTTCACGAACACGGCTTCGAGCACGCTC
>JBKCUM010000132.1:0-7100 GCA_046318395.1 Rubrivivax sp.
GACTGAAGCTGCGAACGCTCCTCATCCGACAGCAGCAACTCGACCTTCGGTCTGCCTGTTCTCATCGCGGTATCTCCGTCCCCAAGATACCGCACTGGCATGCACGATTAATGCCAGCAACTAACGGGACAGGACACTAGCCGGTGGCCTGCGCTGGCCGCGGTGCGCCCGCCGACGGGCCGCGCGCGCGGCGCGCCTGCTGGCCAGCCCGGCGGGCGTGGCGCCACCAGCGCCGGCCACGCCAGCGCCACAGCATCAGCAGGCCACGCAGCCATTCGTCCACGACGAACGCGGCCCACACACCGGCCAGGCCGAAGCCCAGCACGGTGCCCAGCCACCAGGCGCCCAGGGCCATCACGCCCCACTGCGAACACAGGCCGGCCCACAGCGGGAAGCGGGTGTCGCCGCTGGCGCGCAGCGCGTTGATGAGGATGAGGTTGAAGCTGCGCCCGGGCTCCAGCAACAGGCCCACCCACACCAGCCCCACGGCGGCTTGCACCACCACCGGGTCGCGGCTGAACAGCGGCAGCAGCGCCGGGGCGGCCAGCGCCGCCAGCAGCGCGACGCCCAGCGTCCACACCAGGCCCAGGCGCAGGTGGCGCAGGCTCATCGCACGCGCCTGGCGCAGTTGGCCGGCGCCCACCAGGTGGCCCACCAGAATTTCATTGGCCAGGCCCACCGCCAGGCCGAACAGCATCACCACATTGGCCACCTGCATGGCGTAGGTCTGCGTGGCCAGGGTCTGGTCGCCCAACCGGGCGCTGAGCGCGCTGATCAGCATGAAGGCCACCAGCCAGCTGACGTTTTCGGCCACCGCCGGCGCCCCATAGGCCAGCAGCCGCCGCAGGTCGGCCAGCGGCAGCGCCAGCAGGTCGCGCGGGTGCCAGCGCAGGCCCAGGCGGCGCACGGCCAGGGTCCACAGCGCGGAGCAGGCCAGGGCGCGGCTGCACACGGTGGCCAGGGCCACACCGGTCACGCCCAGGTCGGGCACACCGAACAGGCCGAACACCAACACCGCCGTCAGCGCCGCGTTCAAGAGGTTCTGCGCCAGCATCACCAGCAGCACCTCGCGCGTGCGGCCGTGGGCGCGCAGCACCGCGGCCAGCGCGTAGTTCATGGCCTCCAGGAACAGCGTGCCGCCCATCCACTGCATGAACGGCAGGCCGTAGGCCATCAAGGCCGGCGACAGCTGTGCCCAGGCCAGCAGCTGCGGCGCGCTGGCCACCAGCACGGCGCTGAGCACCGCCCCCAGCCACAGGTTCAGGCTGATGGCCCCGCGCGCCAGGCGCCGCGCGCCGGCGGTGTCGCCCTGGCCCAGGTGGTGCGTGGTGACGATGGCCGCGCCCACGGCCAGCACGTTGAAGGCCATCATGAACAAGAAGACGATCTGCCAGGCCACGCCCAGGCCGGCCACGGCCTGGTCACCGATGCGGCTGACCATCAGCGTGTCCACCACCCCCGTGCCGGCGTGCAGCGTTTGCTCGGCAAAGATGGGCCAGGCCAGGTGCCACAGGCCAGGCGGCCGTGGCGTTGGGCTCGACGGGGTCTGTGCGGCCGCGGGCGCTGGCGGCGCGCTCATGCCCGCGGCACGTCGGCGAAGCGGTGTGGCGGCAGGCCGCGCACCCGCCCACCGCCGGGCAGGCGCGGCACCCAAGTCAGCACGTCGCCGGCCAGCGGTTCGCGCGCCAGCGCCTCGCCCGCCAAGGCCTTGCGCGCCGAGGTCAGCATCAGCCGGTCCAGCCCCGGCCCACCGAACACCGGGCAGGTGGGGTGGCTCACCGGCAGCGGCCAGCGCTGCAGCACCTGGCCGTGGGGCGCCACGCACAGCAGGCTGGCCGCGCCCCACAGCGCCACCCACAGGCGGCCTTCGGCATCGACGGTGGCGCCGTCGGGTTCGCCGTCGTCGGACGCCAACTGCAGCCAGGGCTGGGGCGGGCCCACGCGGCCGTCGGCGTCGTAGCGCGCGCGCTGAATGCAGCGCGAGGGTGAATCGGTGAAGTACAGCCAGTGGCCGTCGGGGCTGAAGCTCAGCGCGTTGGCCACCTGGGCCGGTGGCAACGGCAGGCGCTCGGGCTGCAGCCGGTGGTCCACGCGCCAGAAGTCGCCGGTGGCTTCGCCATGGGGGTTGAACAGGCCGAAGACATAACGGCCTTGCGGGTCGCAGCGGCCGTCGTTGAGCCGCGCGTCGCGCGTCTTCCAGGCCCCATCGGGCAAGGGCTGCACCGGGCCCAGTTCGCCGGTGGCCAGGTCAAAAAAGGCCAGGCCGCGCGCCAGGCCCAGCAACAGGCGGTCGGGCGTTTCGCACAACACGAAGCTGCCCAGCGGCTTCGGCAGCGTCCAGGTCTGCACCTGGCCGTGGGCGGCGTGCCAGCGCGAAAGCAGGCCGCGGTCGATGTCGGTCCACAGCAGGCTCTGGCTGCGCTCGCACCACAGCGCACATTCGCCCAGGCTGGCCTGGGCCGCCACCAGGCCTTGAACGCCGTCGTGGTGTGGGTTCATGTTGACAGCCACCGCAGCGCCGCCAATTCAGACCCAACCCCCATCGACGATGTAGGTCTGCGCCGTGCACATGGCGCTGTCGTCGGCGGCCAGGAACAGGGCCAAACGCGCCACGTGTTCGGGCTGCAGCGGTTCACCGATGCACTGGCCGCGTTTGATCTCTTCGCGCGCGGCGTCGTCCACCCACAGGCGCAGCTGCTTTTCCGTCATCACCCAGCCCGGCACCAGCGTGTTCACGCGGATGCGGTGCGGCCCCAGGTCGCGCGCCAGCGTGCGCGACAGGCCGTGCATCGCCGCCTTGGCCGAGGCGTAGGCCGCCAAGCCGCCCTGGCGCAGCATCCAGCTGACCGAACCGAAGTTGATGACGCTGCCACCGCCCAGCGCCTGCATGTCGGGCAGCACGGCCTGGGTGGCGAAGAACACCTGCTTCAGGTTGACGGCCTGGGCCTGGTCCCAGAACTCGGGCGTCACCTCGGCCACCTGGTGGCGGCGGTCGTTGGCCGCGTTGTTCAGCAGCGCGCCCACCGGGCCGAAGGCCTGGCGGATCTGCTCGATGGCGCCACGCAGGGCCGGGATGTCGGTGATGTCGCCCGGCACGAACAGCGGCGGTGTGGGCGCGTCTTGCAAAGCCGCCGCCAAAGCGTGGCCGGCTTCCACCGCGATGTCGGTGAACCCCACCTGCGCACCCTGGGCTGCGAACTCGCGCACCAAGGTCTCGCCGATGCCGGTGGCCCCGCCGGTGATGACGACCGTGCGACCTTGCAGGCTGGGGTAGTGGGCAAAACGCGGGGCGGCAGTGGCGGTCATGGCGGGGGCTTCCAGCGCAGGTCGGGCCAGGCGCGGCCCCGACTTCAAGCGCATATAGTAATACTATTTATCTGCAAATAGTCATACTATTGGGGTCTGCCCCGATCACATGAATTCATTAGTCATACTTTATTTCAGTCCAGGCTCTAGAAAGTTCGCATGTCCACCCCGCCCGAAAAAAAGCTCCGCTCCGCCGCCTGGTTCGGCACCGCCGACAAGAACGGCTTCATGTACCGCAGCTGGATGAAGAACCAGGGCATCCCCGACCACGTGTTCCAGGGCAAGCCCATCATCGGCATCTGCAACACCTGGAGCGAGTTGACGCCCTGCAACGCGCACTTCCGCGCGCTGGCTGAAAAAGTGAAGCGCGGCGTCATCGAAGCCGGCGGTTTCCCCGTGGAGTTCCCGGTGTTCAGCAACGGCGAAAGCAACCTGCGCCCCACCGCGATGCTGACACGCAACCTGGCCAGCATGGACGTGGAAGAAGCCATCCGCGGCAACCCCATCGACGGCGTGGTGCTGATGGTGGGTTGTGACAAGACCACCCCGGCCCTGCTGATGGGCGCGGCCAGCTGCAACGTGCCGGCCATCGTGGTGACCGGCGGCCCCATGCTCAACGGCAAACACCAGGGCAAGGACATCGGCTCCGGCACCGTGGTGTGGCAGCTGCACGAACAGGTGAAGGCCGGCACCATCACCATGGGCGAGTTCCTGGGCGCCGAAGCCGGCATGTCGCGCAGCGCCGGCACCTGCAACACCATGGGCACGGCCAGCACCATGGCCTGCATGGCCGAAAGCCTGGGCGTGAGCCTGCCGCACAACGCCGCCATCCCCGCGGTGGACGCGCGCCGCCAGGTGCTGGCCCACCTGAGCGGCATGCGCATCGTCGAGATGGTGAAGGAAGACCTCACGCTGTCCAAGCTGCTGACGCGCGAAGCCTTTGAGAACGCCATCCGCGTGAACGCGGCCATCGGCGGCAGCACCAACGCCATCATCCACATGAAGGCCATCGCCGGCCGCATGGGCGTGGACCTGGCGCTGGACGACTGGACCACCGTGGGCCGCGGCACGCCCACCGTGGTGGACCTGCAGCCCTCGGGCCGCTTCTTGATGGAAGAGTTTTATTACGCCGGTGGCCTGCCCGGCGTGCTGCGCCGCCTGGGCGAGGCCGGCCTGCTGCCGCACCCGGGCGCGCTCACCGCCAACGGCCGCACGCTGTGGGACAACGTGAAAGACGCGGCCATCCACAACGACGAAGTCATCCGCCCACTGAGCAAGCCCTTGGTGCCCGACGGCAGCATCCGCGTGCTGCGCGGCAACCTGGCGCCCAACGGCGCGGTGCTGAAACCTTCGGCGGCCAGCGCCCACCTGCTGAAGCACCGTGGCCGCGCCGTGGTGTTCGAGAACCTCGAACACTACAAAGCCCGCATCGACGACCCCGCGCTGGACGTGACGCCGGAATCGGTGCTGGTGCTGAAGAACTGCGGCCCGCGCGGCTACCCCGGCATGGCCGAGGTGGGCAACATGGGCCTGCCGCCGAAGATCCTGGCCATGGGCGTGACCGACATGGTGCGCATCAGCGACGCCCGCATGAGCGGCACGGCCTACGGCACCGTGGTGCTGCACGTGGCGCCGGAAGCCCGCGCCGGCGGCCCGCTGGCCACCGTGAAGGACGGCGACTGGATCGAGCTGGACTGCGACACCGGCCGCCTGCACCTGGACATCTCCGACGAAGAACTGGCCGGCCGCCTGGCCGTGTGGAAAGCCGAACAACAGGTCGACCCGGCCGACGCTACCGGCTACCGCCACCTGTACGTGGAACACGTGATGCAGGCCGACCAAGGCTGCGACTTCGACTTCCTGGTGGGCTGCCGCGGCAACGCCGTCCCACGCCATTCACATTGAGCCCCACCGGCAGACGCCCAACATGAGCGCACAACAACGCCCTTACCGCGGGGTCTTCCCCGTGGTGCCCACCACCTTCCACGAAGACGGCACGCTGGACCTGCCCAGCCAGCTGCGTGCGGTGGACTTCATGATCGACGCCGGCAGCACCGGCCTGTGCATCCTGGCCAACTTCAGCGAGCAGTTCGTGCTGTCCGACGAAGAGCGCGAGGTGCTGACCCGCAGCATCCTGGCCCACGTGGCCGGGCGGGTGCCGGTGATCGTGACCACCACGCACTTCAGCACCGACGTGTGCATCGCACGCAGCCAACGCGCCCAGGCCCAGGGTGCGGCCATGGTGATGGTGATGCCGCCGTACCACGGGGCCACCATCCGCGTCAGCGAGGCCCAGGTCTACAGCTTCTACCAACGCCTGTCCGACGCCATCAGCATCCCGATCATGGTGCAGGACGCGCCGGTGGCCGGCACGCCGCTGTCGGCCGCCTTCCTGGCCCGCATGGCGCGCGAGATCGAAAACCTGAAGTACTTCAAGATCGAAACCGCAGGCGCCGCCAGCAAGCTGCGCGAGCTGATCAGCCTGGGTGGCGACGCCATCGAAGGCCCCTGGGACGGCGAAGAAGCCATCACCCTGCTGCCCGACCTGCACGCCGGCTGCACCGGCGCCATGACCGGCGGCGGCTACCCCGACGGCATCCGCATGATCCTGGACGCCTGGCAAGCCGGCCAGCAAGACATCGCCAGCGCGCAGTACACCCGCTGGCTGCCGCTGATCAACTACGAGAACCGCCAGGGCGGCATCTTGACCGCCAAGGCGCTGATGAAGGCCGGTGGTGTGATCGCCTGCGAAGCCCCGCGCCACCCCTTCCCCGCCATGCACCCTGCCGTGCGCGAAGGCCTGCTGGCCACGGCCAAGCCTTTGGACCCGCTCGTGCTTCGCTGGGCACGCTGAACCCGCCGCCACAGGACACACCATGTTCAAGAACCTCATCAACGGCGAATGGGTGGAAGGCGCGCGCGTCAGCCGCAACATCAACCCGTCGGACACGCGCGACCTCATCGGCGAGTACGCCCAGGCCGATGCGGCACAAGCCCGTGCCGCCATCGGCGCCGCCGAAGCCGCGTTCAGCAGCTGGAGCCTCAGCACGCCGCAGCAACGTTTTGACGTGCTGGACGCCGCCGGTTCCGAGATCAACGCCCGCAAGGCCGAACTCGGCGACCTGCTGGCGCGTGAAGAAGGCAAGACCCTGCCCGAAGCCATCGGCGAAGTGGGCCGCGCCGCGGCCATCTTCAAGTTCTTCGCCGGTGAGGCGCTGCGCCAAAGCGGCGACGTGCTGGCTTCGGTGCGGCCGGGTGTGGGCGTGGAACTGGACATGGCCGAGGTGGAAAGAGCCCACCAGCTCTACCTGCAGCACGGCCTGGGCGCGCGCGACGACGCCATGCCCATGCAGTACCTTATTCCCGGCTGGCAGTGCAACCCCAAGCGCCCTTGCCTGGTCCGACCGTGAGCCCCCACGCTCGCTCGCGCTCGCTACCCCCCCGGGGGGCCGCCCCGCCGGCGGCCCGGCGAAGCCGGTTCCGCGGCGGGTGGCTTGGTTCCTCTCCCATTCACCTATCAACCGACAACTGAACATCCACTTATGTTTAAAAACCTGATCAACGGAGAATGGGTGGAAGGCGCGCGCGTCAGCCGCAACATCAACCCGTCGGACACGCGCGACCTCATCGGCGAATACGCCCAGGCCGATGCGGCACAAGCCCGTGCCGCCATCGGCGCTGCAGAAGCCGCGTTCAGCAGCTGGAGCCTCAGCACGCCGCAGCAACGTTTTGACGTGCTGGACGCCGCGGGTTCCGAGATCAACGCCCGCAAGGCCGAACTCGGCGACCTGCTG
>JBKCUM010000133.1:0-29051 GCA_046318395.1 Rubrivivax sp.
GGAGATGTTTAGAAGCGACCGGCCCCAGGGCGCGGTGAGGGGGAGCGCGGGCCCGGCGGCGCACGCCCCCGCCGCGGCCGCCCGCGCCAAGACCGAGTTTCTCTCGCGCATGAGCCACGAGCTGCGCACGCCGTTGAACGCGGTGATGGGCTTCACCCAGCTGATGGAGGTGGACCAGGCCGAACCGCCCAGCGAAGGCCAACGCCGCCGCCTGCGCCTGGTGCGCGAGGCCGGCAGCCACCTGCTGCAGATGATCGGCGACCTGCTGGACCTGACACGCATCGAGGCCGGCCACCTGGCGCTGGCGCTGGAACCGGTGTCCTTGCGCGCCGCGGTGCTGGACGCCCTGGCCCTGGTGCGCGAAAGCGCAGACCGCGCGCAGCTCGCACTGCACGTGGACGATGGCCCCGACACGCTGGTGTTGGCGGACCCCACCCGGCTGCGCCAGGTGCTGCTGAACCTGCTGAGCAACGCCATCAAATACAACCGCCCCGGTGGCCGGGTGGTGTTGACGGTGTGGGCCACGGCCGACGGCCTGGCCCACCTGCGTGTGGTGGACACGGGCGTGGGCATCGCCGAAGACGACCTGCCCCGCGTCTTCGAGCCCTACCACCGCGGGCAACAGGCCCAGGGCCGCGTGGAAGGCCATGGCATCGGCCTCAGCGTCACCCAAGCCCTGGTGAAGCTGATGGGCGGGCAGATCCAGGCCAGCAGCACGCTGGGCCAGGGCGCCACGTTCACCGTGGCCTTGCCGCAAGCGTCCACCAAGGCAGGCTGAGCCCGTCCAGCGCAGCCCGGGCGACGCAGTCCGCCTACAGCTGCAGCTTGCCGTAGAAGACCACCGGCCCGGTCGGCTGCCCCGTGGGTGAACCACCCGGGGGCTCGACGCTGACGGCCAGGTGGTCGATCTGGCTGCCTTTCAAGCCACCGGGCAGCGCGTCTTTGCGCAGCACGGTGGCGCCGTCGGCCTTGATCAGGCCCAGCGAACGGGGTTTGCCGGTCTCCGTGGCCCACCACAGCTCCAGCACACGGTCGGTCTTCACCGCCACCGGCAGCACCGGGCGCGCCACCACGGCGCGGCCGTCGCCACTGAAGCTGGCCACCACGCTGCCTTGCACCGTGGGGTCGCCGCCCGTGGCCTGCAACACCACCACCACCGGGGCCTGGGCCGGGCCGGGGCTGTTCACCAGCACCGCCAAGCCCACCACGGCGGCCAAGGCCGTGCCACTGAGCGCGCGCCACAGGCCCAGGCGCTGCCACCAGGGCAGCGGCGCGGGCGCCGGCCACAGGCGCTGTTGCACGGCGGCCCACACCCGCGGTGGTGGGGTTTCAGGCTGCACGGCCGTGGTCAGCGGCATCAACCGGGCTTCCCAGCTGCGCACGGCATCGGCCAGCGCCGGGTGGCTGGGCAACAGGTTCTCAAAGCGCCGGCGCGCGCCACCGCGCAGGGTGCCGGCGGCGTATTCGGCGGCCAGGGCTTCGGCCAGGCTGGGTTTGCTGTAGTCCATGTCAGGCCCCCCGTCCCGCGCCGGTGGTCTGCTGGTCGCGCAGCACGCCGCGGTCCAGACAAGCCTTCAGCCCCAGCAGGGCGCGGCGCACCCAGCTCTTCACCGTGCCCAGGGGCTGGCGCAGTTGTTCGGCCACCTCGGCGTGCGACAGGCCGTCGAAGAAGGCCAGCGCCACGCTCTGGCGCTGCGGCGCGCTGAGGTGCTCCAGGCACTGCGTCAGCGCCCGCGCTTCGCTGGCGCGGCCCAGCAGCTCCAGGGGGCCTGGGCCTTCGTCGGCCTGCTGTTCCGCAGCGTCGGGCGCATCGCCGTCGCTGCCGTCGTGGTCGGGCGTGCTGCTCTCCAACTTGGGCTGGGTCTGGGCGCGGCGCAGGCTGTCGATGGCCCGGTGGCGGGCGATGCTGGTCAGCCAGGTCAGCGGCTGGCTGCGCGCGGCGTCGAAGCTGGCGGCGGCCTTCCACACCGACACGTAGACCTCCTGCAGCAGGTCTTCGGCCACGGCGCGGTCGCGCTGCACACGCAGCACCACGCCGAACAGGTGGGCGCTGGTGCGCTCGTACAACTGCGCGAAGGCGCGGCGGTCGCCCAGGCCGCTGCGCGCCAGCAGCTGGCCCAGTTCGCGGCTCTTTTCAGGCCAATCGGCTTCGGCGACGTTCATGCAAGCTCCGGTCTTGTGTCATGGGGTGGCACCTAGAATCCCGGCCATGGCCTTGGATCATCAGTTTGTTCTCACCCTGTCGTGCCGCGACACGAAGGGCATTGTGTATGCGGTGTCGGGCCTGCTCTACCAAGCAGGCTGCAACATCATCGACTCGCAGCAGTTCGGCGACCTGGAAGGCGACGACGCCACCGGGCTGTTCTTCATGCGGGTGCACTTCGAAGCGCCGTCGCAGCTGGCCGACGTGGCCACGCTTCAGCGCCTGTTCGCGCACACGGCCGAACAGCACGGCATGGACGTGCGCTTCCACGCGCTGGCCACGCGGCCGCGCCTGTTGTTGATGGTCAGCCAGCATGGCCACTGTTTGAACGACCTGCTGTTCCGCTGGCACAGCGGGCAGTTGGCGGTGGACATCCCGGCCATCGTCAGCAACCACAGCACCTTCGCCGACCTGGCCGCCAGCTACGGCATCCCCTTCCACCACCTGCCGCTGAAAGGCGGCAGCGACGCCGCCACCAAACGCGCGCAGGAACAGGCCGTGGAAGCGCTGATCGCCGAACAGCGCATCGACCTGGTGGTGCTGGCGCGCTACATGCAGATCCTCAGCCCCGAGTTCTGCCAGGTGCTGCGGGGCCGCGCCATCAACATCCACCACAGCTTCCTGCCCAGCTTCAAGGGCGCGCGGCCGTACTTCCAGGCCCATGCACGCGGCGTCAAGCTGATCGGCGCCACGGCGCACTACGTCACGGCCGACCTGGACGAAGGCCCCATCATCGAACAAGACGTCGAACGTGTGGACCATACGCTGTCGGCCGAAGACTTCACGGCCGTGGGCCGCGACATCGAATGCCGGGTGCTCGCCCGCGCCGTGCGCTGGCACGTGGAACACCGCGTGCTGCTGAACGGCCACAAGAGCGTGGTCTTCCGCTAGCCCACACCGCCCACCATGGCCCGTACGCCGCCACCCGGTGCTGCCCTGCACGACTCGCCCGACGAGGTGGAGGCGCAGTTCTACGAGGCCATGCAACAAGGCGACATCAACAAACTGATGGCCACCTGGGCCGACGACGACGACATCGCGTGTGTGCACCCCGGTGGCGCACGCCTGGTGGGCGCGGCGGCCATCCGCGAAGCCTTCGAGGCCATCTTCGCCAACGCCCCGGTGCCGGTGCGGCTGGAACAGGTGCGGCGTTTCAGCGCGCTGGGCTGCGCCGTGCACCACGTGGTGGAGAGCATCACCGTGGAAGGCCCGCAGGGCCCACAACAGGCCTGGGTGCTCAGCACCAACGTGTTCGTGAAGACGGCGCAAGGTTGGCGCATGGCCGCGCACCACGCCAGCCCCGCCAACCCGGAAGACCTGAACAGCACGGGCGACGCCCCGTCCACGCTGCACTGATGCCGATCCCCTTCGCGCACCGCGCACCGTGGTGGTTGCCCGGTGGCAACCTGCAGACCATCTGGCCAGCCCTGTATTCACGGCCGCACCTGCACACGCTGCCCGCCTACCGCCGCGAACGCTGGCAAGCGCCCGACGGCGACTTCATCGACGTGGACCACCTGGACGGCGCGCCCGGCGCCCCGGCCCTGGTGCTGTTCCACGGCCTGGAAAGCAGCAGCACCAGCCGCTACGCCGTGGCCTTTGCCCAGGTGGCGCAAAGCCTGGGCTGGCATTTCTGCGTGCCGCACTTCCGCGGCTGTTCCGGCGAGCTGAACCTGGCGCCGCGCGCCTACCACTCGGGCGATTTTGAAGAGATCGGTTGGCTGCTGGGCCGCCTGCGCGCGCTGCACGGCCGGCCGCTGCTGGCCGCGGGCGTTTCGCTGGGCGGCAACGCGTTGCTGCGCTGGGCCGAAGAAGCCGGTGACAGCGCGGCGCACACGGCACTGGCCGTGGCCGCCGTCAGCAGCCCGCTGGACCTGGCCGCCGCAGGCCGCGCCATCGACACCGGCTTCAACTGGCTGGTGTACTCGCGCATGTTCCTGCGCACCATGAAGCCGCGCGCGCTGGCCAAGCTGGCCCAGCACCCGGGCCTGTTCGACCGCGACAAGCTGCTGGCCGCGCGCACGCTGTACGACTTCGACAACGTCTTCACCGCGCCGCTGCACGGCTTCCGCGACACGCCCGATTACTGGGCCCGCGCATCGGCCAAGCCGCACCTGCACCGCATCCGCGTGCCGGCCCTGGTGCTGAACGCGCACAACGACCCCTTCGTGCCCGGCAGCAGCCTGCCCGGCCCCAGCGACGTGGGCCCCTGCGTCACGCTGTGGCAGCCGCCGCACGGCGGCCACGTGGGTTTCGCCAGCGGCGGTTTTCCGGGCCATGTGATGGCCATGCCCCAGGCGGTGCTGGGGTGGTTGCAACAAGTGCTGCGCTGAACCCGCGCCCGGCGCCACACTGCCCCCATGGACGACCTGGTCAAAGCCGCGCTGAAGAAATGGCCCAACGTGCCGCATTGCCACGGCTGGCTGGCGCTGGACGCACGCGGCGACTGGTACATGCGCGACGACCGCACCCAGGCTGCGGGGCCTTTTCCGCTGGTGAAGGGCAGCCGCATCACGCACGCCAAACTGCTGGCCTTCATCCTGCGCAACTACGCCTGCGACGCCGCCGGCGCCTGGTTCTTCCAGAACGGCCCGCAACGCGTCTACGTGCAGCTGGAAGCCACACCCTTCGTGTGGCGCGTGGCCGACGATGGCAGCGTCAGCGTGCAGAACGCCGACCTGCTGCGTGAAGGCGGGGCCCTGGGCGCCGAGGCGCCGGCACTGTGCGGCCCGGTGCCGGTGCTGAGCAGCTGGCTGGACGAGCCCGGTCACCTGTACCTGCACACGCCGTTCGGCCTGGGCCTGGTGCACACGCAGGACATGGGCGCCGCGGCCGACGCCATCGAGCGTGGCCTGTGGACACCGCAGCCGGTGGCGGCCGACGAACTGCCGGGCCGCTTCGGCTTTCAGCGCCAGCCCCAAGCACCCAGCCAGGCTTGAGGCCACAACCGCGCTGGACGCGGTGGCTGGGGTGCGGTGGAACGGGCGCTGGCAAACCATGCCCACCCTTACGCAGGCGGCCGGCGCTTGGATGCAGGCCAAAGCGCGGCGCAGGCCCCATGCGGGCACAAAAAAGCCGCCTCGGTGGGCGGCTTCATCGCACACGGCAGGTCGAACCTGCCGTGGGGTGGGGCGAACTCAGTTCGCAGCGCTGGCCGCGCTGGCGGCACCGGACGCGGCCGGAGCGGCAGGTTCGGCGAACTTGGCACCGCCCTGGTTGGCCATGTAGACCACGGCGCGGCCGATCTCCAGGTCGCTGAAGTCGCCACCACCCTGGGCGCCCATGGCACCCTTGCCCTTCAGGGCCGAGGTCAGCAGGGCTTCGTAGCCGGTCTTCACACGCGGGCCCCAGGCCGCGGCGTCGCCCAGCTTGGGGGCGCCGGCAGCGCCGCTGGTGTGGCAAGCGGCGCACTGCGCTTGGTAGACCTGCTCAGCAGCACGCAAAACGACCGGGCCGTTGGCGTCGCGGATCTCCACGTTGCCCACGGGCTGCAGACGGCGCGCCACGGCTTCTTCGGCCAGACCATCGCTGCCGGCGGCGGTCTTGGTGCCCGAGGCGACGAAGTTGGCCATCAGCACGATCACCACGATCGGCACCAGGAACGAGGCCACCACGGCCCACACCAGTTGCTTGGGCGTCTTGATCGGGCCTTCGTGCGGGCCGTCGTGGGACGCGTCGTGGCTGTCGTGGCGCTCAGGGGAGTTGCTCATGAAGTCCTCGGGGGCTGTGGGCTGCGCTGTTGTGGGCGGCGGTGGTCACACCAGGGCGCGTTGCATGCGGCCCCGGCAAAACCCGCAGATTATAGGGGTACCCCCTGGCCCGCTGTGCGGGCCGCGCCCGGCCCGCGGACCCGGGTGCGCCGCAGCCGGCTAGAATCCACGTTCTGGCGCGAGCGACCGTGGTGAAGTGGATATCATTGGGCCCTCCGAAGGCTTAGTCGCAAGTTCGATTCTTGCCGGTCGCACCAGGCCTCTTGCTGGGAAGCAAGCAGCGCCGCTGTCAAGTAAAGCAATACGTGGCGGTTTTGACATGAATTGCTTGATGGCAAGTGCTGCCACGAATAGCTTTACCGGGTAAGCACGCCAACTGACCACCCGCAATAACGACTAAGCCGCTGAGGGCATGACCCCACAGCGGCTTTTTTGCTTTTGACTGGACGCTAGGCGGCGATCAGTCGTGCCCAAGCGGCAACGGCATCTGCGTTGGTGTTGCGGCCGACCGAATTTTGACCACCCGTGAGGGTCTGTGTTCGGTCGGCCGCAACACCGCTGCATAAACTCCAACGGGTTCATCACCAGATGCGTCGTCCCGTCGTGCCACGGTGTCTTGAGCTTGAGTTCGACCTGGCCCGTGGCGTTGAGCTGGATCCGCTCGTCCGACAGCGCCGGCCGCGCGATGTAGCGACACAGCTGTTCCAGCCTCTTGCGGTCGAGCGCCTCGACCCGCACGGCCGCGTGCAGGCTGAACCAGTCGATGTCGGCGCACAGCGGCTGGCGCGCCCAGGTCTCGCGCGGCATCGCACCCCTCAGCGTCAGTACATTCTGTCCGGCGCGCGGCCCGAAAGCGATGCGGTAGTAGGTCACAGCCGCGGCCTGCAGCGTCCTCAGCGTGCGCGCCTCCTCGCCGTCGGTCGGCATCCGGCTCGGCCAGGTGCGCCTGCCCCATGTCATCGACAAGCACGCCTTGGCGCGTCAGCATCTTCATCAGCCGGGCGATCACGGTCTGCAGCAGCGCATGCAGGTCGCCTTCGGTGGGCGCAGCAGCCTAGACGAAGACCGGCGCGCCATCGGCACCGCAGCAGTACACCCCGGTCCAGCACCAGACAGTGCAGGTGAGTATTGAGATTGGCGGCGGATCCGAAGCACTGGATCAGCGTGGCGGCGCCGCCCAGGCTGCGGAAGCCGTGGCCAGCCAGGCGGGCGGGGCCGGCCCGGGCCCGGCCAACCCGTCAATTCGGCAGTTGAACCAGGTGCAAGCCCTTCGGCGAGCGGAAGGCAAACCAGCCCGGGTGCAGCTGCAGAAACTGGTCGGTGAACCGCTCGTTGTTGCCAGTGATCGCGTAAATTTTCTTGGGCACGAACCGGACCGCGTCGTAGACGGCGATCTCGGACACGGGCGCAAAGTAGTCGGGTTCCGCGAGGTACAGCGTGAAGACGTCCTTGCCAGCGGGGTCGGGTGCCGCGTGGTGCGCACTGGCGAAAGCGGCCGGTCGGTAGTTGCCACGGGGTTGCAGTGTGGCCAGGTCCAGGGCGCCGCCGCGGTCCGTCAACAGCAGCCGGTTGACCTTGTCGAAGCGAAGCGGAGGGCCCAAGTCGTTGGCCGGGCCCAGCGGGGTCTCTGAAGTGAGGCCGTTGGCCACGACCTGGAACGACCACAGCTTGCCGCTGACGCCATCCAGCGCCAACAGGCCGGCCCCGTCTTCGTTCCAGACCAGGCTGGCGGCATTGCGGAACAAGCCTGTGGCCGTCTCGCCGCCAGCGATCACCGGTCGTTGCACGGCGTCGTCGAACAGCACCACGCCACCCACGTTGTACGGGTCAACGTTCGGTGCGGCCCGAGCCACCGCGACGGTGTTCGGCTGCGTGGGGGACACCTGGATCACGCCCGCCGTGTAGGGCGTGCCATAGAAGGGCCGCTGGCCCAGCGAGAACGTGAGGTCGTGTTCCAGGCCGGGCAGGCGCAGGCGCTGCACGCTGCCTTCGCCGTCGAGGCCCACGTACAGGTAGCGCCCGTCGCCGGACACCGCCAGCGCGTTGGGCGCCGTCCCGAGCGCCCGCGACTGCGTCACCTGGCCGTTGGCGGGGTCGATCGCGACCACGGCGTTGGCGTACTGCGGCGCGTCGGCGCCGACAGTCGCGTACAGCCGTCCACCGGCCGCGTCCCACGCCAGTTGTTTGACCTGGACCGGCACCACGCGTTCGGTGGCGGTGCTGCGTGGTGTCTGGGCATCGAACGTGGACATGCCACTGCCACCGTAAAGCAGGACCGAGCCGCCGAAAGTGGTCATGGCCAGTCCGTTGGCACCCCAACGGATCAGGCGCCGGGGCTGCGACGAGCCGGCCACGAAGGACGTGGTACTGGCCCAGGTGGTCGCGTCCAGGCTCCTGACAAACCGCTCGGAGGCGGAGGCCACAAACAGGCGGTTGCGTGCCGAATCGGGGGCCACAGGTCCGCGCAGCGCCGTGCGGCCCACGGTGCGCCAGGTCACCGGGTCGAACACGGTGCCGTCGTCGCCGTAGACGATGCCTGTGGCCGCGTCCACGGCGATGCGTGTGTTGAACGCGTTGAAGACGTACATCGTGGACCGGGCCACGCTCAGGCCGTCGGCGGCCAGTACAGCCTCTTGGAGCGCGAACGACGAGTTGGCCGTCTTGGCACACAGCAGACGCGTCCGGGTCAGGTCCCAGCCCAGGCTGAAGCAGTCGCCGGCACCAACACCCAGCTCCACTGGCCGGGGGACCCCGTTGTCGTACACCCGGGTGATCGACGGTGTGCGGCCCTCGCCGTCATAGGACAGCGCCACCACCACCGACCGCCGCTGCCCGGGCACAGCCACCATGTCGGTGATCTTGAACGGTATGCCCAACACGGCTTCCCGCCCCAGGAAGAATTCGTGCTCCAGCGTCAGCTCGGGCAAACGGTAGCGTTGCACGGTGGAGGTCCCCGAGCAGGCCACATGCAGGGCCTGCTGGTCGTCGGACAGTGTGACCGCGACAGGCTCGCTGCAGCTGAGCTGGCTGTAGGCGACGCGGTTGGTGCGGGGGTCGAGCGCGACCACCGAGTTGCCCGAGGGGCCGTTGACGGCCGGCAGGGCCAAGTACAGCAGTTGGTGCTGTTCGCTCCACTCGATGTCGTTGGCTTGTGCAGGGAAGTCGACAGCGGTCGGAATGGCCGCTGGATCGGCGGGAGGTTGAACGATGGGCGGTGCGGGTGCGGGTGTTGGGGCGCCTGCGTTGGTATCCCCACCGCCACTCCCGCCGCAGGCAGACAACACCAGGCCAGCGGCCAAAACCCAAGCCCATCGTGCAGTGAAAATCAACGCGTGCCTCCGTTCCAGCCCGTTGGGCGGTATTCATTTACAGCGTTAGCTTGGGCAGTATGCCGCAGCCGCCCCATGGTGACTAAGGCCCAGCAAGGGCTCTGGTCTCGCCGATCGCAGCCCAAGCAGCGGGCCTGTAGCGGCTGATCCAGCGCCCCACAGTCGAGCTCTGAAGCCCAGGACTGGATGGCGACGGCCAAGGGCAGATAACAACGCTGCGATTCGCGTCAGGCAACCTGGCGGCACTTGACATTGGACCCGGTCTATCGCCAGGTTATGAGCGATCTCCGGTACCCGTTTGCGAAAACATCCTCTTTAAATCAGCACCTTATCGCGACTGCAAGCAGCGCCACCATTTCGTTGTCGCCTCTGCAAGTGCCGCCACGGATTGGTTGCACACGTGCCGACAAGACTTTCCGGAAGTGTCAAACGCCGCCAGCAATTGCTTTACCTTCCGGCGAGCTTCGATTTTTTTGACAGCCGCCAATCCAACCCAACAGGGCCGTCCTGGCCAAGCGAAGGCCACAGCGCCGCCGCCCGCATGCCGTGCCGTGTGCCTGCGCCGCAGCACCTGCTGCAGGCACAGCGCAACCGCCATCGTCTGGCCTGGTGTGCAGCCTGCCTACAACACCTGCGCTGCCCCAACGGCCCCAAAGCGCCCAGGTGTCACGCCAGGGCCCCCTGGAGTAGGGCCCCGGCGCGCAGACAAACGCCACATTTGTAAACCGCTGGCTACACTTTGTGGGATCGACCGCCGGTGCCCCGCTTCATTCAAGATGCGTCCTACCCTGAGACTGGCCTTGTTGGCCTGCTTGCCCGCCAGCGGCGCCTGGGCCCAAGCCACGCCAGCCGCGCCTGCGACAGCGCCCACCGCGGCGACCACCACCCAGCCGCCGGCCGACGTCAGCCCTTCGCTGCTGGACTCGCTGAAGCTGCCCGATCTGCGCAAGCTGAACCTGCCGCTGCCGCGTTCGGTGCAGGCCGCCAACGCGCTGTTGGGCTTGGCCACACAGCGCCTGGCCCTGGTGGTGGGCACGGGCAACGTGGGGCCGCAGATCCAGCTGCCCAGCGTCAGCCGCGACACGCAGGCCGTGGCCGCCGCGCTGCGCGCCGCCGGTTTCGTGGTGATGGTGCGTGAAGACCTGAACGCCGAAGACCTGCGTGCCGCGCTCGATGAATTCCGCGGCCGGCTGCAACCCGGCGGCACGGGCTTCCTCTACTTCGCCGGCCTGGGGGCCCAGGTGGGCGGGGAAAACGTGGTGCTGACCCGCGGTTTGCAGGTGACCGGCACCGGCCCCAACACCCGGCTGAAGGGCACGGCCGTGCCGCTGCAAGAGATCGTCGAAGCCGTGCAAGGCACGCCCGACAGCCCACGCTACCTGGTGGTGGACGCGGCCTTCAGCCACCCCACGCTGGCCACCATCAGCAGCCAAGGCCTGGCCGCACAGAAGGTGCCGCCGGGCGTGATGGCCTTGTTCTCGCAAAGCCCTGGCGTGGCCGCCGAGGCGCCCGAACCCTTTCCGCTGCCCCTGCCCACCCCCACCGACCCGCGCCTGACCGCGGGTTCCACCTTCGGCCGTGAACTGGTGCGTTCGCTGGTGACGCCCAAACTGAACGGCAGCGACATCCTGCGCGTCACACGGGGCGCCATGCTGGACGTGACGGCCGGCAAGCAGGCGCCGCTGATCGTCGGCGAAAGCGCCAGCCAGGACGAGTTCGCCGAGCCCAACCTGTTGGACACGCTGTTCCCGCGCACCCCCGAAGACCTGGCCCGCGAGGGGCTGAAGCAGGCGCTGCGCGCCGGCAGCAACGCCGGCGACGTCCCGGTCAGCCAGGTGGGCACCAGCGCCCCCCCGGTGAGCACACCCGCGCCCGCCACCACCGCCCCAGCCACCCCGGCCCCGGCCAGCGAGAGCCTGGCCAGCGAGACCCCGGCCAACGGCCCCACGGCGCAGCGCAACGCGCTGGATTCGGCCACACGCCGCTTGGCCGACGGCCCTTCGCCCACCAGCTTGTTGACCACCGCCGCGGGCGCCACGGCCGCCGTGGGCAGCGCGGCCGTGGGCGCGGCGGGCACGGCGGCTGTGGCCGGCACCATGGCCGCCACAGCGCAGGCCGGTGCCATGGCCACCGCCATGGGCGTGGCCACCTCGGTGGCCAGTTCCGCCGCAGGCGTGCTGAGCAGCGTGGCGGCCTTGGTTTCGGGCGGTGGCAGCAGCAGCGGCGGTGGCGCCGCCGCCGCCGTGGCCGCCAACGAAGCCAGCAAGCTGGTGCGGCCGGCGTCGGCGCTGGGCGCCCTCAGCCAAGCCGGCGGTGGCAACAGCCGCAGCCAGGGCGCAGCGGTGGTGGCCAACGCCTTGCCTGCGGCCGGTTCGACCACTTCGGCGACATCGGCCACCACGGCCGGGGCCAGCAGCGGCACCAGCACAGCGACTGGCGCGCCGGCCACCGCCGCACCAGCAGCCCCCACGCCCACCGCCGCGAACGCGGCGCCCGCGGTTCAAGTGGCTCAAGCGGCTCAAGCGGCCCAGAGTGCGCAAGCCGTCCAGGCGGCACCTGGTGGCGCGGGCCCCGCCGCCACCGCAGGCACCGACCCCGCCGCGGCCGCGGCAGCAGCGGCCAACCCCGCCGCTGGCGCCCAGGCCGCCCGCAACGCCCAGGCATTGGCTGCGCAGCGCGTGCCCGCTGAAGCCGCAGGGGCTGCAGGCACTGCCGGCAACCCGGCCACGGCGACCGCCGCCGCCGGGCAAGACCTGCCGGTGTCGGCCATCAACGGCGCGGTGCCGGCGGCGGCCACCACGGCGGCGGCCCCGGCCACCGGCGGTTTTCCGGAAGCCACGCCGCGCACCAGCGTGCCGCAGTCGGCATCGGCGGAACAGTGGCCGGCTGCCGCGCAGCAGGCGCCGGGTCAGCCCCGCACGGCCAAGCAGCAAAGCGGCGGCGAACGGCCGGCCTATGTGCCCAAGGTGAACCCCCACGGCTACGCCGAGGGCGACACCTTCATGTACCGCACCATGGACACCTGGAAAGACCAGCACCTGGGCAACAGCGT
Organism: Rubrivivax sp.; assembly: GCA_046318395.1. Lineage (GTDB taxonomy): Bacteria > Pseudomonadota > Gammaproteobacteria > Burkholderiales > Burkholderiaceae_C > Rubrivivax. Next base: position 12,295 of record JBKCUM010000133.1, read on the forward strand.
GCACACCGTGGAAGAAGTGCTGCCCAACGGCGATCTGCTGACCGACGGTCACCAGTCGGTGCTGGACGCGCAGGGCCGCTTCAAGCGCCTGCGTCAGTTGGACGGCACGGTGTCGCAGTTCGAACCCGCCCAGGAACTGTGGTGGAGCAACCCGGCCCGCGGCCAGCGGCGCGACATCCTGTTCAAGGAAACCTTCCAGCGGGCCGACATGAGCCGCGGCCAAACCGAATGGAAGGGCTCGGCGCGCGTCGGGCGCCCCACCAAGATCAGCACCCAAGCCGGCGAGTTCGAGGTCCTGCCCATTGAAAGCAGCGGCTGGTACTACCAACAAGTGGGCCGTGGCCCGCTGAACAGCGGCCAGTGGAGCCGCACGGTCTGGTATTCGCCCAAGCTGGGCCACCCGGTGGCCATCGACATCGAAGACGCCAACGCGCTGGGCAAGTTGCTCAAGCGCGAACGCGTGGAATTGCTGCAGGTGCAATCGGCCAAGTCCTTGGCCGCTTCGGCGCCCTGAAGTCCGGCGTGGCGACTCCCGGGCTGGCCGCGCCTGCAGACGCCCGCATCCGGCGCGCCGGCTGGGCGCGGTGGGGGTTGTGGGCGCAGGCTGCAGCGGTTGGCCTGTTGGCCGCCCTGGTCGCCGGCTGTGCCAGCGGGCCCGCACCCGAGCGCGACGGGCCGGGCGCCGACCCACCTGCGCGCCTGGACCAGGTGCCCGACGCCGTGCCGCGCGCCGAACCACTGCGCGTGGGCGGCCCCAACAAGCCTTACGAGGTGCTGGGCCAACGGTACGCCCCGTTCACGCAAGACCTGGCGCTGCGCGAGCGCGGCGGCGCCTCGTGGTACGGCCGCAAGTTCCACGGCAAACCCACGGCCAGCGGCGAACCCTACGACATGTACGCCATGACGGCCGCGCACAAGACCATGCCCATCCCCAGCTACGCGCGGGTGCGCAACCCGGCCAACGGGCGCGAGGTGGTGGTGCGCATCAACGACCGAGGGCCCTTCGTGGCCGGCCGCGTCATCGACCTCAGCTACACCGCGGCGCTGAAGCTGGGGGTGCTGGCCGGTGTGGCCCCGGTGGAAGTGGAGCGGCTGACGCTGGCCGACATCCGCAGCGGCGCCTGGCGCCGCGACCGCACGCTGGCCCTGCCCGAGCCGGCCGGCGGCCAGGTGGAGCCGCTGCCCACGGCGCCCACCGCCGGCAGCGCCACCGCCGAGACCACCGGCGACGGCGTGCCGCTGGTGGAACCCGGCCCCGGCTGGTGGCTGCAGGTGGGCGCTTTCCGCCAGGCCGAGGGCGCGGGCGCGCTGCGCCAGCGCCTGCAACGCGAGGCCGCCGCCTGGGCCCCGGGGGTGGCCGTGGTGGACGACCGCGCCACGCTGCGCGTGCAGGTGGGCCCCTTCGCCAGCCGCCGCGAGGCGCTGGCCGCCAGCGACAGGCTGGCCGGCCTGCTGCTGGTGCAGCCCCTGCTGGTGGAACGCCGCGCGCCTTGAACGCTGGGCCGACGCGGCGCAGCGGCGCGTCCACCGCGGGTAAATCCCCGCGCCGGGCTCCCTAGAACGGCGGAGGGTGCGCCTTGCTGCCGCCTCGCCGCACCGCGATGCTGCGCTTTGCACCCCGGAGCCCCGCATGCCCAGCACCCCCGACACCCGCACCGCCCAGCCCATCACCTTCCAGCTCACGGCCCAGGTCCGCCGCGGTGGCGCCAGCCCTGTGGCCTCGGGCGCGGCCCAGGGGCAGTTGAAGGCCCGCTTCACGCTGGCGGCCGAACGCAGCGGCGGCCAGGTGCAGCAGGTGCAGGCCGTCGACGGGCAAGACCTGGTGGTGCTGCACATCGACCAAGGCCCGGCCTTGGTGCTGAACCCCGAAACCGCCCGCGAACTGCTGCAAGGCCAGGCCACGGCCCAGCGCAGCGGCGGCGCCAGTGGCGTCACCGCCGTGCCGCTGCAACTGAACTGGGGGCCGGCCCCCGGCGCAGGCCAACGTGGCACCCGCGGCGTGGTGGGCCGCGTGCTGCTGAAGGGCCTGGAGGTGCTGACCGGCGTGGGCACCGCCACCGCTGCCGACTTCGTGGCCAGCGCCGCCGTGCGCCACCTGGACGGCGCCTGCGCCGACGCGGTGTGCCGGCTGCGCCGCGACGCCCTGCCCCCGCTGAAAGACAGCGGCAGCGCCGTGCAGCAGATCCCCACTGCACCGACCGGCGCCGCCACCCTGGTGCTGGTGCACGGCACCTTCGTCGACACCGTGTCCACGTTTGGCAAGCTGTGGACCCTGCACCGCGAGGCCGTGGACCAGCTGTTCGACGCCTACGGCGACCGTGTCTACGCGCTGGACCACCCCACGCTGGGCGTCAGCCCCATCACCAACGCGCTGAAGCTGGCCCGCGCGCTGCCCGCGGGCGCGCGGGTGCACCTGCTGACGCACTCGCGTGGCGGCCTGGTGGCCGAGGTGCTGGCCCGCGTGGCCGGCCTGGTGGCTTTGCGCGGCGAAGGCCCGGCGCTCACCGAAGACGACCTGGGGCACTTCAGCGCACCCGAACTGACCCCCCAGCGCGCCGACCTGCTGGCCCTGGCCGAAGCGCTGCAGGGCCGCGACATCCAGATCACGCGGGTGCTGCGCGTGGCTTGCCCGGCGCGCGGCACGCTGCTGGCGTCGCGCCGGCTGGACGCCTACCTGTCGGTGCTGCGTTGGGGGCTGGAGCGCAGCGGCCTGCCGGTGCTGCCAGAGCTGGTGGGTTTCCTGTCGGAGGTGGCGCGTGTGCGGGCCGACCCCCAGGTGCTGCCCGGCTTGGCGGCGCAGATGCCCGACAGCCCCCTGGTGCGCTGGCTGAACCAGCCCGAGCCCGCGCTGCCGGGGCAGCTGCGGGTGCTGGCCGGTGACCTGCAAGGCGACACCCTGGGCGGCTGGCTGAAGACCTTGTTGTCCGACGCGTTCTACTGGACCGACAACGACATCGTCGTGCAGACGCGCTCCATGTACGGCGGCGCACCGCGGGCGCAGCCCGGCGACGCCAGTTTTGTGCTGGAGCGCAGCGGCCGCACCGACCACTTCAACTACTTCGCCAACCCCGGCAGCGTGCAAACTGTGCTGCGGGGGCTGACCGAGACCCAACCGGCCGGTTTCGCCCCCATCGGCCTGCTGTCCTGGGCGGGCCAGGACACCGACGGCCTGCGGGGCCGCCACAGCGCGCACCGCGACCCACGCGCCGGCACCCTGCAGCCGCAGTTGCCGGCGGTGTTCGTGCTGCCTGGCATCTTGGGCAGCCACCTGGCCGCTGGCGGCGACCGGGTGTGGCTGAGCTGGCGGCTGCTGGGCGGTCTGAAACGCCTGGCCTACACCGGCGAGCGCGGTGCCGTGCTGCCCGACGGCGCCATCGGCATGGTCTACGACGACCTGATGGACCACCTGGCGCCGCGCCACGAGGTGGTGGAATTCGCGTTCGACTGGCGCCTGCCCATCGAGGCAGAGGCCGAACGCCTGGCGGCGGCCATGGCCGCCGCACTGGACGCGCGGGCCGACAGCGGCCAGCCCGTGCGGCTGCTGGCGCATTCCATGGGCGGCGTGCTGGCGCGCACCGTGCAACTGGTGCGGCCCGACCTGTGGCAGCGCTGGCTGACCCACCCCGACGCCCGGCTGCTGATGCTGGGCACGCCCAACGGCGGCAGCTGGGCGCCCATGCAGGTGCTGTCCGGCGACGACACCTTCGGCAACACCCTGGCCGCCCTGGGTTCACCGCTGCAAGACCGCCAGGCCCGCCAGCTGATGGCCCAGATGCCCGGCTTCCTGCAACTGCAGGCGGGCCTGCTAGACGACGCCCTGGGCCTGGCCCGGCAGGACACCTGGCAACGCCTGGCGCGCGATGACGAAGCCCGCGCCCAAGCCGCCAGCTGGTGGCATCGCCACGGCCAGGCCGACGGCGACAGCGCCACCGCCGCCTACGCCTGGGGTGTGCCACCCCAGGCGGTGCTGGACCAGGCCCGCCGCCTGCGCCAGCGCCTGGACGACCAGCGCGACCACGAACTGCCCGCCTTCGCCCACCGGCTGCTGCTGGTGGTGGGCCGCAGCGGCTTCACCCCCGACGGCTTCGAGCTGGGCGAAGAAGGGCTGGTCTACCTGAACGCCAGCGCGGCCGGTGGCCCCGGCGGCGCCCCGGTGGGCGACGGCCGCGTGCCCCTGCCACTGGCCCTGTTGCCGGGCGTGCGCACCTGGCAACTGGACAGCGACCATGGCGCCCTGCCCGACACGCCCGCGGCCTTCGCCGCCTTCGAAGAACTGCTCACCCGCGGCGACACCCAACGCCTGCCCGTGCTGAGCAGACCGGCCCAGCGCGACGGCGGCGGCGCGGCGGCACCGGCCGTGCTGCACCGGCGCAGCCGCCCGGCCCGCGGGCTGCTGGCCTCGCGCCCGGCCAGCGGCGGCGCCGGCCTGTTCAGCCCGGGCCTGACAACCCCACCCGAGGGCAGCACCAGCGACACGGTGCCCCCGCTGCGCCTGCGCGTGCGCAACGGCGACCTCAGCTTCATCGACGTGCCGTTGATGCTGGGCCACTACAACGCCGACCAGCTGACCGGCAGCGAAGCCGTGGTGGACCGCCTGATCGGCGGCGCCATGCACGCGGCGCTGGGCGCCGGCCTGTACCCGCACGCGCCGGGCAGCTGCCAGGTGTTCGTCAACCGCGAAGCGCCCGCCGACAACCCCTGGCGCCACCTGCCACGCCCGCGTGCCGTGGTGGTGGTGGGCCTGGGCGACGAAGGCCGGCTGGGCGAGCGTGAACTGGCGCTCAGCGTGCGCCAGGGCGTGCTGGCCTGGGCCCAGCGCCTGGCCGAAGGCGCTGGCACCGCGCCAGACGCCGAAGGCGACAGCGGCCCCGGCAGCTTTGAGCTGGCCGCCACCTTGCTGGGCAGCGGTGGCGTCGGCTTGAACAGCGGCGCCGTGGCGCGCGCCATCGCCCGCGGCGCCCTGGAAGCCAACCAGCGGCTGCACGGCAGCGGCTGGCCAAGGCTGGCGCAGCTGCACCTGGTGGAGCTGTACCTGGAACGGGCCAGCGAGGCCTGGCAAGACCTGCGTGTGCTGGCCACGGCCATGCCCCAGCACTTCGAACTGGCCGACGAGGTGGACAGCGGCCCTGGGGCCTTGCAGCGTCCGGTGGAAGCCGGGTACCGCGGCACCGACCACGAACTCGTCAGCGCCCTGGCCGGGCCCAATGGCCTGCTGTGTTTCACGATGGACAGCCGGCGCGCCCGCAGCGAACTGCGCGGCCAGGCGACGCAGCTGGCCCTGGTGCGCCACCTGGTGCACAGCGCCGCCCAAGGCCAGGTGGCCGACCCGCAACTGGGCCGCACGCTGTTCCAGCTGCTGGTGCCGGTGGAGGTGGAACCCTTCCTCAGCGCCAGCGGCGACACCGTGCTGGAGCTCGACGAGCAGACCGCACCCATCCCCTGGGAACTGCTGGACACACCGACGGCCCGCGGCAGCGACCTGCCGGCGTCGACCTTGGAACCCTGGGCCATCCGCAGCCGTCTGCTGCGGCGCCTGCGCAGCAGCGCCTTCCGCGCCCAGGTGCTGGACGCCCGCGCCGACGACCCGGTGCTGGTCATCGGCGAACCCCAGGTCAACCCCCAGCACTACGCCCGTCTGCCCGGTGCCGTGCAGGAAGCGCGCAGCGTGGCCCAGGCCCTGCTGGACAGCGGCCTGCCCGCCGAACAACTGCACGCCCTGTGCAACCACGACCCCGCCTTCAGCATCATCAACGCCTGGTGCGCGCGGGCCTACCGCATCGTGCACATCGCCGGCCACGGCGAGGCGCTGCAAAAGCAGGCCGATGGCAGCGTGCAAGGCGGCGTGGTGCTGTCGGGCGGCACCTTCCTGGGCCCGGCCGAGGTGCGCGCCATGCGCGTGGTGCCGGAGCTGGTGTTCATCAACTGCTGCCACGGCGCGGCGCGCGACACCAGCCAGGTGCTCAGCCCCCCGGGCTCGCCCGCGGCACTGGACCCCGGACATTTCGCGGCCAGCCTGGCCGATGAGCTGATCGCCGCCGGCGTGCGCTGCGTGGTGGCCGCGGGCTGGGCTGTGGACGACGAGGCCGCCACGGCCTTTGCCGACACCTTCTACCGCCAGCTGCTGGCCGGACAGCGTTTCGCCGAAGCCGTCACGCAGGCCCGCCGCGCCGCCCGCGCGTTGGGCGGCCACACCTGGGCCGCGTACCAGTGTTACGGCGACCCTGGCTGGACCTACGCCCGCGAAAGCCAAGCCGCCCAGGCCACCCAGCGGCCCTCGCCGCCCATCGCGTCGTCCACCGGACTGTGTCTGGCGCTGGCGCCTTTCGCCCACGGCGGCGGCTCGGCCCCGCGGCTGGAAACGCTGACCGCCCGGTTCGGGCCGCGTTGGGGCCACCAGGGCCGGGTGGCCGAAGCCTTCGGCCGCGCCTGGTTGGGCCAGGGCCGGCTGCAGGAGGCGCAGGCGTGGTTCGACCGCGCCGTGGCCGCCGACGACGCCGGGGCCTCGGGCCAGGCGGCCGAACAGGCCGCCAACCTGCGCGCCCGGCTGGCCTGGGAACAACTGCCGGAACAGCCTTCAGGCAGCGCACTGGCGGCGGCACGCCAGCACATCGAAGCCGCCGTGGTGCGGCTGGACCTGCTGAAGCAGCTGCACGCCAGCCCGGAGCGGCTGAGTCTGCTGGGGTCGGCCTGGAAGCGCCTGGCGCTGATGGAAGGCCGCGCCGCCGAGGTGGCGGGCGCCGACGGCCGCGCCCCCGCCAGCCGCCTGGCCGAGCGCGCGGCCCTGCAGGCGGCACGCGCGGCCTACGCACAGGCTGAAACGCTGGCAGCCCACACGCCGCAGGCCGACCAGGCCTTCTACGCCGGCTTGAACCGCTGCGCGCTGGACCTGTGCCTGGCGCTGGGCGACCCCGACGCCCCCGAGCCCCTGCCCGCGCTGGTGGGCGTGCAAGCCCTGGGCGAGCGCATCGCTCGGGCCGTGGCCCAAGCCCCGGACTTCTGGAGCGTGCTGGCGCAGCAGGAACGGGCCCTGCTGCTGGCGGTGCACCAGGCCCAGCTGGCCACCCACGCGCCCACGCTGGCCGCGGCCTATGCCGACGCGCACCGCCGCGCACCCGCCGTGGCCCGCTGGAAGAGTGTGGCCGACCAGGCCCGGCTGGTGCTGGGCGCTTACCGCCAGCGCCCGGGCCGCCCGCCGCTGGCGCACGCCGAGGCGCAGGCCGTGGACACGCTGCTGGCGCAGCTGCAAACCTACGCGGCCGACCCCGCTTGAGACCGGCCCTGACGCTGGCCGCCACCTGGGTGGGGCCGGCACAGCGGCGGGGCCGGTTTCACACCGCGTACAGCAGCGCGGCGAAGAAGTGCAGCACGCTGCCGGCCAGCACGAACAGGTGCCACACGAAGTGGGCGTAACGCAGGCGGTTGTCCAGCAGGAAGAACACCGCACCCAGCGTGTAGGCCACCCCGCCGGCCACCAGCAGCGCCAGCCCGGCCGGCGGCATGCGCTCCAGCAGCGGACCGATGGCCACCACGGCCACCCAGCCCATGGCCACGTACAAGCCCGTGGACAACCAGGGGTGCGACAAACGGTTCAGCAACTTGGCCGCGATGCCCAACGCCGCCGCACCCCAGACCACGCCGAACAGCGACCAGCCCCAGGGCCCGTACAAAGGCCCCAGCACGAAGGGCGTGTAGCTGCCGGCGATGAACAGGTAGATGGCGGCGTGGTCCAGCCGCTGGCACCAGGCTTTGGCACGCCCGGCCGGCAGCGCGTGGTACAGCGTGCTGGCGCCGTACAGCAGCATCATCGTGATGGAAAACACCAGCGCCCCGGCCAGCGAGCTGTGCACGCCGTGCTGGCCGGAGAACACCACCAAGATGGGCAGCGAGGCCACGGCCAGCAACAGGCCCAGGCCGTGGCTGATGGCGTTGGCCACCTCTTCACCCAGGGTCTGCGGCCGGTCGGCCAGGCGCGGGGCAGCGCCGGCGGGGCTGGCGACACTCAGCGCGATCGTTTCATTTGAAGGGTTCATGGCGGCAGATGAGAACAGATGCCCCATGGTAACGCCTTGCGCCCTGACAAAACCCCACACGAATCGGTGTCGGCGCCAGGGTGCCGCCGGCCCCTTCGCCAGGCCGGGCGGGCCGCGGCGGCCTGAGCAGGGCTAGTGGCCGGTGTCGTCGGCAGCGCCCCAGGCGGCCAGGAAGGCTTGGGCGAAGGCCTCGCTGGCCGACAGCGTCAGCACCACGCTGTGCCAGCCGCCGGCTTCGGCCTGCACCTGCAGGTCGTGCAGCCATTCGCCGCCGTCTTCCACCGGGCCGTGGCCGTGCGGGCTGTGGCGCCAGGCCCAGTCCAGCACCTGCTGCACCTCGGCCAGCACCGCCGCGTGTTGGGCCGCGCCGGTGCTGGCCAGCGCTTCCAGCGTGCAGACGCCGTCGGCGTTGTCGCTCAGGTCGAAGCTCAGGTAGCGCAGCATCGTGGAGGTCAGCGCCCGCCGGTCACGTCCACCACCGCACCGGTGGTGTAGCTGGAGGCCGGCGACAACAGCCACAGCACGGCCTGCGCCACTTCTTCGGCGCTGCCGGCGCGCTGCATCGGCAGACCCGGCGCCAGGCGGGCCACGCGGTCGGGCTCGCCGCCGCTGGCGTGGATGTCGGTGTCGATGATGCCCGGGCGCACGGCGTTCACGCGGATGCCCTCGGCCGCCACCTCGCGCGCCAGGCCCAGCGTGAAGCTGTCGATGGCGCCCTTGCTGGCCGCGTAGTCCACGTACTGGCCGGGTGAACCCAGGCGGGCCGCGGCCGAGCTGAGGTTGACGATGGCTCCGCCCGTGCCGCCGTGCAAGGTGCTCATCTGGCGCACGGCCTCGCGCGCGCACAGCAGGCTGCCCAACACGTTGATGTCGAACAGGCGGCGCCAGCGCGCCAGGTCCATGGCGTCCAGCCGCGCCGCCCGGCCCACGATGCCGGCGTTGTTCACCAGCCCCTGCAGCCGGCCCAGCTGCTGCTGCACGGTGTGGAACAGGGCCAGCACCTGGGCTTCGTCGGCCACGTCGGCCTGCACGGCGATGGCGCGGCGGCCCAGCGCCTGCACCTGGGCCACCACGGCCTGGGCGGCGGCGGCGTCCTGCGTGTAGTTCACCGCCACGTCCCAACCGGCCGCGGCCGCGGCCAGGCAGGTCGCGGCGCCGATGCCACGGCTGCCGCCGGTCACCAGCAGCACCGGGGCGGGGGTCGGCGTGCGCGCGGCGGCGGTTGAAGCGGTTGCAGACGGCATGGCGGGGCCCGGGTCTCGGTTGATGCACCGATGTTATGCGGCGGCCCGCACGGCTAGATTGGCACACCACGCCCCAGCGGCGCAGCAGCCCCACCGGCCACACCGCCGGGGGCGCCTTGTCCCCACCCGTTCCCAAGCGCCCTGACGGCGCCTGCATGGCATGACCCCCACCCAAATCATCGTGCTGGCCACGCCGGTCTTTCTGCTGCTGATGGCGCTGGAATTCGCCGTGGGCCGCGCGCGCGGCCACAACACCTACCGCCTGGGCGACACGCTGAACAGCGTGGGCCTGGGCATGCTGAACCAGCTGGCCGCGGTGTTCAGCCGGGTGCTCAGCACGGGCCTGTACACCTGGGTGTTCGGCCATGTGGCGCTGTTCGACCTGCCGGTGGACGCCTGGTGGGTGTGGGTGGGCGGCCTGCTGCTGTACGACCTGGCCTACTACTGGCACCACCGCCTGGGCCACACGGTGGCCTTCTTCTGGGCGGCCCACGTGGTGCACCACCAGAGCGAGGACTACAACCTGGGCACCGCGCTGCGCCAGACCGGCAGCGGCTGGGTGGGCGGCTGGCTGTTCTACCTGCCGTTGGCGGTGCTGGGCGTGCCGCCGCTGGTGTTCGGCGTGGTGGCCCTGGTGGACCTGCTGTACCAGTTCTGGGTGCACACGCAGCAGGTGGGCCGCCTGGGCCGCTTCGACCGCTGGTTCTGCAGCCCCAGCAACCACCGCGTGCACCACGCGGTGAACGACGCCTACCTGGACAAGAACTACGGCGGCATCCTGATGCTGTGGGACCACCTGTTCGGCAGTTTCACCGACGAACGCGACGACGACCCCTGCGTCTACGGCACCCGCAGCCCCTTGCGCAGCCACGACCCCCTGCGCGCCAACCTGCAGGTGTGGGCCGACCTGGCCCACGACAGCTGGCACACCCGCGCCTGGGGCGACAAGCTGCGCGTGTGGTGCAAGCCGCCAGGCTGGCGGCCGGCCGACGTGGCCGCACGCTGGCCCAAGCCGGCCTTCGACCTGGCCCAGGCGCGGCAGAAGTACGACCCGGTGGTGCCGCCCGGCCGCCAGGCGGCCGCGGCGCTGGTGTTCGTCGGCGCGCTGCTGCTGACCAGCGTGCTGCTGTGGTGGGCTCACACGCTGAGCCTGGGCGTGCAACTGGCGCTGGCCGCCGGCGTGCTGGCCCTGCTGTGGACGGTGGGCCGGCTGACCAGCGGCGGCACGCCCCACCCCTTGGAAACACCCCGCCCGCGCACCGCTTCGGACACCGCCGCACCCGGGGACTGAAACAAGGCTTTTTCGCCGCTGACAGCGGCGCGCCGCTGGGGCTATGCTGGCGCGTCACAGCGCCTGTTGCGCCCGTCCACCGCACCCAGCCTTTTTTTGCACATGGCCAAAGATTTCGACACGATGGAAGACAGCAACCGCTCGGGCAACACCAGCATCCACGAGGTGTCGCTGCCCGAACGGCGGGTGTGGCTGCAAGGCGGCCTGGGCGCCGCGGCCACGGCCTTGTTCGCACCGCTGGCCGGTTGTGCCTCGGGCACCGCGCCCAAGGCGGTGCCGCTGGGCGAGCCGCTGCTGGGCTTCAAGGCCATCACCCCCGACAAGAGCCGCAACGGCCTGCGCGTGCCGCCCGGCTACACCGCGCAGGTCATCGCACCCTGGGGCGACCCGGTGGGCGTGCCCGGCCGCCTGCCCAGCTGGCGGCCCGACGCCGGCGACACCGCGGCCGACCAGGAAGTGCAGCTGGGCATGCACCACGACGGCATGCACTACTTCCCGCTGGACGGCAGCCGGCGTGGCCTGCTGGCCATCAACCACGAGTACACCGACGAAGGCCTGCTGCACAGCGACGGCATGGACACCTGGACGGCGGCCAAGGTGCGCAAGTCGCAGGCCGCGCACGGCATCGCCATCATCGAGGTGCGCGAACGTGGCGACCAGTGGGACGTGGTGCGGCCCTCGCCCTACGCACGGCGCCTGACGGCCTACTCGCCCTTCGCGCTGAGCGGCCCGGCCGCCGGCCATGTGCTGATGCGCACCGCCGCCGACCCCGAAGGCCGCACCGTGCTGGGCACCATGAACAACTGCGCCGCCGGCCGCACGCCCTGGGGCACCTACCTGTCGGGCGAAGAGAACTGGGCCGGTTATTTCGACTGCGGCGACAGCCCCACGGCCGACCAGCGCCGCTGGGGCGCGCGCAAGACCGGCTGGACCCGCTGGGCCGAGTTCGACCAGCGCTTCGACGCCCGCAAGCACCCCAACGAGTTCCACCGTTTCGGCTGGGTGGTCGAGGTCGACCCGATGGACCCCAACAGCACGCCCATCAAGCGCACGGCCCTGGGCCGCGCCGCGCACGAAGGCGCCTGGGTGGCCGTCACCAAGGACGGCCGGGCCGTGGTGTATTCCGGCGAAGACGCGCGCTTCGAGTACATCTACAAGTTCGTCAGCCGCGACCGCATCGCCCCGGCCGGCAACGGCAAGACCGCCGCCCAGGCCAACGCCACCTTGCTGGACCACGGCACGCTGTACGTGGCACGCTTCAACGCCGACGGCACCGGCGACTGGCTGCCGCTGGTGCACGGCCAGGGCCCGCTGACACCGGGCAACGGTTTTGCCGACCAGGGCGAAGTGGTCATCAAGACCCGCCAGGCCAGCGACCTGCTGGGGGCCACCAAGATGGACCGCCCGGAGTGGGTGGCCATCGACCCGCGCAACGGCGAGGTCTACTGCACGCTGACCAACAACAGCGCCCGCGGCGTGGGCGCCAACCCCGGCGTGGACGCCGCCAACCCGCGCGCCAACAACGTCTTCGGCCAGATCATCCGCTGGAAGGAACGCAGCGATTTCGACGCCACGCGTTTCACCTGGAACCACCTGGTGCTGGCCGGTGACCCCAGCAACGCGCGGCCGGACGCGCGCGGCAACATCCGCGGCGACCTGTACGCCTGCCCCGACAGCATCGCCTTCGACCAGCGCGGCGTGCTGTGGATACAAACCGACGCCCACGCCGCCCAGTTGAACCAAGGCGAGATGGCCAACATCGGCAACAACCAGATGCTGGCCTGCGACGTGGCCACCGGCGAGACGCGGCGCTTCCTCACCGGCCCGGCGAACTGCGAGATCACCGGCTGCACGTTCACGCCCGACGGCCGCACGCTGTTCATCAACGTGCAGCACCCCGGCGAAACCCCCAGCGACCGCAGCGACCCGGCCGACACCACCAAGTTCTCCAGCTGGCCCAACATCCCGGTGAACGGCCGACCGCGCTCGGCCACCGTGGTGGTGCGCCGCAACAACGGGGGTGTCATCGGCACCTGAGCCCCCGGTTTCCAGCCCCACCCGCGGCCGCCGCGGACGCCACGCAAAGAGACCCCGCATGAACCCAAGGTTCGACCAGCTGCTGCAGCAAGCCCGCGCACGCCAGGCCCAACGCGAGGCCGATGCCGCCACGCTCGCCGAAGGCCTGGACCTCGCCAACCGCGCCTGGGCGATGGCCGGCACGCCGCTGGAACAAAAGCAGGCCGGGCTGCTGCAGGCGCACTTCCACTACCGGCGCGGCGAACTGCTGCAGCTGCTGAACACCGGCCTGGTGGTGCTGCCCCTGGTGGCCGAACACGGGCCGCCGGAAGAGCACTTCGACCTGTTGCGCATCGTGGTGATGGCCGGCTGCGACACCGGCGCCTTCGACATCGCCCTGCCGCTGGCGCACCGCGCCCACCGGCTGGCGCTGACACAGCTGGGCTCCGACCGCCAAGGCCTGGGGCTGAACGGCATCGCCTGCTGCTTCGAGCGCATGGGCGACCCCTGGCGGGCCGAGATCCTGATGGGCCAGGCCCTGCAACTGGTGCGCACGGTCGACGACCCGATGCCGCTGTTCATCACCCTCAACAACCTGCTGGCGGTGCAGCTGGGCATCTTCCACCTGCTGCGCGACGCCGTGCACGAACACGAAGCGCGCGAGCCCTTGTTGCGCGGCCGCGCCTTGGCCGAAGAAGGCCAGGCCCTGGCCGCACGCATCGGCGACCCGTTCCTGGCCGTGTTCGCCGGGGGCAACGCCGGTGAGCTGTTGACGCACGCCGGCCACCACGCCGAAGCGCGCGCGGTGCTGGAACGCAGCCTGGCGCTGGCGCGGCGGCTGTCGGCCCGCATGCAGATCTGGCGCATCGAGTGCACGCTGGGCGAACTGGCGCTGCTGGAAGGCCAGCCGCAACAGGCCTGGGAGCTGCTGCGCGCAGTGCTGCAGGCCTCGGGCGGGTCCGACGCGCCCGTGACCCACCTGCGCCTGCACTACGCGCTGTGGCACACGGCACGCGCCCGGCGTCGGCCCAGCGAAGCCCTGCACCACCTGGAGCAGTACGAAAAGCTGTCCCGCCAACGCTCGCTGCGCCAGTTGCGCGCGCAAAGCCAGTTGCTGGTGCTGCGCGAAGACCTGCAACCCCGCGACTGAGCCGCGCTGACGGGCGCGCCTGCGCCCTTCGGCCCAGCCCAGGGCCGGGTTTTGTCACGGAAGCTTCACAGCACGCGGCCATGCTCAAGGGTTGTCATCCACAGCCCCCAGCACCGCAGCCATGGCCAAAGACTTCAGCACCATGGAAGACAGCAACCGGTCTTCCAACCCCAGCATCCACCAGGTGTCGCAGCCCAGCCGCCGCCTGCTGTTGAAAGGTGGCCTGGCCGGCACCGTGACCGGCCTGCTCGGCGGCCTCAGCGGCTGCGCCAGCCTGGCCGGTGGCCCGGCGCTGCTGGGCTTCAAGAGCGTGCCGGTGGGCACGGCCGACACCATCACCGTGCCCGAGGGCTACAGCGCCCAGGTCATCGCCGCCTGGGGCGAGCCGGTGGGCCTGTCGGGTGAGAACCCGGCCTTCAAGTTCGACGCCAGCAACAGCGCCGCCGAACAAGAAGCGCAGCTGGGCATGCACCACGACGGCATCCACTTCTTCAGCCAGAACGGCAGCACCAGCGGCCTGCTGGTGATGAACCACGAGTACACCGACGACGGCCTGCTGCACCCCGACGGCATGGCCACCTGGACCGCGGCCAAGGTGCGCAAGTCGCAGGCGGCACACGGCGTGTCGGTGATCGAGGTGGAACAAAAAGGCGGCCGCTGGGAGGTGGTGCGCCCCTCGCCCTGGGCCCGCCGCATCACGGCCAACACGCCCATGCGCCTGAGCGGCCCGGCCGCCGGCCATGCGCTGATGAAAACCGCCGCCGACCCCAGCGGGACGCGCGTGCTGGGCACGCTGAACAACTGCGCCAGCGGCATCACGCCCTGGGGCACCTACCTGACCAGCGAAGAAAACTTCATCAACTACTTCAAGGGCCCGGACCAGCCCAGCGAACACGAGCGCCGCTGGGGCCTGCGCAAGGGTGAACCGGCCGGCTACCGCTGGGCCGAACACGACGCCCGCTTCGACGCTGCGAAGAACCCCAACGAACCCAACCGCTTCGGCTGGCTGGTGGAGATCGACCCCTTCAACCCCAGCAGCACCCCGGTCAAGCGCACGGCCCTGGGCCGCGGCGCCCACGAAGGCGCGACCGTGGCCGTCACCAAGGACGGCCGTGCGGTGGTGTATTCCGGCGAAGACGCGCGGTTCGAGTACATCTACAAGTTCGTCAGCCGCGACAAGGTGAAGCCTGGCGGCGCCGCGGCCAACGCCGAACTGCTGGACCACGGCACGCTGTACGTGGCCCGCTTCGACGCCGACGGCCGCGGCCGTTGGCTGCCGCTGGTGCAAGGCCAGGGCCCGCTGACGGCCGCCGCCGGCTTCGCCGACCAGGGCGAGGTGCTGGTGAAGGCCCGCCAAGCCAGCGACGCGCTGGGGGCCACCAAGATGGACCGCCCGGAGTGGATCGCGGTGGACGCGCAGGGCTGGGTGTACTGCACGCTGACCAACAACAGCAGCCGCGGCGCCGACAAACAGCCCGTGGTGGACGCGGCCAACCCGCGCGCCAACAACAGCATGGGCCACATCATCCGCTGGAAGGAAGACGGCGACTTCGACGGCCAGTCCTTCGCCTGGAACCACTTCGTGCTGGCCGGCGACCCGGCCAACGAACGCGCCGAAGCCAAGGGCAATGTGAAGGGCGACGCCTTCGGCTGCCCCGACGGCCTGTGGACCGACGCCCGCGGCGTGCTGTGGGTGCAGACCGACATGAGCACCAGCGCCATGGGCAAGGGCGACCTGAAGGGCCTGGGCCACAACGCCATGCTGGCCGCCGACCCCCGGACCGGCGAGATCCGCCGCTTCCTGGTGGGCCCGGCGGGCTGCGAGATCACCGGCGCGACGGCCACGCCCGACGGCCGCACGATGTTCATCAACATCCAGCACCCGGGCGAAAGCCCCAGCGAGCGCAGCGACCCCAAGGAACCGCGCAAGGTCAGCAACTGGCCCGACCAGAACCCGAACGGCCGCCCGCGTTCGGCCACGGTGGTGATCCGCAAGCTGGACGGTGGCGTCATCGGGACCTGATCCCGCGACCGCCCCCCCTGTCGAGGGGCTTGACACTCAGGGCCCCTCGACAGCGGTCACAGATGGTAAGTGTCTGTCAGAGAACGACGGTTTGTGTTTTGCTTGGTTGTCACCAACCCGCAGGTAGTCGGGGGCTAATCAGGAGAAACCCATGAGCACTTCGTCTCGTTTGCTTCGCGCCCTGGGCGCGACCGCCGTCCTGGCCACGGCGGGTGCCGCGCAGGCCGCCACCGTCAACTGGACCGACTGGACCAGCTTCACCGGCACCGCGGCCAGTGGCACCGTGGGTGGCGTGGGTGTGTCGGTGTCTTCGACGTCCTCGATGGACGGCGTCACGCAGATCGGCGGTGCCTCGAACTGCGGCGGCCCCAACTACTGGACCGAGCCCAATGCGGGCGACAAGCCCTACACCGGCGGCAGCGTCTCCAACGGGCCCATCGCGTGCGAGCAGCTGGGCTTGAACTCGGCCACCAGCATCACGCTGACCTTCGCCTCGCAGATCGACACCCTGTACCTGGCTCTGCTGAGCGTGGGCCAGCCCAACCTGCAGGTCACCTACACCTTCAGCCAAGCCTTCACCATCGACAGCGAAGGCCAGGGCTTCTGGGGCAACGACCCCAGCAACGGCGTGGTGTCCGGCAACTCGCTGACCATGACCGAATTCCACGGTCTGCTGAAGTTCGACGGCCCCATCAGCTCGCTGACCTTCACCACCGGCGCTGAAAACTGGCAAGCCTTCACTGTCGGCACGGCCGAAGTGCCGGAACCCGGCACCTGGGCGCTGGCAGGCCTGGCCCTGGTGGCCGCAGGCGCCGCTCGCCGCCGCCGCGCCTGAGGTCGGCTGAGAACCACGCCAAAGGCCGCCTTCGCAGTCCGTGTCAAAACGGCTGCAACGGCCACCGTCAGCAAAACGCCCTGAACCATCGGGGCGTTTTTGTTTGTGGACGCCAAACCGATAGGCGGCGCGGGACGTGATGCGTTAGCGTGTTTTGGCAAACGCTTA
>JBKCUM010000134.1:0-16420 GCA_046318395.1 Rubrivivax sp.
GGGCGTGACCGATGAATGGCAAGCGTTTCGCAGGCTTCGCGGTGGCCCTGTGCTCGGTCGCGATGGCGGCAGCAGCGGCTCAAGCGGCGACCGTCTTCACGGGCGACGTGATCCAGGGCAAGCGCGTCATCAGCGCGCTCGACGTCAGCGACCTGGAGCCCGGCAGGAGGCACAGCTTCTACTTCCAGGGCGTGCAGACGGGCACCGGCCAGTACTGGTACCTGCCGGTGGTGGTGGCCAAGGGGGCGCTGCCGGGCAAGCGTGTGCTGCTGGTGAGCGGCGTCCATGGCGACGAGCTCAGCCCGATCGACGCCGTGCAGCGCACCATGGCGCAGCTCGACCCGGCCCGGATGTCGGGTACCGTGACGGCCGTCTACGATGTGTCGCGCCCCGCGAAGGAGGGCGGGACGCGGATGTGGCCGGTGGCGCAGTAGGGCTGGTTCAAGATCGATCTGAACCGCGTGTGGCCCGGCAACGAGGCGGGCGGCAATGCGCCGACCCGCCATGCGGGGCTGGTGTTCAACCGGCTCTTCAAGCCGAATGCCGACATCGCGCTCGACTATCACACGGGCTCGACGGGCATCGAGTTCACCGCATTCATCTTCGCCAAGATGAGTCTTCCCGAGGTCCGTGCGATGGCGGTCCTCTTTCCCATCGAACAGATCAAGAGCGACCCGGGCTACAACGGCACGCTCGAGACCGCGTTCATCAAGGCGGGGATCCCGTCGCTGACCATCGAGATCGGCGCAGGTCGCTACTTCGACCGACGGATGATCCCGATGTTCGTCGAGGGCACGCTGAACGTGCTCAAGCACCATCGGGTGATCGCGGGCGCGATGGGGCGAACGTCCAAGGAGGCCGGCACCTTCTTCGGCGATGCGATGCACGCGGTCCGGGCGACCGAAGGCGGTTTCCTCGAGCTGCGGGTCGATCTGCGCGACAAGGTGGTGGCGGGGCAGACGGTCGCGATCCAGCGCAACTCGTTCGGCGAAGTCGTGCGCGAGTACAAGACCGAGTCGGCCGGGGAGGTGGCGATCCTGCACCGTGATGCGATGATCGAACCGGGGACCCGCATCGTCGAGATCCTGTACGACAGCCCGGATCCGAAGTGCGACGGCGATGGCTGCCCGGTGGCCGAGGCCGACTATGTCGAGTGACGCGACCTCCAAACCAGATCAGCACGGCCGGTGGTGACCGGCACCGCGCAGACGGAGAACACGGTGTCCAGGCGATCCTTCAAGTTTCCGGGTGCGGTCACGACGCTGGGCATCGTCACCGTCCTGGTCTGGGTGGCGACGCTGTTCATCCCCCCGGGCCGCTACCAACTCGATGCCGAGGGCTCGCCGATTCCGGGGACCTTCGAGCACGTCACCGTGCCGCGGGTGTTCGGCGAGCAGGTCCGGCAGCTGATCCTCGCGCCGATCAACGGCGCCTACGGGTTGCGCGGCCCCGAAGGCGTCGACACCGAGACCGTCGGACGGTTGTTCGGGCAGGTCGGCATCATCGTCTTCATCATGTCGATCGGCGCATTCATATCGGTCAGTTTCGCGACGCGCAGCCTCGAGGTCGCGGTGGCGGCGCTGGCGCATCGCCTGCGCGACCAGGGGTGGCTGCTGATCACCTCGGTGATGGTGCTGTTCTCGTTGCTCGGTACGACGATGGGGTTCTCGGTCGAGACACTCGGGTTCTACGCGCTGTTCCTGCCGCTGATGGCGGCGATGGGCTACGACCGCCTGGTCACCGCCTCGATGATCATCCTCGGTGCGCTGGTCGGCGTGATGGCCTCGACCGTCAACCCGTTCTCGATCGGTGTCGCCGCGAGCGAAGCGGGTGTCTCGCTCGGCGACGGCATCGTGCTGCGGTCCGTGCTCTGGGTCGTGCTGACCGCCATGTCGGTCGCCTGGGTGCTGCGCTATGCGGCCCGGGTCCGCAACGATCCCGGTGCCTCGCTCGTGGGGTGGGACGCCCCCGAGGAGGCGAGTGCCGCCGGTGCGCCGCCGCAGGACGCCGGCCCGCCGGGCATGGAGGCGGGTCACCGGCTGACCGGCATGCAGAAGCGGGTGCTGGCGATCACCGCGGCGGCCTTCGGACTGATGATCTTCTCGGTGATTCCCTGGTCGAGCGTGCTGGGCGGCCGAGCCGCACCGGCCGACTACTACGGGACCCACGAAGTGGAGGGTGCGCAGCCGTTCTGGTTCGAGCTGAACTGGTGGTTCCCGGAGCTCGCGATGCTGTTCATCCTCGCCTCGGTCCTGGTGGGCTTCGTGGCGAAGATGGGCGAGAAGGAGACGGTCCGCCTGATCGCCGCCGGCGCCTCGGACATGATGGGCCCGGCGCTGGTGGTGGTGCTGGCGGGCGGCGTGTCGGTGATCATGAACAACACCCAGACCCTGGACACCATCCTGCACTCGATGGAAACGGTCGTGAGTGGTGCGTCGGCCGGCTTCTTCGTGTTCCTGACCGTCCTGGTCAACATCCCGCTGGCCTTCCTGGTTCCGTCGAGCTCGGGCCACGCGGCGCTGGTGATGCCGCTGCTGGCGCCGCTCGCCGATTTTGCCCAGGTCAGCCGAGCCGGTACGATCACTGCTTGGGTGATGGGGCACGGCATCGCACTGATGATTGCCCCCACCAGCGTGGTGCTGGTCGGTGGCCTGGCGATCGCGAAAGTCGGCTACGACCGCTATCTTCGCTTCGTCTGGCCGCTGGTGCTCGCGCTGTTCGTGGTCTCGACGCTGATCATCGGTGTGGCGGCGGGCTTCGAATGACCCTTCGTGTACCCCGCCCGAGCATCCGGCCCGCCGTGTGTTGCCCGTCTTGAATGCCCCGATAGGGAGGTTGCCCGTGTTCTCGAACGTCGCCGCCCACCAAGCGCACCGCATGTCGGGCGCCCCTGGATGGATCGTGCTGTGCCTCGTCGCGGCGCTGGGCGGCTGCCAGCGTGCAGCCGAGGCTCCGGCGCCCGAGATCCGTCCGGTGCGGGCCGTCACGATCGAGAAGCGCGATGTCGGCGGCGCAGTGGTCCTGACGGGTACCGTGCAGGCGCAGGCCGAGATCAACCAGTCGTTCCGCATCGACGGTCGCATGATCGAGCGGACGGTGGACGTCGGCGACACCGTCAAGCCGGGTCAGCTGATCGCGCGGCTCGACCCCCAGAACGAGGAGAGCGGGCTGCAGGCGGCGCGCGCCCAGCTCGCCAGCGCCAACGCGCAGCTGGTCGAGGCGCGCAGCAACTACACGCGGATGAGCGAACTGGTGGTCGAGGACGCGGTGTCGCGGGCGCAGGTCGAGCAGGCCCAGTCGCTGCTGAAGTCCGCCGAGGCCCAGGTCGAGGCCCTGCGGGCGCAGGTGAGCCTGTCGCAGAACCGGTTGAGCTACACCCGGCTCGTCTCCAGCGTCGCAGGCGTGGTCACCGCCCGCGGGCCGCAGCCGGGCGAGGTGGTGTCGGCCGGCCGCATGATCATCCAGGTGGCCCGCGAGAGCGCACGCGATGCGGTCTTCGACGTACCCGCCCAGGTCAAGGACAACGTGGCGTTGACGCCGGAGCCACCGGCTGCGGCGGGCCGCGGCAAGGCGCCGCCGCCGGCGCGGCTCGGCGGCATCACGCTGGCGCTGAGCACCGACCCGAGCGTGACGGCGACGGGCATCGTGCGCGAGGTCTCGCCGCGCGCCGACCCGGTCACCGGCACCTTCGCGGTGCGGGTGCGGCTGATCGATGCACCGGCGGCGATGCGGCTGGGTACGACGGTGACCGGGCGCATCCAGCTCGAGACCGTCTCGACCATCTCGATCCCGGCCTCTGCCCTGGTCCGGACCGACGGCAAGACCGCCGTGTGGGTGTTCGACCGCAAGGTCGGCACGGTGTCGCTGCGTCCCATCAGCGTCCGCGCCGCCGATTCCTCGACGGTACAGGTCGCCGATGGACTCACCCCCGGTGATATGGTGGTGACCGCCGGTGTGCAGGCCCTGCGTCCCGGCCAGAAGGTCCGCCTGCTCGAGACGAAGTCGTGATCGGCCCGAACCTGTCGGAGTGGGCGCTGAAGAAGCGCTCGCTCGTAGTCTTCCTGATGATCGTGGGCGTCGTGTCCGGCGTCATCTCGTTCATGAAGCTGGGCCGCGGCGAGGACCCGGCGATCACCATACGTACGATGATCGTCGCGGCCGGCTGGCCCGGTGCGACGGTGGACGAGACGCTCAAGCAGGTGACCGAGCGGCTGGAGCGCACGCTGCAGGAGACCGACTACCTCGATCGCCTGCGCAGCTACACCATCGCCGGGCAGACGACGATCTTCGTCGAACTGAAGCAATCGACGCCGCCTCACAAGATTCCCGACATCTGGTACCAGGTGCGCACGAACATCGGCGATATGCGCCACACGCTGCCGCAGGGCGTGCTCGGGCCGTTCCTGAACGACAGCTTCGGCGACACCTTCGGCATCATCTACGCGTTCACGGCCGACGGTTTCAACTTCCGCGAACTGCGCGACTACGTGGAGGCCGCGCGCTCGCGCCTCCTGCAGGTGCCCGACGTCTCGAAGATCGAGGTGCTGGGTGCGCAGGACGAGCAGATCTTCATCGAGTTCTCGCTCGAGCGCCTGGCGGGCCTGCGCCTGAACCTGAACCAGATCGTGGCCACGCTGCAGGCGCAGAACCTGGTGCGCCCGGCCGGTACGATGCAAGGCGAGCAGGAGCGCGTGTTCCTGCGCGTGACCGGCGCCTTCGACACCGAGGCCGACATCGAGGCGGTGAACTTCGTCTCCGGCGACCGCATCTTCCGGCTCGGCGACATCGCCACCGTGCGGCGCGGCTTCACCGACCCGCCGCAGCCGATGTTCCGCGTCAACGGCGAGCAGGCCATCGGCCTGGCGATCGCGATGCGCGATTCCGGCGACATTCTGGCGCTGGGCGAGAACCTGCGCCGCGAGATGACCGAGATCAAGGCCAACCTGCCGGTGGGCATCGAAGCGACGCTGGTGGCCGACCAGGCGGTGTCGGTCGATCTGGCGATCAACGACTTCATGACCAACTTGTGGCAGGCCATCGTCATCATCCTGGTGTGCAGCTTCGTCAGCCTGGGCGTGCGGCCCGGGGCGGTGGTGGCCTTGGCCATTCCGCTGACTATGGCGATCGTGTTCGCGGTCATGGACGTCGCCAACATCGACCTGCAGCGCATCTCGCTGGGCGCGCTGATCATCGCCCTGGGGATGCTGGTCGACGACGCGATGACCACGGTCGATGCCATGCTGCGCCGGCTCGGCGCCGGCGACAGCGCGGACCAGGCCGCGACCTTTGCCTACCGCACGCTGGCCGCGCCGATGCTGATCGGCACGCTGGTGACGATTGCCGCCTTCGTGCCGATCGGCTTCGCCAAGAGTTCGGCCGGCGAGTACACCTTCTCGATCTTCTCGGTGGTCGCGATCTCGCTGATCATCAGCTGGCTGGTGGCGGTGGTCTTCGGGCCGTTGCTCGGCAAGGCGCTGCTCAAGCCGCCGAAGAAGCAGGAGACCGAACCCAAGCCAAGCAAGCTGGTGTTGCTGTACAGCCGCTTCCTGCAGGCCGCGATCCGCATGAAATGGGTGACCATCGGCGTGACGATCGCCGCCTTCGTCGCCGCGCTGATTCTGCTGGGCAGCGTGTCGCGGCAGTTCTTCCCGTCCAGCGACCGCCCCGAGCTGACGGTGGACCTGACGCTGCGCCAGAACGCGTCGATCTTCGCCACCGAGGCGGAGGTCAAGCGACTGGAGACGATTCTCAAGGCCGACCCCGACGTGGATCACTTCAGCAGTTATGTCGGCCGTGGAGCGATCCGCTTCATCCTGACGCTGAACGTGCAGCTGGCGAACCCCTTCTTCGGTCAGTTCGTCGTCGTGGCCAAGGACCTCGAAGCGCGCGAGCGCCTGCACGACAAGCTGGAAAAGGTGCTGGCCGAAGAGTTCCCAGGGGTCGTCTCGCGCGTCGCGCCGCTCGAACTGGGCCCGCCCGTCGGCTGGCCGCTGCAGTACCGCATCTCCGGCCCGGACAAGGACGAGGTGCGGCGCCTGGCGCTCGAGTTCGCGAACGTGGTCGGCACCGACCCGCGCGCGCGGCACGTGCACTTCGACTGGATGGAGCCGGCGCGCCAGCTGCGCATCAAGATCAACCAGGACCAGGCACGCCAGCTCGGCGTCAGCTCGGCCAGCATTGCCTCTGTGCTGAACGCCGCCATCTCGGGCACCGTGGTGACGCAGGTCCGCGACGATATCTACCTGGTCAACGCCGTGGTGCGCGCCACCGATGGCGAGCGGGCTTCGTTCGAGTCGCTGGCGTCGCTGCAGGTGCCCACGCCGAGCGGCCGCATGGTGCCGCTGAGGCAGTTCGTCACCATCGCCGAGGAGCAGGAGTTCCCGCTGGTCTGGCGCCGCGACCGGGTGCCGACGCTGGCGGTGCGCGCCGACGTCAACCGCGGCGTGCTGCCCGACATCGTGGTGCAGGCGCTGGCGCCGAAGGTCGCCGAGTTCAGCGCCAAGCTGCCCAGACCCTACAAGCTCGAGACGGGCGGGCTGTTCGAGGAGAGCCAGGTGTCGCAGGGGTCGGTCTTTGCCGTGCTGCCGCTGATGATCGTTCTGATGCTGCTGGCGATGATGGTGATGCTGGTCAGCTTCCGCCGCGTGGCCATTGTCGTAGCCATCCTGCCACTGGGTCTGATCGGCGTGGTGCTGACGCTGCTGCTGTTCGGCAGCACGCTGAACATGTTCAGCATCATCGGCATCGTCATGCTGATGGGACTGGTGACGAAGAACGCCATCCTGCTGGTGGACTTCGCCATCCGCTCGCGCGAAGCCGGCATGGAACGCACCGCCGCGCTGCTGCACGCCGCCCAGGTGCGGCTGCGGCCCATCTTGATGACGACGCTGGCCATGGTCTTCGGCATGGTGCCGCTGGCCTTTGCGCTGACCGAAGGCTCTGAACAACGCGCGCCCATGGGGCAGGCGGTGATCGGTGGCGTCATCACCTCGTCGCTGCTGACCCTGGTGGTCGTGCCCGTCATCTACTGCTACCTGGACGACCTGGTCGCCTGGGCCGGCCGCCGCTTTGGCGGCCGTCAAGCTGCTGCAAACACCACCCCATAAAATCAGCGGTCATTCGCCCCCTGATACCCTACCCGGTATAAACCATGAACACCGAACTCGCCCGCTTCAACATGATCGAGCAGCAGATCCGTCCCTGGGACGTGCTCGACGCCCATGTGCTTTCGCTGCTGGCCACCGTGAAGCGCGAAGACTTCGTGCCCGCCGGCCTGCGGGGCATGGCCTTCGTCGACACCCAGGTGCCGCTGCTGGACCGTGGCGGTGACGGCCCGCGCATGCTGGAACCCAAGGTGGAAGCCCGTTTGCTGCAGGAACTGCAGGTGCAGCGCCACGAAAAGGTGCTGGAAGTCGGCGCCGGCTCGGGCTTCATGGCCGCCTTGCTGGCCCACCGCGCGCAGCAGGTCTTCACGCTGGAGTGCGAACCCGCCCTGGTGCAGATGGCGCGCGAGAACCTGCGCCGCGCCGGCCTCAGCAACGCCAGCGTGGTCGAGTGCAGCGCCGCACAAGGCGCCCAGGGCCTGGCCGCCGAAGGCCCGTTCGACGTGATCGTGCTGTCGGGCTCGGTGGCCAGCGTGCCGGCCGCACTGCTGCAGCAGCTCAAGCCCGGTGGCCGCTTGGCCGCCGTGGTGGGCGAGGAACCCGTGATGGTGGCCAAGCTGTTCACGCGCCAGGGCGATGCCTTCGCCGAGCGCGACCTGTTCGACACCGTGGCGCCACGCCTGCAAGGCTTCGCCGAGAAGACCCGTTTCGCTTTCTGACACCGCCTTGGCGCCACCCACCCGTGCTGGTGACCGCCCGTCCCGTGGCCGCAGCCCGTCGCCCGCCAGGCGCCTGCTGCCCCCCGGAACGTGCAGGTCGTCGCACACCGGCTGCGCCGACCGGGGCGGGCCCCTATAACGGCGGCCCAGAGCGCCTTGCCCTGTTCCATTTGCATATCAAGAAGGATTCCCCATGCGTCTGAAGCGAACCCGAGTGGCCATGGCCACCGTGCTGGCAGCCTTCACCCTGGCCGGTGCGGCCCTGCCGCTGAGCGCACAGGCCCAAAACCTGCAGGCCCTGTACGACGCCGCGCGCGCTTTTGACGCCACTTACTTGGCCGCCCGCCAGGCCGCTGAAGCCGCCAAGTACCGCGCCGAACAAGGCGAGGCGCTGAACCGCCCGTCGGCCGCCCTCAGCGCCAGCGCCACCAACTCGCAGATCGACGCACCGCGCATCCCCACCGGCAGCAGCGTCAGCACCGGCGTCACGGTGAACGGCAAGATGCCGCTGTTCAACCGCGCCAACGACGCCAGCGTGGCGCAATCGCGCAAGTCGCTGGTGGTGGCCCAGGCCGACCTGGACGCCGCCGAACAAGACCTGATCGTGCGGGTCTCGCAGGCCTACTTCGACGTGCTGACGGCGCAAGACACGCTGACCACCACGCGGGCCAACAAGACCTTCATCACCGAACAGCTGGCCTCGGCCAAGCGCAATTTCGAGGTCGGCACCGCCACCATCACCGACACGCGCGAAGCCCAGGCCCGCTTCGACCTGGCCACCGCCCAGGAACTGGTGGCCGAGAACGACCTGCGCACCAAGCGCATCGCACTCGACACCCTGGTAGGCCGCACCAACACCGAACCCAAGCCGCTGGCCACCCCGGTGGTGCTGCCTTCGCCCGTGCCGGCCAACGCCGAAGAATGGGTGACCGTGGCCGACAACCAGCACCCCACCGTGCGCAAGGCCCGCGTGGGCCTGGAAGTGGCCACGCTGGAAACCGCCAAGGCCAAAGCCGGCCACCTGCCCACGGTGGACGCCGTGGCCTCGGTGGGCAGCACGCGCGCCGACGGCACCTCGCTGGCCGCCGGCAACGGCAAGACCAACACCGGCACCGTGGGCCTGCAGCTGAACTGGACGCTGTTCGCCGGTGGCGCCATCCAGAACCGCGTGAAAGAAACGCTGGCGCTGGAAGAAAAGGCCAAGAACGACGTGGAAGCCGCGCGCCGTGGCGTGGCACAGGGCACGCGCGTGGCCTACTTCGGCGTGCAGTCGGGCCTGTCGCAGGTGAAGGCGCTGGAAGCGGCTGAATCCAGCAGCAAGCTGGCGCTGGAAGCCACGCAGCTGGGCTACAAGGTCGGCGTGCGTGTGAACCTGGACGTGCTGAACGCCCAGACCCAACTCTTCAGCACCCAGCGCGACCTGGCCAAGGCCCGCTACGACGTGCTGCTGGCCGGCTTGAAGCTGCGCCAGGCCTCGGGCCAATTGGCGCCCACCGACCTGGACAGCGTGAACCGCCTGCTGGCGCCCTGACGCGCCGAACGCCCGGCCGTCGTCCCGTTGCGACAGGGCACGGCCGGCAAACTTTCTTCACCGGCCAGGCATGTTCGTGACGGGCCCGGGGCCCGACACTGTGGGCTCGCCGTCAGGAGTTGCCCATGGCCGTCACCGCCCCCGCCGTCGTCACGCGCCCAGCCGCGGCGCTGACCGCTGCCCAACGCTTTGGCCTCGGTGAAGCGCAACTGTCGCCGCTGGCGACCGACCCCCCCGGCTGGCTGCTGCAGCAGCTGAAACCCGCCAGCCCGCAAACAGGCACCGACCTGGCCAGCGCCGCCCACGCGCTGCGGGTGCATGCGGAACTGGCGCGCCAAAGGCGCGAGCAACGCCGCGGCGAGGGCGAGGGCCTGGAGCAAAAGTTCAACGAACAGTTCCGCGCGCTGATGCAGGCCGACCTGCGGGCGCGGCTGCTCACCGCCACCACCAGCCCGCAGGCCTTCCACGAACGCCTGGTGCTTTTCTGGGCCAACCACTTCACGGTGTCGGCGCTGAAAGGCCCGGTGCGCGGCCTGGTCGGCCCCTTTGAGCGCGAAGCCATCCGCCCGCACACGCTGGGCCCGTTCGAAGCGCTGCTGAACGCCGCCGTGCGCCACCCGGCCATGCTGCGCTACCTGGACAACGACCAATCGGCCGGCCCGAACGCGCGCGTCGCGCTGCGCCGCCAGCGCCGTGCCCAGGACATGGACACGCCCACGGCCAAGCTGGGCCTGAACGAAAACCTGGCGCGTGAACTGCTGGAACTGCACACGCTGGGTGTGGCCGGTGGCGGTGCAGCCTATGGCGGCTGGGGCGGCTACAGCCAGGCCGACGTGACGGCCCTGGCCGCGCTGCTGACGGGCTGGCGCGTGCCGGTGCAGGCCGTGGTGCAGGGCAGCGACACCACCGTCGCCTTCGACCCCGACTGGCACGAACCCGGCCCGAAAACCGTGCTGGGCCGCACCTACCCCGAAGGCCCCGACGCGCTGGCCGCCGTGCTGCGCGACCTGGCGCGCCACCCCCACACCGCCCGCTTCCTGGCCTACAAGCTGGCCCGCCACGTGGTGGCCGACCAACCCCCGCCCAGCCTGGTGCGCCGCCTCGAACAGGCTTACCTTCAAAGTGAAGGGCACCTGGGCCAGCTGGCCACGGCCTTGGTACAGGCCCCGGAAGCCTGGACACCCGAACGCAGCAAGCTGAAGACGCCGGAAGAGTTCGTGCTGAGCAGCTTGCGCCTGCTGGGCGCCGGGGCGCCTGCCTTCCAACGCGCACCCGACGCCGGCATCACCGCCCTGGGCCAGCGCCTGCACGCCACGCCCTCGCCCGCCGGCTGGCCCGACCGCGCCGAAGACTGGCTGGGCCCCGAGGCCGTGTGGAAGCGCGTGGAATGGGCCACCAACGCCGCGCAACGCGCCGCCCGCCAGACCGACGCCCGCCGCCTGGCCGAGGGCGCCTTTGGCGAGGCCCTGAGCGAGGCCACGCGCCGGCAGATCGAACGCGCGGCCGATGGCCCGCAGGCCCTGGCGCTGCTGCTGCTGTCGCCAGAACAACAACGCCGCTGAGGAGCGCCCCATGCTGCACCGTCGACAACTGTTGGCCGCCTCGGCGTTCTCCGCCGCCAGCCTGAGCCTGGCCGCCGCACCGGCCGGGGCCACGGCCAGCCAGGCTGAACGCCGCTTCGTCTTCCTGCTGCTGCGCGGCGGCCTCGACGGCTTGTACGCCGTGCCGGCCGTGGGCGACCCGCACTTCGCCGAAGCACGCGGCGCGCTGGCACGTTTTGAAGAAGCGCCGCTGCCGCTGCACGGCCCGTTTGCGCTGCACCCGGCGCTGGCCCAGATGCACCGCCTGTACGGCCAGGGCGAACTGGCCGTGGTGCACGCCACCGGCCTGCCCTACCGCGAGCGTTCGCACTTCGACGCCCAACAGGTGCTGGAAAGCGGCGGCAACCGCCCCTATGAACTGGCCACCGGCTGGTTGGCGCGGGCGCTGAACGCCCGTGGCGGTCCGCCCACCCGCGCCGTGGCGCTGGACACCGCCGTGCCGCTGGCCCTGCGTGGCACGGCCCAGGTCGACACCTGGGCGCCTTCGGTGCTGCCCGAGCCCAACGCCGACCTGCTGCAGCGCCTGCAGGCCCTGTACGCGGGCGACCCGGCTTTGGCGCAGGCCCTGGCCCGCGCCCAGGGCCTGCGCCAGAACCCCGAGATGGACATGGCCGCCATGAAGGGCATGGGCGGGGGTGGCGGCGGTGGCCGCAACGCCGTGCTGGCCCTGGGCCGCCAGGCCTGCGAGTTCCTGCAGAAAGGCGCGCAGGTGGCGGTGCTGGAGATGGGCGGCTGGGACAGCCACAGCCAGCAGGCCAACCCGAATGGCCCGCTGAACCAACAACTGCGCACGCTGGACGCCCTGGTGGCCACGCTGCGCGACGGCCTGCAGGCCGGCGGCACCTGGGGCCGCACCGTGGTGCTGGTGACCACGGAATTCGGCCGCGAGGTGGCGGCCAACGGCACCGGCGGCAGCGACCACGGCAGCGGCGGCGCGGCCTTTGTGCTGGGCGGGGCGGTGCGCGGTGGCCAGGTCATCGCCGACTGGCCGGGCCTGGCCAAGGCCGACCGTTTTGAAGGCCGCGACCTGAAGACCACCACCGACCTGCGCGCCGTGCAGCGCAGCCTGCTGGCCCAGCACCTGGGCCTGGGCCGCGCGGCGCTGGACAGCACGGTGTTGCCGGGCTCGGCCGGTCTGAGCATGCTGGACCTGGTGCGCGGCTGACCGCGCTGGACCGGGCTGTGCCAGGCAGCGCGGCTTCAGCCCTGGGCGCTGGCAGGCGGCCGCGCTTCCAGCGCCGCCAGCCGCCGCCGCACCAGCTGAATGTGGCTGCGCAGGTCGTACAGCTCACCGGCGTACGACAGCGGCACGCCGATGCGTTCGGTCTGCGCGTCCAGCCGGTCCAGTTCTTCGCGCAACACCGCCAGCGGCGGGTTCGGCTGCTCCAGGCGCTGCTCCAACGCCCGCAGGTTGGCATACCAGCGGAACACGCGTGAACGCAGGCGGTGCGCCACCAGCGGCGGCAACACCCGCGACAGGGGCAGCAGCGCCGCCAACAGCGGCAGCAGCACGATCCACATGCGGTCGATGAAGTTGGCCAACCAGAACGGCAGGTAACGCTGCAGCCAGGGCGGGCCTTGGCGGAAGTAGCGTTCGGCCTGGGCCGACAGCGGCCAGTCCCCGGCCTGTGCGTTGGGGAAGTGGCCCGCGCGGTGGAACCAGCCTGCGCCCCGGTGGGCGGCGTGGGCGCTTTGCAGCAGCAGCTGCTGCAAGGCCGGGTGCAGGTCTTCGTGCACCAGCAGCGTGGCCGTGGTGGCCAGCAGGTGGATGTCGCGCGGCGGGCTGTCAGCCGCCAGGTCCACCAGCCCGCGCGGCAGCGTCACGGCCTGCAGGAACGGGAAGCGCCGCGCATAGGCCTCGGCCTGCGCAAAGTCCAGCAAGGCCACGCCGGGCGTGTGCAGCAGGTACTGCACCAGCGGCGCGTCGGCGGCGGCCACCAGGGCCAGCGCAGGCGAGCGGCCCTGCACCAGGTCCACCACGGCCTGCAGCGTGCTGGTGTTGTGCTTCAACTGCCCGGGCGGCAGGCCGGCGGCGTCGGCCAGTTGCTGCAGCAAGGCGCCCGTGCCACTGCCCACCGGCCCCACGTCGATGGCTTGGCCCCGCAGGGCGGCCAGCCCCTCGGGCAAGGCCACCGCGGCCCGGGACGCGGGCCGCAGCGAGGCCGGCTGCGTGCGGTAGAACACCCACAGCGGCTCCAGCGCCACGTGGCCCAGCGAACGCAGGCGCGGGCCACCCGCAGCGTCGTCTTCTGCACCGGGTTCGGCGACGGTGGCCGCGCTGGCCCCGGTGGCGGCTGACGCGGCGCGTGCGGCCACCGGCACCCCCGCCTGCACAAAAGCCACGGACACGCCGGCTGCGGGGTCGTTCAACAGCGCCAGGTTCTCGCCCGAACCCTGGGTGGCGCGCAGGTCCACCTGCACGCCATGCGCTTGCAGCAGCGGGCGATAGCGTTGGGCAAAGGTTTCGTAGGCCCCGCGCTCCGGCCCGGTGGCGATGACCAGGCGCTTGTCGGGCGTGGGCTGCAAGGTGCGCCACGCCAACCACAGGCCCAGCGCCAGCACCGCCAGCAGGGCGGCGCTGGTCCACCAGCCGGCACGCCACAGCGTGTCGCGCCAGGCCGGCAGGTTCAGCCGGGCGGCGGCGCTGCGTTCGGGAGCGGGGGCCATGGCACTCAGCAGCTGTGGACGAACCGGTCGCGCCTGCGCGGCGCGCCAAGGCGGTCGAGGTCTGGGCACCCAGCACAGCCAGGTCCCGAGGCAGGGCCATCAGTGGACAAGACCAGCCCGGCCGAGAGGGCGCGTCGGGTGGGCGTGCGCGGCTCGTTCACAGCGGCTCAGCGCGGCAAGCAGTCCAGCACGGCCTGCGCCATGCGCTGGGCCGCGCCGCGGTGTTCGGCGGCAAAGGCCAGGGCGCGCTGCACCCAGGCGTTGCGGTCGGGTGCGGCGGCCAGGGCCACGGCGCGGGCCACGCCGTCGGCCATGTCGCTGGCACGTTGCGAGGCCCCGGCGGCCAGGCTCAGCTCGGCGGCTTCGGCGAAATTGAAGGTGTGCGGCCCCATCACCAGCGGGCAGCCACAGGCCGCCGCTTCGATCAGGTTCTGCCCACCCAGCGGCGCAAAACTGCCGCCCAGCAGCGCGCTGTCGGCGGCACCGTAGTAAAGCGGCATCTCGCCCACGGAATCGCCCAGCCACACGTCGGCCTGGGCGGCTTCAGCGGGCGGCAACTCGCCCCAGCTGCTGCGCCGCTGCAACCGCAGGCCCTGGGCCTGCACCAGTTGGGCCACGGCGTCGAAACGCTGCGGGTGGCGCGGCACCAGCAGCAGCAGCGGGCGGGGCAACGGCAGCGCCTGCCAGGCCTGCAGCAACGGGCCCTCTTCGCCTTCGCGGGTGCTGGTGGCCAGCACCACCGGGCGGGCCAGCGCCTGGCGCCATTGCAGGCCACGCGCGGTCAGCTTCGGGGGCGGGGCCAGGTCGTACTTCAGGTTGCCCATCACCATCACCTGGCGGGCGCCGCTGGCCTGCAGGCGTTGGGCGTCGGCCGGGGTCTGGGCCAGCACGCGCGCCAGCGCGGCCACGGCCGGGTGCAGCAGCGCGGCCAGGCGTTCGCCCTTGGCCTGGCTTTTGGCGGACAAACGGGCGTTGGCCAACACCACGGGCAGGCTGTGCTGGCGCGCCTCGTGCAGCAGGTTGGGCCACACCTCGGTTTCCATCAGCACCCCGGCGGCGGGCCGGTGGCGCTGCAGAAAGCGCCGCACGGCGCCGGGCGTGTCGTAAGGCAACCAAGCCTGGGCATCGCCAGGCTGCAGCAGCTTGGCGCCGGCTTCGCGGCCGGTGGCGGTGCTGTGCGTCAGCAGCAGGCGCAGCCCGGGGCGGGCGGCGCGCAAGGCTTTCAGCAGCGGTTCGGCGGCCTTGGTCTCGCCCAGGCTCACGGCGTGCAGCCACAGCGCGCCGGGCGCCGTGGCCACGCCGAAACCCAGGCGCTGGGCCAGGTGGCTGCGGTACAGCGGCTCGGCGCGGCCGCGCCACCACAGCCGCGCCAGGTAGACCGGCGTGGCCAGGCGCAGCAGCAGGCTGTAGGCCGCGCGGGCCAGGCTGGGGTTCATGCGCGGCGTGGCCGGGGCGGTGGGCCACCGCGCGGGGGCCGGGTGGCACACCCGGCGGCCCGCGCAGTGCTCAGTTCACTCAATGGGCCGAAGCCTCGACCTGCGCGTCGGGCTTGACGCTGCGCAGCGCGGCCATGAACTGGTCCTGGATGCGGTGCAGGGCCTCGTCGGTGTGGCCTTCAAAACGCAGCACCAGCACCGGCGTGGTGTTGCTGCCGCGGATGAGGCCGAAACCGTCGGCGAAGTCCACCCGCAGGCCGTCGATGGTGCCGACCTCGCCGCCTTCGAAAGCCAGGCGGCCGTCGGCCACCCGTGCCAGCAGTTCGGCCACCACGGCGTGGTGTTCGCCTTCGGCGCAAGGCACGTTCAACTCGGGCGTGCTGAAGCTGGTGGGCAGGGCGTCAAGGAAGGCGCTGGGGTTCTTCTCGCGGCTGAGGATCTCCAGCAGGCGCGCCGCCGTGTACATGGCGTCGTCGAAACCGTACCAGCGCTCGCCGAAGAACAGGTGGCCGCTCATCTCGCCGGCGAAAGGTGCGCCGGTTTCTTTCAGCTTGGCCTTCATCAGCGAGTGGCCGGTCTTCCACAGCAGCGGCTTGCCGCCGGCTTCGCGGATGGCCACGGGCACACGCTGGCTGCACTTCACGTCGAAGATGATCTTGCCGCCCGGGTGGCGCGCCAGGATGTCGCGCGCGAACAGCATGATCTGGCGGTCGGGATAGATGATGTTGCCGCCCGCGGTGACCACGCCCAGGCGGTCGCCGTCGCCGTCGAAGGCCAGGCCGATCTCGGCGCCGGTGGCGTGCACCACGGCCTTGAGCATCTGCAGGTTCTCGGGCTTGCTCGGGTCGGGGTGGTGGTTGGGGAAGTCGCCGTCGACCTTGCTGTACAGGTCGATCACCTCGCAGCCCAGGGCCTTCAGGATGGCCGGGGCGCTGGCACCCGGGATGCCGTTGCCGCTGTCGACGACAATCTTCATCGGCCGGCTCAGCCGGCAGTCGCCGACGATGCGCGCGGCGTACTCCGCGCCGATGTCCATGCGTGCGCTGCGGCCCTTGGCCGCCGTGTAGTCCTCGGCCTCGATGCGGCGCTTGAGCTTCTGGATGTCTTCGCCGTAGATGGCGCGGCCCGACATCACCATCTTGAAACCGTTGTAGTCCTTCGGGTTGTGGCTGCCCGTGACCTGGATGCCGCTGGTGCAGCCGTGCCTGGCGCGCGTGGCGGCCACGTAGTACAGCATGGGTGTGGTCACCGGCCCGAGGTCGACGACATCGAGGCCGGTGCTCTGCAGCCCGCGCACCAGCGCCGCCGTCAGGCCCGGGCCCGAGAGGCGCCCGTCGCGGCCCACGGCCACGGCACGCTCGCC
>JBKCUM010000135.1:0-9633 GCA_046318395.1 Rubrivivax sp.
TTCGTAGCTGGCGCCTTGCAAGCGCAGTTCGAACTCATTCGCGCGGTGGCCGCCGTAGACCAGGTGCGTGTGGCAGTCCACCAGGGCCGGCGTCAGCAGCGCGCCTTGTTGGTCGTGTTCTTCGTCGGCGCGCAGGCCGGCTGGCAAGTCGGTTTCAGCGCCCAACCAGGCGATGTGCTCGCCTTCGGTCAACACCGCGCCTTGCTCCACCAAGCCCCAACCCGGTTCGGCCAGGGTGGCCAGGCGGGCGTTGCGCCAAAGGCGGCGTATCGGCGCGGTCATGCCACACCGCCTTCGTCCACACCCAGCCACAGCACCGCGTGCGGCCATTGCAACGGGCCGGGAGCGAAGCCCCAGTGCAGCGTGTGGGTGGCGGGGTCGTAGCACCCGCGTTGCGGCCAGTCGGCGTTGAAGTGTGTGCCGCGTTGCATTTCGCCGCGCGCACCGGCTTGCAGCATCAGGTTCAGGTCGCGGGTGGGGCCGGTCAGCAGGCTGCAGTGCGGGGCTTCGGCGCCGTCGAAGTGCAGGGCGGCGCTGTCTGGTGTCAGCCGCGACAGGCGGTTCTCGAACCGCAGCTGCACACCACCGCCGTCCACCACGGCGAACCAGCGTTGCACACCGGGGTAGGCGGAAAAGGGCCCGTCGGCGGCCACGTCGGCCAGGCTGATGCGCCAGGCCCAAGCTTCACCGCCCGCTGGCCCCACGCCGCCATGGGCCAGGTGGCGCGTGACACCCCCGCCGTTCTTCCAAGGTTGTGGCGGCGCTTGCAGCGCGGCCACCTGCTGTTGCGCGACAGGCAACGTCATGGCTGGAACTCCCCTTGCAGCGAATACCGCGAACCGGGTTGCACCAGGCGCGCGATGGTGATGGCCGCGTCCACCGTGAAGGTGCGGCGCACGACGATGAGGCAGGGCTCGTCGGCGGCGATGCGCAGCAGCTGCGCTTCTTGCGCCGTGGGCCGCGCGGCTTCGATGCTGTACTGCGCGCGCCACAGCGCCGTGTGCTGGAACAGGTAGTGCGTGGGCGTGGTCTGCGTGAAGTCGGCTTCCAGGTACTGCGGGGCGCAGGCCGGGTTCACATAACGGTCTTCGCTTTGAATGGGCGTGCCGTTTTCCAGGTGCGTGATCAGCGTGTGGAACACCGTGCTGCCGCGCGCCACGCCCAGCTGGGCGGCCAGCGCCGCGGGCGCGGCTTCGGCGCGCTGCAGCTGCACGACGGCCTGGTGCACATGGCCGCGGGCGGTGATTTCGTCGTGCAGGTCGTGGATGGTCAACGTGGACGAAACGGGGTGCAGCGGCGCGGCGAACGTGCCCAAACCCTGGCTGCGCTGCACCAGCCCTTCGGCCTGCAGTTCGCGCAGCGCGCGGTTCACCGTCATGCGGCTCACGCCGAACAGCGCCACCAGTTCGGCTTCGGATGGCATCAGCGCGCCCGGGGGCCAGCGGCCGCTGCCCAGGCCGTCTTTCAGGTGCTGTTTGACCAGCAGGTAAGGTGCGGCCTTGGCGGTGAGGGCCGGTGGGGTGGGGGCGCGTGACCGGGTGGAAACCATGACGGGCATGCTACTTGCCTGTGCTTGTCTAGACAAGTACAGTGCGCCGAACTTGAACCGCGGGAGAACCCTTGTGAACGCCAACCACGATGTCCACGCACTGAAAGCGGTCGCGCTGGCCGCAGAACACCTGCCCAGGACGGTGCGCGCGCCGCGCGGCGCACAAATCTCGTGCGCCAACTGGCTGATCGAAGCCGCGCTGCGCATGCTGCACAACAACCTGGACCCGGAAGTGGCCGAGAACCCCGACGCCCTGGTGGTGTACGGCGGCATCGGCAAGGCCGCGCGCAACTGGGCGGCTTTCGACGCCATCGTCGCCACGCTGAAAAGCCTGAAGCCCGACGAAACCCTGCTGGTGCAAAGTGGCAAGCCCGTGGGTGTGTTCCGCACCCACGAAGACGCGCCGCGTGTGCTGCTGGCCAACAGCAACCTGGTGCCCAAATGGGCCACCTGGGAACACTTCAGCGAACTCGACCGCAAGGGTTTGATGATGTACGGCCAGATGACGGCCGGCAGCTGGATCTACATCGGCAGCCAGGGCATCGTGCAAGGCACCTACGAAACCTTTGTGGAAGCCGGCAAGCAGCATTACGGCGGCAAGCTGCAGGGCAAATGGATCCTGACCGCGGGCCTGGGCGGCATGGGCGGCGCGCAGCCGCTGGCCGCCACTTTCGCCGGCGCCTGCAGCCTGAACATCGAGGTGCAACAAAGCCGCATCGACTTCCGCCTGCGCAGCCGCTACGTGGACGAACAGGCCACCGACCTGGACGATGCGCTGGCCCGCATCGCCCAGTACACGGCCGAAGGCAAGGCCATCAGCGTGGCACTGTTGGGCAACGCCGCTGAAGTGCTGCCCGAGCTGGTGAAGCGCGCCCAGGCCGGCCAGATCAAGCCCGACCTGGTGACCGACCAAACGAGCGCCCACGACCTGGTGAACGGCTACTTGCCCGCCGGCTGGACCGTGGACCAGTGGATGGCCGCGCGCGCCGACGACAGCCAGCACGCTGCCTTGCGCGCCGCCGCGCAACAAAGCTGCGCCCAGCACGTGCAGGCCATGCTCGCGTTCCAGGCCATGGGCATTCCCACCGTGGACTACGGCAACAACATCCGCCAGGTGGCGTTGGATGCCGGCGTGAAAAACGCCTTCGCTTTCCCCGGCTTTGTGCCGGCCTACGTGCGGCCGCTGTTCTGCCGCGGCAAAGGCCCGTTCCGCTGGGTGGCGCTGAGCGGCGACCCGGAAGACATCCGCAAGACCGACGCGAAGATGAAAGAACTTTTCCCCGAAGATGCCCACCTGCACCGCTGGCTGGACATGGCCGGTGAGCGCATCGCCTTCCAGGGCCTGCCGGCGCGCATCTGCTGGATTGGCCTGGGCGAACGCCACCGCGCCGGTCTGGCTTTCAATCAAATGGTGAAAAACGGCGAACTGAAAGCGCCCATCGTCATCGGCCGCGACCATTTGGACAGCGGCAGCGTGGCCAGCCCCAACCGCGAAACCGAGGCCATGCTGGACGGCAGCGACGCCGTCAGCGACTGGCCGCTGCTGAACGCGCTGCTGAACACCGCCGGTGGTGCCACCTGGGTCAGCCTGCACCACGGCGGTGGTGTCGGCATGGGCTACAGCCAGCACAGCGGTGTGGTCATCGTGTGCGACGGCACGG
The DNA here is from genome assembly GCA_046318395.1 of Rubrivivax sp. GTDB lineage: Bacteria > Pseudomonadota > Gammaproteobacteria > Burkholderiales > Burkholderiaceae_C > Rubrivivax. The sequence goes on from JBKCUM010000135.1 coordinate 3,211, forward strand.
AAGCCGCCGCCCAACGCATCGAGCGTGTGTTGTGGAACGACCCTGGCACGGGTGTGATGCGCCATGCCGATGCGGGCTACGACATCGCTGTGCAATGCGCCCAGGAACAAGGTCTGAACATGCCGATGGTGGCCGGTGCCGATGGGGGGGCCCGCTGATGTTGCTGCGCCCTGGACAACTGTCGCTGGAAGAACTGCAGGCCATCCACGCCGGTGGCCACCAACTGCTGATGGACCCGATGGCCTTGCCGGCCATCCAGGCCAGCGCGGCCGTGGTGCACGCCGCGGCCACCGGCGCCGCGCCGGTGTACGGCGTGAACACCGGCTTTGGCAAACTGGCCAGCACGCGCATCAGCGAGGCCGACCTGGCCACGCTGCAGCTGAACCTCATCCGCAGCCACAGCGTGGGCGTGGGTGCGCCGCTGCAGCCGGCCGTGGTGCGGCTGATGCTGGCCACCAAGGCCGCCAGCCTGGCGCGCGGTTATTCCGGCGTGCGGCCGGTGGTCATCGACACCCTGCTGGCCGTGTTCAACGCCGGCCTGGTGCCCTACGTGCCCAGCCAGGGCAGCGTGGGCGCCTCGGGCGACCTGGCGCCGCTGAGCCACATGACACTGGCCCTGCTGGGCGAGGGCGAGTTCCTGGTGGACGGCCAACGCCGCCCGGCCGCGGCCGTGCTGCAGGCCGCGGGCATCACGCCGCTGAAGCTGGCGGCCAAAGAAGGCCTGGCGCTGATCAACGGCACGCAGACCAGCACGGCGCTGGCGCTGCACGCGCTGTTCAGTTTTGAGCCGGTGCTGGAATCGGCCCTGGTGATTGGCGCGCTGACGGTGGACGCCGCGCGCGGCAGCGACGGCCCTTTCGACCCGCGCATCCACGCGCTGCGTGGCCAGCCCGGGCAGATCGACGTGGCCCAGGTCTACCGCGCCTTGCTGGCCGGCAGCGCCATCCGCCAAAGCCACATGAACATGGGCCCCCAGGCCGGCGCTGCGCGCCGTCAGCCCCCCGAGGGGGGTGTCCAGCCCTGGCAAAGCCAGATGCTGGACGGCGACGACCGCGTGCAAGACCCCTACTGCCTGCGCTGCCAGCCGCAGGTGGTGGGCGCCTGCCTGGACCAGCTGCGCCACGCGGCCCTGGTGCTGTGGCGGGAAGCGAATGCGGTCACCGACAACCCACTGGTCTTCGCAGAAGACGGCATGCTGATCAGCGGCGGCAACTTTCATGCGGAACCCGTGGCCCTGGCCGCCGACGCCATGGCCTGCGCCATCAGCGAAGTGGGTGCCATCGCCGAGCGCCGCATCGCCATGCTGATCGACAGCAACGTGTCGCGCCTGCCGCCTTTTTTGTGCGCCAACCCGGGGCTGAACAGCGGTTTCATGATCGCGCACGTCACGGCCGCGGCCCTGGCCAGCGAGAACAAGAGCCTGGCCCATCCGGCCAGCGTGGACAGCCTGCCCACCAGCGCCAACCAGGAAGACCACGTGTCCATGGCCACCTTCGCCGCGCGGCGTCTGCAGCCCATGATCGACAACGTGGCCCACATCCTGGCCATCGAGTGGCTGGCGGCCGGCCAGGGCATCGAGTTCCTGCGCCCGCTGGCCAGTTCTGCCGCGCTGGAGCAGGCCCACGCCTTGCTGCGCACCGCCTGCCCGCCCATGCCCGAAGACCACTACCTGGCGCCCGACATCGAAGCCGCCACGGCCTTGGTGCACGGCGGCGCGCTGGCGCACATCTTGCGAACCTTGGACCCGCTGCCGGCCTTGTGGACACCGGCCTGAAGCGCCCGCCCGACGACGCCCCTTTTCCGCCCACCACCGCACCTTTGAGGAGCCCTCGATGAAGACCCGTTCCAGCACCCTCGCTTTGGCCGCCGCCACCCTGTTCGCCCTGGCCAGCGTGCCGGCCCAGGCCCAGGAAACCAAGGTGGCCATCGGCATCAGCGGCTGGACGGGTTTTGCCCCGCTGACGCTGGCCAAGGAAGCCGGCCTGTTCAAGAAGCACGGGCTGGACGTTTCCATCAAGAAGATCCCGCAGAAAGACCGCCACCTGGCCATCGCCAGCGGTGACATCCAGTGCGCGGCCACCACGGTGGAGACCTGGGTGGTGTGGAACGCCAACGGCGTGGCCACCACGCAAATCTTCCAGCTGGACAAGAGTTTTGGTGCCGACGGCATGGTGGTGAAGCCGGGCATCACCAAGATCAGCGACCTGAAGGGCAAGACCGTGGCCGCCGACGCGCCCGGCACCGCGCCTTACTTCGGCCTGGCCTGGATGCTGAAGAAGAACGGCCTGAGCCTGAAAGACGTGAAGGTGGTGAACCTGGCGCCGCAGGCCGCGGCCAACGCGATGATCGCCGGCACGGCGGGCATCGATGCGGCCATGACCTACGAGCCCTACCTGGGTGCGGTGCGCGCCAAACCCGAGGCCGGCAAGATCATCGCCACCACGTTGGACTACCCCATGGTGATGGACACCTTCGGCTGCACGCCCAAGTTCCTGGCCGACAACCCCAAGGCCGCCAAAGCCCTGGCCGACGCTTACTTCGACGCGCTGGAACTCATCAAGGCCGACCCCAAGAAGAGCTTCGAGACCATGGGCGCCGACGTGAAACAAAGCGGCGAAGCTTTTGAGAAGAGCCAGGCTTATCTGCGCTGGCAAGACCGCGCCGCCAACCAGAAGTTCTTCGCCGGCGAACACGCGGCCTTCAGCAAGGAAGCGGCAGAACTGTTGTTGGAGGCCGGCATCATCAAGCAGATCCCCGACCTCACCAAGCTGGCCGACACGCGTTTTCTGAAGTGACCGAGGCGGGCGCTGCATGAAGCCTTTGGTGCCTGTGGCGCCCGGCACCCGCGTGGTGCTGGGCATCGCCTTCTTCGTGTTGTTCGTGGCCGTGTGGGCGTTGGCCACCTTCGGCGGCTTCGTGCAGAAGACCTTTCTGGCCGACCCGTGGACCATGCTGAAAAGCGGCCACACGCTGCTCACCGAAATGGGCTTTGGCTGGGACATCCTGTGGACCGTGTGGCGGGTGCTGGGCGGTTTTGCCATTGCCGCGGCGCTGGCCCTGCCGCTGGGCGTGGCCATGGGCGCCTACAAGCCGGTGGAGGCCTTCTTCGAGCCCTTCATCAGCTTCGCGCGCTACCTGCCGGCCAGCGCCTTCATCCCGCTGCTCATCTTGTGGGCCGGCATCGGTGAAGCGCAGAAGCTGGCGGTCATCTTCATCGGCAGCTTCTTCCAGCTGGTGCTGATGATCGCGGTGACCGTGGGCAACACGCGGCGCGACCTGGTGGAGGCCGCCTACACGCTGGGCGTCAGCGACCGGGGGTTGATCCGCCGCGTGTTGATCCCGGGCGCGGCGCCCGAGATCTTCGAGACCTTGCGCATGGTGCTGGGCTGGGCCTGGACCTATGTGATCGTGGCCGAGCTGATTGGCGCGTCCACCGGCATCGGCCACATGATCACCGACAGCCAGGCGCTGCTGGCCACCGCCCAGATCATCTTCGGCATCATCGTCATCGGCCTCATTGGCCTGTGCAGCGACCTGTTGTTCAAGGCGCTGAACCGCCGCTTGTTCCCGTGGGCCCAATTGCGCTGAACAGCGCCGGTCCGTGGTGGACTGCCGCGCGCCGGGCTCAAGTCCGACCGGCACCCGCCGATGCCCCGGGGGTGACAGATCCCAGGGCTTGGCTGCGTTGGTTGAACGAGGAAGTGGACCCGCTGGCCCACGCCCGGCAGCGCATCGTGCCTCGGCTGAGCACCTGGGCCGGGGCAATGCTGCTGGTGTCTGGCCTGGCCGGCTTCTGGGACCGGGCCTGGGCCGCCGGTGCGCTGGGCGCGCTGCTGGGCGCTGCGCTGCTGGGCAACGCCTGGGCCTTGCACCGCTGGGGCCGGCCGGCGCTGCCGTTCTGGGCGCTGGCGGTGCTGCTGGTCAGTGGCAGCTTCATAGCCCTGAGCCTGCGCGGCCTGAACGCCGTGTTCTGGGCCTGCCCGGTGCTGTTTGTCATCGTGTTCACCCTGCCGCACCGCCTGGCCAAAACCCTGGCCGTGGTGCTGGCCACGGGGCTGGCGCTGGGTGGGGCCTGGCTGGTGTCGCCCTCCATGGGCGTGCGCCTGTTCTTGATGCTGCTGCTCATCGTCGGCATGTTCATCGCGGTGCTGGACTGCATCGGTGAACTGCAGCGCGCCCTGGTCCAACAGGCCAGCACCGACCCGCTGACCGGAGCCTTGAACCGCCGCCAGCTGCCGGCGGCCCTGGACCAGGTGCGCGGCCAGGCCGGCCAGCCACACGCGGTGCTGGCCATCGACGTGGACCACTTCAAACGCATCAACGACCAGCACGGCCACGACGTGGGCGACGAGGTGCTGCGCCGCCTGGTGGCTGCCGTGATGGCGCGCCGCCGCCGCGCCGACCGGCTGTTCCGCGTGGGCGGCGAAGAGTTTTTGCTGCTGCTGCCGGGGGTGGAGGCCGACGACGCCTGGCGCCTGGCCGAGGCCTTGCGCCAGCGCCTGGCCGAAGCCGAACTGCTGCCTGGCCACCCGGTGACGGTGAGCATCGGCCTGGCCATGCTGGGCGACGCCGCCAGCGCACAAGACTGGATACGCCACGCCGACCAGGCGCTTTACCGCGCCAAGCGCGACGGCCGCAACCGCGTGGTGGTGGCCACCCCCCCGCAGGAGGACAACGCATGAACACCGCCGACCACACCCCGCTGCTGCAGGTCCGTGGCGTCAGCCGCCGTTTCGGGCAGACGCTGGCCCTGCAAGCCACCGACCTGGATGTGGCCGCCAACGAGTTCATCACCATCCTGGGCCCCAGCGGCTGTGGCAAGAGCACCTTGTTGCGCATCGTGGCCGGGCTGGAAAAGCCCACGGAAGGCCGCGCCCTGCTGGCCGGCCAGCCCATCACCGGACCGGGGGCTGAACGGGGCATGGTGTTCCAGAGCTACACGCTGTTCCCCTGGCTGACGGTGCTGGAGAACGTGTGTTTCGGCCTGCGCGAACGGGGCCTGCCGCGTGCCGAACAGCTGGAGCGTGCGCAGCACTTCATCGGCCAGGTGGGGCTCAAGGGCTTTGAGGCGCATTACCCCAAGCAGCTTTCCGGCGGCATGCAGCAGCGCACGGCGCTGGCGCGTGCCCTGGCCAACCGGCCGCGCATGCTGCTGATGGACGAACCCTTTGGCGCGCTGGACCACCAGACACGCGAGCTGATGCAAGAGCTGCTGCTGGGCATTTGGGAAGCCGAGCGCACGACGGTGCTGTTCGTCACCCACGACATCGACGAAGCCGTGTTCATGGGCAGCCGCGTGGTGGTGATGAGCGCCCGGCCCGGCCGCATCAAGCTGGACCGGCCGGTGCCGCTGCCTCACCCGCGCAGTTATGCGGTGAAGACCACGCCCGTGTTCATGGCGCTGAAGGCCGAACTGACCGAGGCCGTGCGGGCCGAGGTGATCGCGGCCCAGGCGGCGCAAGCCGCCGTTTGACAGCCCAGGCGGCGCAAGCCGCCGTTTGACAGGCCAGGCGGCGCAAACCGCCGTTTGACAGGCCAAGCGGCACAAGCCGCGGTTTGACGGGCCCGGCCGCGTGGGCGGCCATGGCCACATGGTTTGCTCAATCCGCCATCGCGCAAGGCCCGGCGGCGCGCAGCCGGCCCACCTCGATGCCGTTCCAGTTGTGCAGCGCCACGTCGGCCATGCTGCGCAGCAGGGCGTCGTCGGCTTCGTTCAGCGGCAGCAGTTGGTGCAGCAGCGCGGCCATCACCAGTTCGCAGCCGCGGGCGGTGTTGCCATCGTCCATCTTGATGGCCACGCCCAGGCCCAGCTCGGGCAGCGCGGCGCAGTACACCCCTTCGGCGCCCACCTTGCAGAACACCCGTTCGCCGAAGTGCTGCATCACGCGGGTGTCGAAACGGCCCGTGCCGGCCACCATGAAAGGTGCTTTGGCCACGGCCTGGCGCAGGCGCCGCGCGGCGGCGGCATGGCCCGCGCGCAGGCCCTGGCCGGTGGCCACGCGTGCGAAGGCCAGGGCCAGGGCGCGCAGCGGGATGGCGTAGGTGGGGATGCTGCAGCCGTCGGTGCCGCGCGCGGTGGTGCCCAGGTCGTGGCCGGTGGTGGCCTGCAGCGCGGCGGTCACTTCTTGCATCACCGGGTGTTCGGCTTGCACATAACCGCTGAGGAAGCCACGCCGGTCGTCGCCCGGCGCCAGGTGGCAGCCCAGGCACACAAACCCGGCGTGTTTGCCGCTGCAGTTGTTGTGCAAGGCGCTGGGTGCTTGGCCGGCGCTGGCCAGGTCGCGCTGGGCCACGTCGCGGTAGGGCCAGTGGGCGCCACATTCCAGCGCCTGCACGTCCACGCCGCACTGGGCCAGCACGGCCGCGGCGGTGGCGGCGTGGGCGGGTTCGCCGCCGTGGGAAGCGCAGGCCAGGGCCAGTTGT
>JBKCUM010000136.1:0-30674 GCA_046318395.1 Rubrivivax sp.
TGCCCATGGCCGCGGCCACCTGCGGTGATTCGTCGGTGTTCACCTTGGCCAGCAGGAAACGCCCGCCGTAGGCCTTGGCCAGTTTCTCCAGCACCGGGCCCAACGAACGGCAGGGGCCGCACCAGGGCGCCCAGCAGTCCAGCAGCACGGGCACGTGCAGCGACTGCTCCAGCACCTTGGCTTCGAAGTCGAGGTCGGTGGTGTCGAAGCTGAAGGGGTTGTCGTTGGCCGGGGCCGCACCACCTGCAGCACCGGGCATCGCACCCAGGGGAATGCCGGCCAGCGGGTTGTTGCGGCTGAAGGGGTTGAAGGGGTCGTTGGGATTCATGAGGTGCAGTCGTTCAATCGAGTTTGACACCCAGGCGGGTGATCACCGGGCCCCAGCGCTTCACGTCGGCGTCGACCACGCGCTTGAAGTCGGCCGGTGTGCCGCCCACGATGGTCAGGCCCTGGTTTTCCAGCGCCTGGCGCACGGCGGAGTCTTGCAGCACGGCGTTGCCGTCGGCGTTCACCTTGGCCACCACGGCGTCGGGCAGGCTGGTCGGGCCCACCAGGCCGTTCCAGGCCAGCGACTCCACGTTCTTGTAGCCGGCTTCGCCCAGCGTCGCCAGGTCTTTCAGGCTGTCGGGGCGCTGTGCGCTGCTGACGCCCAGCAGCCGCACCTTGTTGTTCTTCACGTGCGGCAGCAGGGCCGGGGCCACCATGAAGGTGGCGTCGGCCGTGCCCTGGGCCACGGCCATGGCCGCCGGCGGCGAGCCGTTGAAGGGCACGTGTGTGGCGGTGAAACCGGCTTCGGCCATGAAAAGTTCCATGGTCAGGTGGGCCGAGCTGCCATTGCCCAGCGACGAGTAGTTCACCTTGCCGCCCTGGGCCTTGGCCCAGGCCACGAACTCGGCCACGGTCTTGGCCGGCACCTTCTCGGCGTTCACGGCCAGCACGTTGGCCTGGCTGGTGGTCATCAGCACCGGCTTCAGGTCCTTGGCCGGGTCGTAGGGCATCTTTTTGTACAGGAAGGGGCCGAAGGCCAGCGGGCCGTTGAAGGCGATGGCCAGCGTGTGGCCGTCGGTGGCCTTGGCCGCCACGTCCACGCCCAGCAGGCCGCCGGCGCCGGGCTTGTTGTCCACCACCACGGGCTGGCCCCAGCGTGCGGAGAGCTTGTCGCTCATGGCGCGCACGATGAGGTCCAGCGAGCTGCCCGGCCCGGTGGGCACGACGATCTTCACCGGTTGCGTGGGCCAGGTTTGGGCGAAGCTGGAGAAGCTGGACAAGGCCGTGGCGCAGAAAGCGGCGGCGATGAGGGTGCGGCGTTGCATGGTGGGGAACACTCGGTGCTGAAAGTCGGGGCGGGGCCGGCAGGCCGCTGGGCAGCGGGCCGTCACCAGCGGCAGCGCGCATCGTAGCCGCGCGCTGGCCTCTCGGCCCCCGGGGGGGCTGCAGCGCAGGGCTTTCCCCAACCCACCGGGCCCGCGGCTTCTGTGCAGGGCCAACCCGCAGGGCCGCGGGCGGGCGCGGTGGCATGCTCCCGGCCCATGAGTGTCTTCCGCATCGGCAGCGGCGCAGGCTATGCCGGCGACCGTGTTGACCCCGCCCAGGCCCTGGCCGAACAGGGCCGGCTGGACGCCTTGGTCTTTGAGTGCCTGGCCGAACGCACCATCGCCCTGGCGCAGTTGCGCCGCAGCCGCGAGCCGGCCCACGGTTACGACCCGCTGCTGCAAGCCCGCCTGCGCGCCGTGTTGCCGGCCTGCGTGCAACAGGGCACCACCATCCTGACCAACATGGGCGCAGCCCACCCCGAGGCCGCCGGCCAGGCCGTGCTGGCCGTGGCGCGGGAACTGGGCCTGACCAAACTGACCGTGGCCGTGGTGACCGGCGACGACGTGCTGCCCTGGGTGCTGGCGAACAACCCCCCGCTGATGGACAGCGGCCAGGGGGGCGGGCACAGCGCGGGTGCCCGCGCGGGGGACCTCGGCGACCGCCTGATCTCCGCCAACGCCTACCTGGGCGCCGACGCGCTGCTGCCGGCACTGGCCGCGGGCGCCGACGTGGTGGTGGCCGGCCGTGTGGCCGACCCCGCCTTGTTCCTGGCGCCGCTGATGCACCACTTCGGCTGGCGCGCCGACGACTGGCCGCGCCTGGGCCAAGGCGTGCTGGTGGGCCACTTGTTGGAATGTGCCGGCCAGGTGACCGGCGGCTACATCGCCGACCCTGGCCATTTCGACGTGCCCGACCTGGCCAACCTGGGCTTCCCGCTGGCCGAGGTGCAGGCCGACGGCTCGGCCGTCATCACCAAACTGCCGGGCACCGGTGGGCGCGTGGACCGGCTGACCTGCACGGCCCAGCTGCTGTACGAGATCGAAGACCCGGCGCGTTACCTGCAGCCCGACGTGGTGGCCGACTTTTCCCAGGTGCAGATCACGCCCGAAGGCCCGGACCGCGTGCGCGTGCACCAGGCCAGCGGCCAGGCCCGCCCCGAACCGCTGAAGGCCACGCTGGGTTACCGGGACGGTTTCATTGGCGAAGGCCAGATTTCCTACGCCGGCCCGGGTGCCGTGGCGCGGGGTCAACTGGCCCTGCAGGTGCTGCAGCAGCGGGTGCAACACCTGGGGCTGGGCCACCTGGAGCAACGCGCCGAACTGCTGGGCGTGAACGCCATGCACGGCCCCCACCTGGGCGGCGACCGCGAACCCTACGAAGTGCGCCTGCGCCTGGCGCTGCGCTGCAACACCCGGGCCCAGGCCGAACAGGTGGGGCAGGAGGTGGAGGCGCTGTACCTGAACGGCCCGGCCGCGGGCGGCGGCGTCACGCAGTCGGTGCGCGAGGTGGTGGCCGTGGCCTCGGCCCTGGTGCCGCGTTCGGCGGCGCGCACCGCCGTGCAGATCCTGACGCTGTGAGGCCCCCGATGCACCGCATGAAGCTGCAAGACATCGCCATCGCCCGCTCCGGCGACAAAGGCAACCGCGCCACGCTGAGCGTCATCGCGCGCGACCCGCGCCACTACCCGCGGCTGGAACGCTGGCTGACGGCCGAGCGGGTGCAGCAGCATTACCGAGGCACCGTGTTCGGCCCCGTGCAGCGGTTCACCCTGCCGCACCTGGGCGCTGTGCACTTTGTGATGGACCAGGCGCTGGGCGGTGGTGTCACGCGCTCGCTGGCGCTGGACGCCCATGGCAAGACGCTGAGCGCGGCCCTCCTGGACCTGCCCTGGCCCGAGGTCGACCCCGACCCTGACCCGAACCCTTGACCCCCGGCCTACCATCCGGCCGGTACCCCGCTTTCCAACACCCACAACACCGGAGACTTCACCCATGTCCACGCGCCGCACCGTTCTGAACACCCTGGCCGCCGCGGCCCTGCTGAGCGCAGGCGCCGCCCAGGCGCAGGCCTGGCCGGCCAAGCCCATCCGCGCCGTCGTGCCTTTCGCCGCCGGCAGCGCCACCGACCAGATCGGCCGCGCTTTTGCCGAAAAGATGTCGGCCACGCTGGGCCAGTCCATCGTCATCGACAACAAACCCGGCGCCAACGGCATGTTGGGCGCCGACATCGTGGCCAAGGCACCGGCCGACGGCTACACCATCCTCATCGGCACCAACAGCACCAACGCGGCGCTGAAGTTCCTGATGAAGAAGCTGCCCTACGACCAGGACACGGCCTTCACGCCCGTGGGCTACATCGGCCAGGTGCCGCTGATGGTGGCGGTGAACAACGACGTGCCCGTCAAGACGCTGAAGGAACTGGTGGCCCTGGCCAAGGCCAAGCCTGGCACCGTGAGCGCCGCCTACGCCAGCACCTCGCAGCAGGTGTCGGCGGCCATGCTGGCCAGCATGGCCGGCATCGAGCTGAACCCCGTGCCCTACAAAAGCGGCCCGGCGGCCATGACCGACCTGATCGGCGGCCAGGTGATGATGTTCAGCGCCGACTTTGGCGTCACCGTGCCCCAGCACAAGGCCGGCAAGATCCGCGGCCTGGCCGTCACCTCGCTGCAGCGCGCCGCCGCCGTGCCCGAGCTGCCCACGGTGAACGAAGCCCTGGGCCTGAAGGACTACGAGCTGATCGCCTACTTCGCGGTGTTCGCGCCGGCGGGCACGCCGCCGGACATCGTCAACAAGTTGAACGCCGCCATCAACGCCGCGGCCAACAGCAAGGACGTGCAGGAGAAGTTCGCCGCCAACGGTTTCTCGGTGGAACCCGGTACGCCGCAAGCCCTGGCCCAGCGCAACCAGGCCGAAACCGCCAAGTGGGCCAAGGCCATTCGCGAAGCGAAGATCGAAGCGCAGTGAGGCGCGCGCGCCGGACACCCCGGTGCACGCCCCGAAAAACAAAGGGCCGGTGAAGACCGGCCCTTTTTTCAACGCAGATGGACCGCGCCCCGCCCGGGGCGCTGGCCCGCCGGCTTCAGGGGTACAGGCCGCGCTCTTCGCGCGCCGTCAGGATGCGTTCGCAGGCCACGGCGAAGGTGGCGGTGCGCAGCGTGATGCGGTGCTTGTCGGCCGTGTCCCAGATCTTCTTCAGCGCGCCGATCATGATCTTGTCCAGGCGCACGTTGATCTCGTCTTCGGTCCAGAAGAAGCTGCTGAAGTCCTGCACCCATTCGAAGTAGCTGACCGTCACGCCGCCTGCGTTGCAGATCACGTCGGGCACCACCAGCACACCGCGTTCGGCCAGGATGTCGTCGGCCACCGGCACCGTGGGGCCGTTGGCGCCTTCCAGCACCAGCTTGGCCGTGATGCGGTTGGCGCGGGCCTCGGTGATCTGGCCTTCCAGCGCGGCCGGGATCAGGATGTCGCAGGCCACGTCCCAGAACGCTTCAGCGTCCATGGGCTCGGCGCCCTTGAAGCCACCCACGCCGCCGGTGGCCTTCACATGGGCCGTGATGTCGGCGATGTCGAAGCCGTTGGCGTTGTAGACGGTGCCGGTGTGGTCTTGCGCGGCCACGATCTTGGCGCCGGCTTGGGCGAACAACTCGGCGGCGGCCGAGCCCACGTTGCCGAAGCCCTGCACCGCGACGCGGGCGCCTTCCAGGTTCATGTTCAGGCGGCGCGCGGCTTCACGGCCGGTGACGAACACGCCGCGGCCGGTGGCCTTCACGCGGCCCAGGCTGCCGCCCAGGTGCACGGGCTTGCCGGTCACCACACCGGTGGCGTTGCTGCCGGTGTTCATGCAGTAGGTGTCCATCATCCACGCCATGATCTGCGGGTTGGTGTTCACGTCCGGCGCCGGGATGTCCTGCTGCGGGCCGATGATCATGCCGATCTCGCTGGTGTAGCGCCGCGTCATGCGCTCCAGCTCCTTGATGCTGAGCTTCTTGGGGTCGACGCGGATGCCGCCCTTGGCGCCGCCGTAGGGCAGGTTCACGGCCGCGTTCTTGATGCTCATCCAGGCGCTCAGCGCCATCACTTCTTCCAGCGTCACGTCGGGGTGGTAACGCACACCGCCCTTGCCGGGGCCGCGGCTCAGGTTGTGCTGCACGCGGTAGCCCTCGAAGTGCGCCACCTCGCCGTTGTCCAGTTCGATGGGGATGTCCACGATCAGCGCGCGCTTGGGGCGCTTGAGCGTGTCGGCCCAGCGGGCCAGGTGCCCCAGGTAGGGGATCACGCGGTCCACCTGGCTGATGTAGGTGCCCCAGGGGCTGTTGGCTTCGGGGTGGACGAAAGAGAGCGGTTGGGTCTTCACGTTGGGTTCCTTGTGCTTCCTTGTGCGATGCGCTCGGGCCACCACGCCCTGAGCCAGCCTTCGTGGGGCCGGGCAGCGGGTGGCCGGTGCATGGCTGCGCACTGTAGGCAGGGCCTCGGGCCCTGGCATGCCCTGGTTATGCGGTTTATGCATGGAATCGCCAGGCGGGTTTCATGCCGAGGGCGCCGCCTCCGGGAAAGCCCTGGCTAAACTGGCCCCATGGCACCGCACACCCCCGCTCCCACCGCCCCTTCGGCCCCCGCCCGTGTCGCCTTCATCGGCGGCGGCAACATGGCCAGCGCCCTCATCGGCGGCCTGCTGAAAGCCGGCCACGCACCGGCCGACATCACCGTGGTGGAACCCTTCGAGGCGCAGCGCCAGAAGCTGGCCGCGCAGTTCGGTGTCGCGCCGCTGGCGGCGGCCGACGCCTCGCTGGCCCAGGCCGCGCTGGTGGTGTGGGCCGTGAAACCGCAGTTGTTCGCCGAAGCCGCCGCGCCTTGCGCCGCCCACGTGGCCGGCGCTTTGCAGCTGAGCGTGATGGCCGGCGTGCGCAGCGCCAGCGTGGTGGCCGCCACCGGCAGTGCGCGCGTGGTGCGCGCCATGCCCAACACGCCGGCGCTGATCGGCCGCGGCATCGCCGGCCTGCACGCCAGCGCCGCCGTCACCGCCGCAGAACGCGCCCAGGTCGACGCGCTGCTGGCGCCCACGGGCGCCACGCTGTGGGTGGACCAGGAGGCCGACCTCGACGCCGTCACCGCGCTGTCGGGCTCGGGCCCGGCCTATGTGTTCTACGTGCTGGAAGCCATGGTGCAGGCCGGCGTGGAGCTGGGCCTGCGCGAGGCCGACGCCCGCACGCTGGCCCAGGCCACCTTCGACGGCGCCGCCGCCCTGGCCACGGCCTCGCCACTGCAGCCGGCGGAACTGCGCGCCCAGGTCACCAGCAAGGGCGGCACCACGTTTGCCGCCATCACCAGCCTGGACGAGAGCGGCGTGAAGCCCGCCTTTGTGAAAGCCCTGCACGCCGCGGCGCAGCGCGCCAAGGAACTGGGCGGCGGCTGAAGGGCTGCCCGCGCCGTGGCGCAGCGCAGCCGGTTCGTTCACACCGGGTCCGCGTCTTCCAGCCGGTAGCCCAGGCCGCGCTGGGTGTGGATCAGCGGTCGGGCATGGCCTTCGTCGACCTTGCTGCGCAGGCGGCGGATGTAGACGTCGACCACGTTGGTCAGCGGGTCCTCGTTCTGGCCCCACACGTTGGCCAGGATGCGTTCGCGGCTGAACAGCCGGCCGGGGGCCGACATCAGCAGCTCCAGCAAGGCCAGCTCACGCGCCGTCAGCGCCAGCGTCTGGCCCGCGCGGCTGGCGCGCATGGTGCGGGTGTCCAGCACCAGGTCGGCCACCACCAGCACGTCGCGTGGCGCCTGCAGCGGGCCGTGGCCGCGCCGCGCCAGGGCTTCGATGCGCGCCAGCAGTTCTTCGAACTCGAAAGGTTTCACCAGGTAGTCGTCGGCGCCCAGGCGCAGGCCGCTGACGCGGTCTTCCAGCGTGCCCAGCGCGGTGAGCATCAGGATGGGCAGGTGCACCTGGGCGGCGCGCAAGGTCTGGCAGACCTCCAGGCCGTTCATGCCGGGCAGCATCACGTCCAGCAGCACCACGGTGGCGCCGGGGCTGTAGTCGGCGTCGCGCGCGGCGGCGCGCACCCTCGCCAGGCCCTCGGGCCCGGTGCGGGCGATCTGCACCCGGTGGCCTTCGGCGCGCAGGCCACGGTCCAGGAAGTCGGCGATGCGGTGGTCGTCTTCGACCAGCAGGATGTTCATGCGGCGGTGGGCAAGGAAGGGGTGGTGTGGCGCGGCAGGTGCAGGCGCGCGGTGGTGCCCTGGCCGGCCTGGCTTTCCAGGTGGATGTCGCCACCATGGGCCTTGGCCAGTGCGCGGCCCAGGGCCAGGCCCAGGCCACTGCCGTCGCTGCAGTGGCGGCGCGCCGGGGCGCTGCGGAAGCTGCGTTCAAACACACGGGGCAGGTCGTCTTCGGCGATGCCGATGCCTTGGTCGCTGATGCAGACCTCCCAGGGCCCGGCGGGTGCTGAACCGGTGTCCAGGGCCGGCAGCGACACCTGCACACGGCCGCCGCTGTGCGAATAGCGCACGGCGTTGTCCAGCAGCAGCAACAGCAGTTGGTGCAGGCGTTGTGGGTCGGCCAGCACCGGCAGGGCCAGGCGGTCGTCCGAAGCCGCGGTGGCCAGCCCACCGGTGGCCTGCACGCTGACGCCCCGTTCGTGCGCCAAGGCGCGCGCCTGCTCCACGGCCTGTTGCACCGCCGCGCGCAGGCACAGCGGGCGGCGGTTCAGCACCAGCAGGTCGATGTCGCTGCGCGCCATGGCCAGCAGGTCGCCGATCACGGCCGCCAGCTGGCGCGCCGTGCCGACGATGCGCTGCAGCGCCGCGCGCAGGTCGGCTGGGGGGCTGTCGCGGCCCCGCAGCGCCACCTCGGCTTCGCCCAGGATCACCGTGGTCGGCGTGCGCAGTTCGTGGCCGATGTCGGCCAGCAGGCGGCGGCGGCGCTCGTCCACCTGCTGCAGCGAGTCCAGCGCGCTTTGCAGTTCGGCGGTGCGCGCCGCCACCTGGCCGGCCAGTTGCTGGCGTGCCTGCGCTTCCCGGGCGCGGTGTTCGGCCAGTTCGCCGGCCATGGTGTTCATGCTGCGTGCCACGGCCGAGAACTCGTCCTTGCCGGCCAAGGGAATGCGGTGCGCCATGTCGCCTTGTTGCAGCGCCAAGGCGCCGGCGTTCAGCGCGTCCAGCGGCCGGCGCAAGGCGCGGGCAAAGCTGGCCGCCAGCAGCAGCGCCGCCAGTGCGATGGCCGCGGCCGCGCCCATCCACAAGCCGCGCATCCAGGACAAGGCCTCGTCGGCGCCGGCGCGTTCGCGGGCCACGGCGGCGGCTTCGCGGGCGATGCTGTCGCCCAGCAGCCGCTGCACGTCACGCCCGCGGGACACGTCGAACAAGGCGCCGGCCGTGCGCCAGGCCTGCTGGGCTTCGGTGCCCGGCGGCAGCGCCCGCACGCCTTCGGCGGCGCGCGCCAGCCCGTCCATGCTGTCGGCCAGCACCGCCAGCGCGTCCTGGCGCTGCAGGTGGGCCTCGCGGGTGGCGGGGCTGTTGTCCAGTTCAATGGCGCGTGCCGACAGCCGGTGCAGCCGGTCCAGCGTGTCGCGCATGGCGGCTTGGTGCTGCAGGCCGGGTTCGCGCGAGGTGGTGGGGTCGAGCTGGGCCTGGGTGAACCAGGCGCGCAGCCGCAGCTTGGACACCGTCAGGTCCTTGAAGGCCAGTTCGATGTCCGACGCCACGCGGCCGCGCTGCACGTGGTTGTTGGCCACGTTCAGCGCCCACAGCGCGGCCAGGCCTTCAAGCACGGCGGCGCCGGCCAGGGCGGCCAGGGCCAGGGTGAGTCGGCGGGCAAACATGGGCCGATGATGGCCCAGTCGGGCGGGGCGCGGCGGCTGTCATCTGCCGTTCATCTGGCTGTCAGCCTGGGCTCATCTGGGGTTCAGAGGGCGTTCAAGGCCGGCGGGTGCAATGCAGGGCAGTCACCGACGGCCTGAACCCACAGCAGTCAACTCAACCGAGGATTTCACATGCGCTTCAAGCCCACCGCCCTGGCCCTGGCCGCCCTGGTGTTCACCGGCGCCGCCGTCGCCAAAACCCCCGTGGCCAACACCAGCATCAGCGAAGCCGAGGTGCTGGCCGCCCAAAAGGCCTGGGGCGACGCCCTGGTGGCCATCAGCGAAGCCCACGCCAAGAGCGGCCAACCCGCGGCCAAGGCCCTGGCCGAAAAGGTGATCGACGCCGCCTACGGCTACAACTTCGGCCCGGTGCTGTTCAAGCCCACGCTGACCGAGGCGCCGCAGACCTTCCGCACCACGCGTGAAGGCGCGTTGGCCTACTTCGTGGGCGGCAACCCCAACTTCCCCAAGGACACCGGCTTTGCGCTGAAGGGCTGGAAGAAGGTGGAGATCCAGAACGCCGCCATCTTCCTGGCCGGTGACGTGGCCAGCACCATGGGCAACGTGCGCATCACCGACAAGGACGGCAAGGTCACCACCGTGGACAAGACCTGGAAGTTCAAGAAGGACGACGCCGGCCAACTGCGCATCGTGGTGCACCACTCGTCGCTGCCGTTCGGCAAGTGAAGCGCCGGTGATGCCAGCGCGGCGCGGCGCCAACGCGCCGCGTCTGGCTCAGCGCAAGGCCAGGTCCACCACCACGCCCGCAAACACCGTGGCGCCCAGCCAGTGGTTTTGCTTGAAGGCATGGAAGCAGCCTTCGCGGGTGCGGTGGCGGATCAAGGTGAAGTGCCACACGGCCTGCGCCGCACCGCCGGCGATGCCGGCCAGGAACCAGGCGCCCAGCCCCAGCGCGTGGCCCAGTGCGGCCCAGCTGCCCAGGTACAGCGCGTAGAAGGCCATCACACCGGCCACGTCGAAACGGCCCAGCGTCAGCGCCGAGGTTTGGATGCCGATGCGGATGTCATCGTCGCGGTCCACCATGGCGTACTCGGTGTCGTAGGCCAGCACCCAGCACAGGTTGCCCAGCAGCAGCCACCAGGCCTGGGCGGGCACCGCGTCCAACCGCCATTCCTGGCCGCCCAGCGCGGCTGAAAACGCCATCGGGATGCCGAAGCTGAAGGCCACGCCCAGCACCGCCTGCGGCATGGCCACCAGGCGCTTGGCATAGGGGTAGGCCAAGGCCACGGCCAGGGCCGCGAAGCTCAACAAGATGGTGGGCGGGTTGGTCGTCAGCACCAGGCCGAAGGCCAGCAGGGCCAGCACCGCGCCCACGGCCAGTGCTTCTTTCACGCCCAGCGCGCCGCGTGTCACCGGGCGCTGCGCCGTGCGCTTGACGTGTTTGTCGAACTCGCGGTCGGCCACGTCGTTCACACAACAGCCAGCGCTGCGCATCAGCACGGTGCCGGCGGTGAACACCGCCAGCAGGTGCCAGCCGGGCCAGCCGTCGGCGGCGATCCACAGCGCGCTCAGCGTGGGCCACAGCAGCAGCAGCCAGCCGGCGGGGCGGTTCCAGCGGATCAAGTCCAGGTACAGGCTGAGGCGGTCTTGGGCGGCAGAAGGCATGGCGCGGCATTTTGCCCGCCGGGGGCTTCGCATAATCGGCCGCGATGACCACCACCCTTGCTTCTGCCCCTGCGCGCGGGCCGGCCCCTGCCCCCGTCGTGGTGGTGGGCGGCGCCAACCTCGACCTGCTGGCCACCTGCGACACCCCGGCCCGCCTGGGCGACAGCAACCCCGGCCGCCTGCACAGCAGCCCGGGTGGCGTGGCGCGCAACATCGCACAGCGCCTGGCCGAACTGGGCCGCCCGGTGCGCCTGCTGGCCGCGCTGGGCGACGACGACGCCGGCCGCGAACTGCAAGCCCATGGCGAAGCGGCGGGCGTGCAGATGGACGGTTGTGTGCGCTGCCCCGGCGAGCGCACCGCGCGTTACCTGGCCCTGCACCAGCCCGACGGTGAACTGCTGGTGGCCGTGAACGACATGGCCGTTACCGCCGCGCTGACGCCCGAACGCCTGGCCGCCGAACAGGCCGCGCTGCACGCCGCGCCCGCCGTGGTGCTGGAAACCAACCTTGAGCCGGCCACGCTGGCGGCGCTGTGGGCGCTGCCGGTGCCGCTGTGGGCCGACCCTGTTTCGGTGGCCAAGTGCGAACGCCTGCGCGGTGGCCTGGCGCGCTTGCACACCGTCAAACCCGACCGCGCCGAAGCCCTGCAGCTCAGCGGCCTGCCCGCCGACACACCCGACGCCGACCTGGCCGCCTGGTTCCACCACCAGGGTGTGCAGCAGGTGGCGCTGAGCCTGGGTCCGCAGGGCCTGCTGCTCAGCCGCCGTGCCGCCGACGGCGGTCTGTGGCAGCACCGTCAAGCGGCGTTGAACGTGGCCGTGCGCAGCGTGAACGGGGCGGGCGACGCGCTGCTGGCCGGCCTGCTGCACGCGCAACTGCAGGGCCTGGACGGCCCCGCCGCCGCCGCCTTTGCCGTGGCCTGCGCGGCGCGGGCGCTGACCGGTCAGCCTTTGCACATCCGTGCAGGGACTGGGCTGGCGACAATGCCGGCATGAATCCGAACACCGCATTGCCCCACCCGCACCTGGACGTGCACCCCGAGGTCGCCGCCGCCCTGGCCGACGGCCACGCCGTGGTGGCGCTGGAGTCCACCATCATCAGCCACGGCATGCCCTGGCCGCAGAACGCCGAAACCGCGCTGGCCGTGGAAGCCGAGGTGCGCGCCCACGGCGCGGTGCCGGCCACCATCGCCGTCATCGACGGCCGCCTGAAGGCGGGCCTGACCACCGCCGAGATCGAACGCCTGGGCCAGGCCGGCCACGCCGTCACCAAGGCCAGCCGGCGCGACCTGCCCTTCCTGGTGGCCGGGCGCGGCACGGGGGCCACCACGGTGGCGGCCACGATGATCGTCGCCGCGCTGGCCGGCATCCGCGTCTTCGCCACCGGGGGCATCGGCGGGGTGCACCGCGGTGCGGCCACCAGCATGGACGTGTCGGCCGACCTGCAGGAACTGGCGCGCACCGAGGTGGCCGTGGTCTGCGCCGGCGCCAAGAGCATCCTGGACCTGGGCCTGACGCTGGAGTACCTGGAGACCCACGGCGTGCCCGTCATCGGCCACGGCACGCACAGCCTGCCGGCCTTCTTCAGCCGCGACAGCGCCTTCGGCGTGGATTACAGGTTGGACAGCGCGGCCGAGATCGCCGCGGCCATGCAGGCCAAGTGGCAGCTGGGTTTGGGCGGCGGCCTGGTGGTGGCCAACCCCATCCCCGAAGCCCACGCCTTGCCGCGCGAGCGCATCGACGCGGCCATCGAACAAGCCCTGGCCGAAGCCCAGGCCCAGCACATAGCCGGCAAGGCGGCCACGCCTTTCCTGCTGCAGCGTGTGAACGAGCTGACCGGCGGCGTCAGCCTGGCGGCCAACATCCAGCTGGTGCTGAACAACGCGCGGCTGGCTTCGGCCATCGCCGTGGCCTACGCCCAACTGGCGCGCGCGGCCTGAAGCCGGTCCGCCGGTGGTGTTGGGGGGGGCC
Source organism: Rubrivivax sp. (assembly GCA_046318395.1). GTDB lineage: Bacteria > Pseudomonadota > Gammaproteobacteria > Burkholderiales > Burkholderiaceae_C > Rubrivivax. Next base: position 12,757 of record JBKCUM010000136.1, read on the forward strand.
GGGGCCGCCCCGGCTTGTAAGCGGCCGGGTGGCGCACTAGGCTGCGGTGCAGCGCCTTGCGCCGCCGGGTGGTCCGGTGCAGCCAGGGCCCACCAGGAGGACCGCCATGCCCGTGCCCCAGCCCTTGTTCACCCTGCTCGCCGGCCGACGCCGCTGGGCCCTGGCCGCCGCCGCGGCCGGCTTGCTGGGCGCCGCGGCGCCGGTCCAGGCCGCCGACTTCTGGCGCCGCATCGACCAGCCCGCACCCATCGCCAGCGGCCTGGACGGCCAACCGCACGAGGCCACCTGCTCCGGCTGGCCCGGCACCGACCCCAGCTACCGGTTCTGGACGCGCAAGGGCAAGTCCAGCAACCTGGTGGTCTACTTCGAAGGCGGTGGCGCCTGCTGGGACGACCTGACCTGCACCTTCGGCATGGGCCGCGGCATCCCGTCGGCGGTGCCGCAGTTCTACAACCCGGCCCTGCCGCCGGGCAGCGCGCCGCGCGACACCAGCGGCCTGTTCGACAACCAGAACCCCGCCAACCCGGTGAAAGACTGGACGGGGGTCTACATCCCCTACTGCACGGGTGATGTGCACATCGGTTCGGCCGACCGCACGTACAACAACTACGGGCATCCCACCAAGCCGCTGCCCTCGCAGTTCACCATCCGCCACCGCGGGTTCGACAACTTCATGGTGGTGATGGACTGGGTGCAGAAGAACATCGCCCCGCCCAAGCAGCTGCTGGTCACCGGCGCCAGCGCCGGGGGTTACGGCGCTTCGGCCAACTTCCCGTGGGTGGCCAAGGCTTTCCCGAACGCGCAGCTGTCGGTGCTGGCCGACGCCAGCCAGGGTGTCACCACCGCCGGCTTTGAAGGCGGGCTGCCGGGCCGCAAGAGCTGGAACCCGCAGTTGGCGCCTTGGGTCTTCGGCAACGACCCGAACGCCGTGGGCTCGGGCGAGCTGCTGCGCGTGGGTGCGCAGGCCTACCCCAACGGCCGTTTCGGCCAGTACACCAACGTGGCCGACGAGGTGCAGATCGGCTTCTACAGTGTGATGAAGCAGTTCTACGGCCCCGGCGGCGCCTGCCCCGACCCCGCGGCCGACTGGAGCCAGCAGATGCTGGGCCGCTTGGCCAGCTACACGGCCACACTGCCCAATTTCCGCAGCTACACCAACCCGGGCACCGCCCACACCATCTTGCGCAGCCCCACCTACTACGCGGCGTCCACCACCGGCACACCGTTCGCCGCCTGGCTGGGCACGCTGGTCAACCGCAACGGCGCGCCCTGGGTGGACGCCGTGTGCCCCCACTGCCTGGTGCCCATCGCCTGCAACGCCGTGCCTTGAGCGGTGGCGCGCCACCTGCGTGGTGGCCATGAAAAAAGCCCAGGCCAAGGCCTGGGCTTTTTGCTGTGGGGCGGGCCCGCGTGCTCAGGCCGAGAGCGGCGTGAACTCGTAGCCGTTGCCCTTGACCGCCAGCGTGCCGATGGCCGAGCCCGGCAGGTGGTAACCGGCCAGCAGCAACTGCTCCTTGACCACCATGTCGGCCAGGCGGCGGCGGGTGATGCGCGCGGCCTCGGGGTCCATGTCGAACTGCACCTGCCAGTCGGGGTTGCGCACGAACAGGGCGGCCACGTTGGTGGTGTCGGCCCAGAACATCAGCTTGCGGCTGCCGCCCGTGGTCAGGAAGACGGTGTGGCCGGGGGTGTGGCCAAAGGCGGGCAGGGAAGCGATGCCTGGCACCACCTCCTGGCCTGGTGTGAAGCGCCGCACGGTGCTGGCCAGCGGGCCGAACACGCGGCGGGTGGCGGCGAAAGCGCCCTTCATCGCCTCGGGTGCGGCGGCCATGCGGGCGTCGTCCATCCACCAGTCCCACTCCGGCGCCGGCACAAAAACCTTGGCCTTGGGGAACACCAGTTCGCCGGCCTTGTTGCGCAGGCCGTTGATGTGGTCGCCGTGGAAGTGCGAGAACACCACCGAGGTGATGCTGTCGGGCGCAATGCCGGCTGCCGCCAGGTTGGCCACCAACTTGCCCGAGGTGGGCGCGCCAAACTCGCCGTTGCCGGTGTCGAACAACACCCGTTCGTTGCCGGCCTGCACCACCAAGGGCATGAAGGGCACGGTCAGGTTGTCGGTGGGCAGGCCCTGGTCACGCAGCGCGGCCTGCACGGCGTCCAGCGGTGCGTTGCGCACGAACGTGGCCGCCAGCGGGCGCACGGCGAAGCCGTCGCTCACCGACGTGGCCGCCACGGTGCCCAGTTGTACGCGCGTGACGCCGGCCGCCGGCGAAGTGACGACGGGGCTGGCGCTGCCAGCGGTGGCACAACCGGCCAGGCCGCCGACGGCCCAACCGGCCCCCAATGAAGCGCCGACGGAAAGAAAACCTCAGCGGGACAAGCTCATGCGTTTCTCCTGGGGTGTGTGGGGTGGTTTGGGGTGTGTGGCGCAGGGCCAGACACCACCGCGCGCCGCGCAGGATAGGAAACGACGATCAACCCTGCATGCGCCATTGGTTTTGGCGCATGCGCTAAGCGCGGTCTCCGCCGGTCAGACCGAGACCACGAGCCGGTAGTCGGCCTGCAGACCGTCGGCACCGGGCACGTAGGGCACGGTCAGGGCTTGGCGGTCGGCCTCGTTCAGGCGCCGCCACAGGCTGTCGCCCGCGTTGCCGGGCTCGCCTTGCACGTACAGCTGGGTGGTCAGCAGCTCCTGCCGGCCCAGCTTCACCTTGGCGTGGATGTGTGGTGTGCGGCCGTCGTAGTGCGCCGGGCGGATGGTTCTGAACCGGAAGCGGCCCTCGGCGTCCAGCACCACACGGCCAAAGCCCTGGAAGGCGGGGTCCATCTTGGAGCCGTCGCGCGGGTGGTCGTAGTGGCCGTCCTCGTCGCACTGCCAGATCTCCACCGTGCCGCCTTTCAGCGGGCGGCCGGCGCGGTCCAGCACCACACCGCCCACCCACGCGGGGCGGCCTTTGCTGTAGGTTTGGTGGCCGTGGCGCAGCAAGTCGAAGTCGGCGTCCCGCGGTTCACGCACCGGGTAGAACGGCCCTTCGGCCTGGGCCGGCGTGGGCCGCAGCGGCGCCTGTGCCCAGGCGGGCGCCGCCACCCAGCCGCTGGCGGCCGGGCCGATGATCAGCGCACGTTGAAGCCAGCTGCGCCGGCTGTGGTCGGGCGGTGTGTTGTCCATGGGCGCATTTGCTGCGTGGCCGAGTGGGTGCGCAGTGTGCGGCACTTCAGGAAGGCACGGCGGGGGCGGGGGAATGGGGGCGCGCGACGCGCAGGGCGGTGAGCTTCGCTTGCCCCTGCCCCTGCGCGCGAGACGCGCAAGGCCGTGAGCTTCGCTCTCCCCAGTCCCTGCGCGCGAGACGCGCAGGGCCGTGAGCCAGGCGAAGAACAGTCCGTATGGACTGTTCTTCGTCCGGGCTCACCCCAGCCATCGGGCGTGAAATCGCCCGATGTCGTTCGCCTTGCTTGCCCCAGGCCCTGCGCGCAAGACGCGCAGGGCCGTGAATCAGGCGAAGAACAGTCCGTATGGACTGTTCTAAGTCCTGATTCACCCCTCCAGTTGCTTCTGGAAGACCAGGCCGGCGTGTTCGCGCAGCGCGTGGAACTGGATCTTGGGCCAGTTGTCCTGCATGGCGCGCAGCTCGCCGGCGTATTCCAGCAGCACGGTGGGCGCGTCCACGGCGTCCAGGGCCACGCGGTGGCTGTTGCCGTCGATGAAACGCTGCAGCTCTTTGGCGTCGTCGCAGGTCACCCAGCGCGCCACGTTGTAGCGCGCCGGCATGATGCGGGCCTTGCAGCCGTATTCGTGTTCCAGGCGGTGCGCCACCACCTCGAACTGCAGCTGACCCACGGCGCCCAGCAGCAGCACGCTGCCGGCCACCGGGCGGAACACCTGGATGGCGCCTTCTTCACCCAGCTGCGTCAAACCCGCGCGCAGCTGCTTGGTGCGCAGCGGGTCGGCCACTTCCACGCTGCGGAACATTTCCGGCGCGAAGAAGGGCAGGCCGGTGAACTGCAGCGGCTCGCCTTCGGTGATGGTGTCGCCCAGCTGCAGCACGCCGTGGTTGGGGATGCCGATGATGTCGCCGGCAAAAGCCTCGTCCAGCAGCTCGCGCCGCTGGCTCATGAAGGTGACCACGGTGTTGGGCCGCAGGCTCTTGCCCGAGCGCACCACTTTCAGCGTCATGCCGCGTTCGAACTTGCCGCTGGCCACGCGCAGGAAGGCGATGCGGTCGCGGTGGGCCGGGTCCATGTTGGCCTGGATCTTGAACACCACGCCGGTGAACTTGCCCTCGTCGGGGTGCACGGTGCGCTGGATGGCCTTGCGCTCGCCCGGCGCCGGCGCCAGGTCCACCAGGGCGTCCAGCACCTCTTGCACGCCGAAGTTGTTCACCGCCGAGCCGAAGAACATCGGCGTCTGGCGGCCGTTCAGGAACTCGGCTTCTTCGAAGGCCGGCGCGGCGTCGCGCACCAGTTCCACTTCGCCCGTGGCCTGTTCGTAGGCGGCGCCGAAACGTTCGCCCAGCACCGGGTTGGCAATGCCGTCGATGATCTCTTCGGTGCCGGCCACGCGGTCTTCACCGGGACTGAACACGCGCATCTGGTCCTTGCGCAGGTCGAGCACACCGCCGAAAAACTTGGCCATGCCCACGGGCCAGGTGAAGGGCACGACCGTCATGCCCAGCTCGCGCTCGATCTCGTCCATCAGGGCCAGCGGGTCTTTCACCTCGCGGTCCATCTTGTTCACGAAGGTCAGGATGGGCGTGTTCCGCGCGCGGCACACCTGCAGCAGGCGGCGGGTCTGCGGTTCCACGCCGTTGGCGGCGTCGATGACCATCAGCGCCGCGTCCACGGCCGTCAGCACGCGGTAGGTGTCTTCCGAGAAGTCTTGGTGGCCCGGCGTGTCCAGCAGGTTGATCACGCAGTCGCGGTACTCCATCTGCATCACGCTGGAAGCCACCGAGATGCCACGCTGCTTTTCAATCTCCATCCAGTCGCTGGTGGCGTGGCGCGTGGCCTTGCGGGCCTTCACGGAACCGGCAATCTGGATGGCGCCCGAGAACAGCAGCAGCTTCTCCGTCAGCGTGGTCTTGCCGGCGTCGGGGTGGCTGATGATGGCGAAGGTGCGGCGGCGGCGCACCTGTGCGCTCAGGGGTGCAGGGGTTTCGGCAGACATGGCGGGCGCTTTCGGGGTAACCGCGAATTATCCCCCGCCACCCCGCTGGGGTGCAGCCCCCGGGCTGTGCGGCCGCGGCTCACAGCGGCATTGGGGCGGTGGGTGGCGCGGCCGGCAGGGCTTCACCTTGGCGCGCGGCCCAGTCGGCCAGGAAGGTGGGCACCTCGGCCGCCGGCAGCGGCCGCGCCACCAGGTAGCCCTGCACGGCATGGCAGCCGTAGTCGCGCAGCACGGCGGCCTGCACCGCGTCTTCCACGCCTTCGGCCACCGTGCGCATGTGCAGGGTCTGGCCCAGGCTGGCGATCATGCGCACGATGGCGCGGGCGTCGCGGCGCTGCATCATCTCGCGCACAAAACTGCGGTCCACCTTCAGCGTGTCGAAGGGGAAGCGCCGCAGGTAGGCCAGCGACGAATACCCGGTGCCGAAGTCGTCCAGCGCCACGCGCAGACCGGCCGCACGCAAGCCGTGCAGCACCTGCATGGTGGCCTTGGCCTCGTTCATGAAGATGGACTCGGTGATCTCCAACTCCAGCTGCGCCGCCGGCAGGCCGCTGGCCTGCAGCGCGGCCTGCGCCAGCTGCACCAGGTCTTGCGACATGGCCTGCACGGCCGACACGTTGACCGACACCGACAGGCCCGCGGGCCAACCCGCGGCTTGGGCGCAAGCCTGTTCCAGCACCCACTGGCCGATGGGGCCGATCAGCCCGGCCTCTTCGGCCACCGGCACGAACTCCACCGGCGACACCTCGCCCAGCTCGGGGTGCTGCCAGCGCAGCAGGGCTTCGAAGCCGGTCACCTGCCAGCGTGCCAGGTCCACCTGCGGCTGGAACACCAGGCGCAGTTCGTTGCGCTGCAGCGCGTGGCGCAGCTCTTGTTCCACCAGCATGCGCCGGCGGGTCAGCGCCGCCATGTGGGGCTCGAACAGGCGGGCTTCGCCGCGCCCGGCGGACTTGGCGGCGTACAGCGCCAGGTCGGCGTTGTTCAGCAGCGTGTCGATGCCGTCGCCGTGCACCGGCGCCAGCGCGATGCCGATGCTGGTGCGCACGGCGACCCGCGCGCCCTTCACTTCGCAGGGGGCCTGCAGGGCGTCCAGCAGGCGCTGGGTCAGCGTCAGCGCTTCTTCGGCGCTGGCCACCTCGCGCAGCACCACGGCGAATTCGTCGCCACCCAGGCGGGCCACGGTGTCGCTGCGGCGCGTGGCCTTGCGCAGGCGGTCGCTCACGGCCTGCAGCAGGCCGTCGCCCACGGCGTGGCCCAGGGTGTCGTTGATGGTCTTGAAATGGTCCAGGTCCAGGCACAACACCGCGAATGGCCGCAGCGACGAGGGGCCGGGCTGCAGCAGGGCCTGCAGTTCCTGGCGCAGCTGGTGGCGGTTGGCCAGGCGCGTGAGCGGGTCGTAGTGCGCCAGCCAGCTGAGCTGGCGGTTGGCGCGCTGGGCCTGCGTGATGTCGCTGGCCACGCCGCGCCAGCCGCGCAGCCGGCCCTGGGCGTCGTGCAGCGGTTTGGCGCTCAGCGACCACCAGCGTGTGCGTCCGCGGCGCTGGGCGGCCACGGCCAGGTCGCGGAAAGGCTGGCCGCTGGCCAGCTGCTGGCGCAGCGCTTCCACGTGGCGGGTGCCGCCTTCGCGTTCGTCAGGGGGGGCCATTTGCTGCAACAGGTCCAGCACAGGCAGGTCGGGGCGCTGGTCGGTGGGCAGACCGAACAGCGACAGCAGCCGCGGCGAGGCGTGCACCAGGCGACCCTGGGCGTCGGTTTCCCACAGCACGTCGCTGGCGTTCTCTTCAAAGTCGCGCAGCAGCAGGCCGATGACCTCGTTCTGCCGTTCGGCCTCGGCCTCGGCCATCAGCCGGGCGCCGAACAGCTTGGCGGTGGACCACACGCTGGCCACCACGATCAGGCTGTACACCAGCAGCAGGCAGCCCATCGGCCAGGCCAGCGGAAAGTGCGCGGTGAACAAGGACACGGCCCCGGCTGCGCCCAGCATCACCACGTAGACCGTGCCGGCCAACGGCACGGTGGCCAGCGCGAAACCGCCGGCACACATCATGCCGGCGGTGATGGTGGCCACCAGCAGTTGCTGGGCGGCATCACCCGCCGGGAACAGCACCAGGGGCACCGCCGCCCACAGGCCGGCCAGGGCGGCGGCTTTCCACACCGCACGCTGCAAGGCCTTGGGCGAGGCCTGGGTCCAGCCCTGGACCCGGTGTCGCCAGCGCCACCAGACCCGGGTGCCCTGGGCGACCAGGGCCAGCACCGCCAGGCCCCAGCCCAGCAGGAAGCCGTGCAGGCCGGTGGACCAGAAGGCCCACCACACCAAACACACGTTCAGCGCGTTGGCCAGCATGGTCAGCGGCGTCAGCCGCAGCACGGCTTGCAGTTGCCGGGCCCGGAAAGCCCCGGCCGCCGGCTCTTCAGCCTGGTAGGCCTGGAACCAGCCACGCAGGCGCTGCACGGGGTGGCCGCGCAGCAGGTGGTGCAGGACGTTGAAGGCCGGTTGCATGGTTCGCTGGGGGTGCAAGGCGCGGTCCACCCCATGGTGCCGCGAACTTCGCTGCCCAGCATATCGGCAGTTCCGGGCCGGGTTTGATGCCCGGCCGCGGTGCGGCGCTGGGTGCGGCCGCCGGGTCGCCGCCGGGGCCCCAGGCGGGTCAGGGCCCGCCGCGCCTAGAACCCGCAGGCCGTGACCAGTCTGCCTTGGGTGACCGGGCCTGGGATGCCGTCGACGGCGATCTGCTGCGTGCGCTGGAAGGCTTTCACCGCGGCCTGGCTGGCGGCGTTGTGCTGCCCGGTGATGGCGCCGCTGAAGTGGCCCAGGTGGCGCAGCCGGTACTGCACGCCGGTCAGCCAGTCGGCGCGCGGGGCTTGGGCGGCGGCGGGGTGGGGCGCGGCCGGCGTGGGTGGGGTGGCGCTGGGGGGCGGGGACACCTTCGGCAGGCTGAACTTGCCCCAGGTGACGATGCCGTTCGGTGGTGCCGGCGGCAAGGTGGGGTAGGTCATCTTCAACCGGGCCAGGGTGTGCGACTGCTGGGGCCAGGCAAACCCGCCGCGCGGCTCGTCCGGCCAGTAGTAATAGTGCCGCGTGACCAGGCCCGCCGAGGCCAGCTGCCAGGCCACCAATTCCGGCGGCAGCAGGCCGATGGGCTTGAAGCGGCCCGGCGCGCCGCGCGCCACCGCCAAAGCCACCTGCGAACTGCACACGCCGTCCACCAGGTACAGGTCGCCGGCGGCCAAGGACTCGGCAAGGTACTGGACCACCGGCTTGAAGGCGACGCTGCTGTGCAGTTCTTGCACCAGGCTGGGCCGGTGCCGGTTCATCTGCAGCACGTACTGCCGGGTGTTGAAGAACTGCCAGCCGCCGCCGCTGCCGAAGCCCACGCCTTCAAAGGAGTAGACGTCGTTGCCGATGGCCAGCATCGAATGGCCGGGGCCCATGCCGGCCACGTTGCCCAGCAGGGTGACCACGGCCATGCCGGAAGGGGTGTTCATGAAGGGGCTCCTGAAACGCCGGTCTGAAACGCCGCGCTGGCGCCATCTTGCGCAGCCACCGTCTCCGCACCGTCTCAGCCCGGCCCCGGGCGCACCACAGGCCGCCCGGCGCCCTTCCCAGGGCCCGGGCGCCTGCGTGGTTTCACTCTTCCAGCAGCGAACGCAGCATCCAGGCCGTTTGTTCGTGCACGGTCAGGCGCTGGGTCAGCAGGTCGGCCGTGGGTTCGTCGCTGGCGGCGTCGGCCAACGGGAAGATGCTGCGTGCGGTGCGCGCCACGGCCTCGTGGCCTTCGACCAGGATCTTCACCATGGCCAGGGCCTTGGGCGGGGTTTCCGGCGCGTCGGGCAGCGACGACAGCTTGCCGAACTGCGCGTAAGAACCCGGCGCCGGGTGGCCCAGCGAGCGGATGCGCTCGGCGATGGGGTCCACCGCGTTCCACAGTTCGGTGTACTGCGCCATGAACATGGCGTGCAGCGAGTTGAACATCGGCCCCGACACGTTCCAGTGGAAGTTGTGCGTGGTGAGGTACAGCGTGTAGGTGTCGGCCAGCAGCTTGCTGAGGCCTTCGACGATGGCGGCGCGGTCGCCGGCGCTGATGCCGATGTTCACGGCGCTGGGCGTCACTTTCGACGCTTTGTCGGACTTGTCGGCTTTGGGGGTCTTGGCGTTCTTGGCCATGGCGGTCTCCGATCGGTGGGGATGGACGGCGGTGGGGGCGTGCGGCGGTACCGGCGCTCAACGCGCGCCGAGTTTGGCCTTCACGTCCTGCCCCACCTTCTTGTTGACGAACTGCAGCGTGGCCACCTTGTTCAGGTCGACCTCACCGGCCTTGTACAGGCCGGCTTTCACCATCTGGTTGTAGAAGTCCTGGATGCGCGGCTGGCTCATGGCGCCGATGCCGTTGGTGGCGGCCTCGCCGCTGTCGACGATGCCCTGCTGCTTCATCAGCGCCACGCTGGCCTCGATCTCGGCGGCCGTCATCTCGGGGTTCTCTTTGAGCATCATGGCGTTGGCCGCCTGGCGGTTGCCGTACAGGTAGTTCACCCAGCCCACGATGGAGGCGTCCACAAACCGCTGCACCAGGGCCGGGTTGTTCTTCACGGTGTCGGTGCGCGCTTCGATCACCGTGCTGTAGGTGGAAAAACCGTGGTCGGCCAGCAGGTGCACCACGGGTTTGAACTTGCCTTGGTTTTCGGCGTAGATGGGCTCGGCCACCGAATAACCTTGCTGGATGGCCTTGGGGTTGGCCAGCCAGGGGCCCAGGTTGTAGTTGTAGGGCTTGAGCGCTTCGTCCTTGAAGCCGTGCACGGCCTTCAGCCACTGCCACCAGCTGAACTGGCCGTCCTTGGCCACCAGGGCCACGGGCGCGTTCTTCAGCGATTCGAATTTCTCGTAGCCCTGGCCGGGGTGGGCCATCAGGGCCTGCGGGTCTTTCTGGAACATGGCGGCCACCACCACGGTGGGCACCTTGTTCTTCACGTTGTCGAAGCTGTGCAGCAGGTTGCCCGTCATCAGGAAGTCGATCTTGCCGGCGGGCAGCAGCGGGCGGTTGTTGGCCGAGGGGCCGCCTTGCTGGATGGTGACGTCCAAGCCGAACTTCTTGTACGTGCCATCGGCCACCGCCTGGTAGAAGCCGCCGTGCGCGGCCTGGGCTTTCCAGTTGGTGGCGAAGGTCACCTTGTCTTGCGCCCAGGCGGGCAAAACCAGCGCCGCGGCGACCAAGACGGCCAGGCGCGGGGCGTTCAAACGGCGGGGTGTGTTCAGCGGCATGGGGTTCCTCCTTGTAGTGCGGGTGGCGGTGTGGTGACGGTGCGGTGGCAGACAGGCGCACAGGTGGCCGTGGTTGGCGCGCTGCCTGGGCCTGTTGTGGGCTTCAGCCCGGCGCGTCGTGCGCCTGGGCCGACCAGCGGCGCAGCAGGCGGCGCGACAAGGCGTTGAACAGCGCGAAGATCAGCACGCCCGTGGCCACCAGCAGCACCAGGGCGGCGAACATCTTGGGTGTTTCGGTGCGGAAGCTGGCTTCCAGTATGCGCGAGGCCAGGCCGGTCTCGCGGCCCGCGGCGCCGGCCACCATCTCGGCCGTGACAGCGCCTATCAGGCTGAGCCCGCCGCTGATCTTCAGCCCGGCCAGGAAGTAAGGCAGGGCCGAGGGCGCCCGCAGCCAGGCCAGGCGCTGCCAGGGGCTGGCGCGGTACAGGCGGAACAGGTCGCGCAGGTGGGGGTCCACCGCGCGCAGGCCGGCCACGGTGTTGGACAGGATGGGGAAAAACGCCACGATCCACGCACACAGCAGCAGCGCGGCCGTGGTGCTGTCCACGTAGATCAGGATCAGCGGCGCCACCGCCACGATGGGCGTGACCTGCAGCACCACGGCGACCGGGAACAGCGCCCGTTCCAGCGTGGGCGACAGCGCAAACACCGCGGCGATCAACACCCCACCCACGCAGGCCAGGGCCAGCGCGCCGGCCGTCACCTTCAGCGTGAACCAGGCGCTGCCCAACAGCGACACGCCGTGTTCGGCCAGCGCCTGGGCCACGCGGCTGGGCGCGGGCAGCGTGAATTCCGGGATGCCGGCCAGCCGCACCAGCAGCTCCCAGCCCAGCACCAGGCCGGCCATCACCAAGGCGGGTGCGGCCGCAGCCAGCCACTGGGTGGCCTTGACCGTGCGTGTCACACCTGCACCCCGCTGGCCTCGGCCAACGCTTGGCTCAGCACCCGGGCGTGTTCGGCGAAGGCCGGGCTGTGGCGGAAGTCGGCCGTGCGGGGGTAGGGTTCTGCGATGGCCACCTCGGCCACCACGCGGCCGGGCCGGGCGGCCATCACCAGCACACGCTGGCTCAGGAACACGGCCTCGCTGACGCTGTGGGTGACGAACAGCGCAGCCAGACGCTGGGCCTGCCAGCACTGCAGCAGGTCGGTGTTCAGGCGCTGGCGTGTGATGTCGTCCAGCGCCGCAAAAGGCTCGTCCATCAGCAGCACGCGCGGTGTGGTCACCAGGGCGCGGGCGATGGAGGCGCGCATCTTCATGCCGCCCGACAGCTGCGCCGGAAAGGCCTGCGCCACTTCGGCCAGCCCCACACGCTGCAGCACGGCCTGCACCGCGGGCGCCACCTGGGCGCGGCTTTGGCCCTGCAGGCGCAGCGGCAGCGCCACGTTGTCGGCCACGGTGGCCCAGGGCATCAGCGTGGGTTCTTGGAAGACGAAGGCCGTGGCGCCGTCGGCACCAGGCGCACGGGCAGGCGCCTGCACCTGGCCTTCGCTGGGGTCGTCCAGGCCGGCCACCAGGCGCAGCACCGTGCTCTTGCCGCAGCCCGAAGGCCCCAGCAGGCTGACGAACTCGCCGGCGGCGATGTGCATCGAGACACCCTGCAGCGCCACACGCTCACCTGCGCCGCCGGCCGCCGGGTAACGGCGGCCCACGCCCTGCAGGTGGATCACGCCGTCAGGCGCTGCACGCCCGGCAGCTCGCAGGCGTAGATGCAGTTGCGCAGCGCGGCGATGGCCTCGTAGCGCGTGAAACTGCGTCGCCACACCAGCACCACGCGGCGCGTGGGCACGGGGTCGCTGAAGGGCACGTAGCGCACGTGCGGCGAAGGTTCCTTGGCCACGCTGAGCTGCGGCACCACGGTGACGCCCATGCCCGAGGCCACCATGTACTTGATGGTCTCCAGGCTGCTGCCTTCGAAGCTCTTGCGGATGCCCTCGGTGTTGCTGGAAAAACGTGCGTACTCGGGGCAGACCTCCAGCACGTGGTCGCGGAAGCAGTGGCCCGTGCCCAGCAGCAGCATGGTCTCGGCCTTCAGCTCTTCGGCGCTGACGGACTTGCGCTTGGCCAGCGCATGGCCCTTGGGCACGGCCGCCACGAAGGGTTCGTCGTACAGCGGCGCCACGGCCAGGCCGGTGTCGGGGAAGGGCTCGGCCATGATGGCGCAGTCCAGCTCGCCGGTGCGCAGGCTGTCCAGCTGCTTGGCGGTGTAGTTCTCTTGCAGCACCAGCGGCATCTGCGGCACGCGGTCGATGGCCTGGCGCACCAGGTCGGGCAGCAGGTAGGGGCCGATGGTGTAGATCACGCCCAGCCGCAGCGGGCCGCCCACCGGGTCTTTGCCCCGCTTGGCGATTTCTTTGATGGCCGCGGCCTGTTCGATGACCTGCTGTGCCTGGCGCACGATGTCTTCGCCCAGCGGCGTCACCGTCACCTCGCCCGCGCTGCGCTCGAACAGCTTCACGTCCAGCTCTTCTTCCAGCTTCTTGATGGCCACGCTGAGCGTGGGCTGCGAGACGAAGCAGGCCTCGGCGGCGCGCCCGAAGTGGCGTTCGCGCGCCACGGCCACGATGTATTTGAGCTCGGTCAGCGTCATGCGGCCATTGTGCAGCCGCCGCCCCCGCAGGTGTGGGGACAGGGTTTGTGCGGCAGGGCCGCGCAGCGGCGGTGGCCGCGGCATGATCTGGCACAGCGTTTGTGCAGGTCGGCGTGGCGCCACGGGTTCGCAGGTGCCGCTGGCCCTGCGCAGGCGGCCAATAATGGACAGCAGCGCGGTCCGCCGGTTGGCCAACCCGGCCCGGTGGTGCCGCGCACACCGGTCTGGAGCCCGTTTTGTCAGCTGAGGAATCGGACATCGACGGTGGCCAGCGGCAAGCGCGGCTGCAGCTGCACGCCAACGCCACGGTGAACTCCGCCATGGTCAGCGCCACCGTGGCCGCGGCCCTGGTGGCGCTGTTGTGGCAGCGTTTGCCCGCGCCGGCCCTGGCGGCCTGGCTGTTGGCCCTGGGCGGGGCACTGGGTTGGCGGCTGTGGCTGGGCCTGCAGCTGCGGCGCCAGCTGGCCGCGGCCGAAGATGGCCTGGCGGGCCCGGGTGGCGAAGACTGGCGCCGCGTGTACGCCAGCTTCCTGATGCACGGCCTGGTGTGGGCGGTGTCGGGCCCGGGGCTGGTGGCGGTGGCGCCGGTGGCCGATGTGCAGCTGGTGGTGTTCGCCATCGTCTGCCTGGCCGGCGGCGCTTTGCTGGTGACGGCCTTTGACCTGCGTGCGGCCCTGATGTTCGGCCTGCCGGCGCTGTTGCCCACGCTGCTGGCCACCGCCTGGTGGCACCCGGCCAAACGGCCCATGCTGGTGCTGGTGGCGCTGTTCGTGGTGTCGGTGTTCCTGGCCGCGCGGCGGGTGGCGCATGCCCTGGACGAGATCGTGCAGCTGCGCGCCCGCGAGGCTTCACGCGCGCGCGAAGCCCGCCAGCTGGCCCAGGCGGCCGAGGTGGCCCGGGCGCATGCCGCCGAACAACACCTGTTGCTCACCCGCGTGCTGGCCACCACCAGCCAGGGCTGCTGGTTCATCGACAACACCGGCCGCACCACCGACGTGAACCTGGCGCTGTGCGCGCTGATGGGCCGCACCCGCGAGGCGCTGCTGGGTCGGCCGGTGCTGGAGTTCTTCGGTGAGAACGACCAGCTGTCGCTGAAGGCCCAGGCGCGTGCCTTGGCCCAGGGGCAGACCGCCAGCAGCGAGCTGCGCCTGGAACGCCCCGACGGTGAGCGCCGCCACGTGCGCTGCGACGCCACGCCGCTGCTGAACGGCGAAGGCCAGCGCATCGGTGCGGTGGCGCTGTTCAGCGACCTGACGGCCTATGTGCAGGCCGAACAACGGCTGCGCACCTACGAGGTGGTGACCAACGCCATCACCGACATGGTGTCGGTCATCGACGAGACCCGCGTGTACCGCCTGGTCAACGACGCCTGGTGCCGCACCACGGGCCACAGCCGCGAAGCCGCCGAAGGCCACACCGTGCACGCGCTGATGCCGCGCCTGTCCCACACCCAGCACCGCGACAGCCTGGGCGAAGCCGTGCTGGGCCAGGTGGAGCGGGTGGTGGTGGCGCGGCTGCAGTTTCCAAGCCTGGGCGAGCGTTTGATGGAAACGCACTACTTCCCCTACGGCCTGGACGCCGAGGGCCGGCGCTGCGTGGTGGCCGTCACCCGCGACGTCAGCGAGCGCGAGGCCGCACGCGCCGCGCTGGCGCTGAGCGAGGAGTACCTGCGCCGCACGCTCAACGCCACCGGCGACGCCATCGTGGCCAGCGACGCCGACCAGCCCGACCAGCCCGTGCGTTTTGCCAATGCGCAGATGCTGAAACTGTGGGGCATGCCCGCCGAGTTGGCCGACAAGCTGACGCCCAACGACATCATGCGGTACGCCGAGCCGCTGTTCATCGACCGCGAAGCCGAGGTGCGGCGCATCGACGCCATCGTGCAGCACAACCTGGCCGACGAAAGCCGCTTGCAGCTGCGCGACGGGCGGGTGCTGCTGCGCCGCTGTATCCCGGCCGACCTGCAGGGCCGCACGCTGCGGGTCTGGAGCTTCCGTGACATCACCAGCGAGGTGCGTGCCATGGAAGAGCTGCAGGACAGCGAGGCCGAACAACGCGCGCTGCTGGAGGCCTTCCCGGGCTACATCGCGCGCATCGACGCGGACATGGTCTACCGCTTCGCCAACCACCGCATGGCGGCCTTGCTGGGCAGCACGCCGCAGCAGATCGTGGGCCGCACGGTCGGCGATGTGGTGGGTTCGGCGCGCGAGGTGCTGGTGCGCGACGCCGTGCGCCGGGCTTTGCAAGGCGAACGGGTGCTGCTGGACCGCCACCACCCCGCGCAGCACGGCCGGCCTGAGCGCTTTCTGCAGGTGACCATGGCCGCCGGGGTGGACCCGCGCAGCGGCCAGCGTTCGGTCTACGCCTTCGGGGTGGACGTCACCGAACTGCAGTTGGCGCAGTCTGCGCTGACGGCCGCGCGTGACGAAGCCGAGCGTGCCAACCAGGCCAAGTCGCGCTTCCTGTCGCAGATGTCGCACGAACTGCGCACACCGCTGAACGCCATCCTGGGGTTCGCGCAGCTGCTGGACCGCCAGGCGCGGCCACCGCTGCCCGCGGCGCAGCGGGCCCAGGTGCTCGAAATCCTGCGTGGTGCGCGCCACCTGCTGGGCTTGATCAACGAGATCCTGGACCTGGGCCGCATCGAATCGGGCGCGCTCACCCTGGACATGCAGGCGGTGCCACTGGCCGCCTTGCTGGAAGATTGTGTGGGCCTGGTGCGCCCGCTGGCGCAGGGCCACCAGGTGCTGCTGCGCCCCTTGCCCCCCGGGCTGGACACCTTGGCCGTGCGCGCCGACCCGCTGCGCCTGAAACAGGTGCTGCTGAACCTGCTGGGCAACGCCATCAAGTTCAACCACCGCGGTGGCGAGGTGGTGCTGCACTGCCAGGTGCAGGGTGGCGCGTTGGTGCTGACCGTGCGCGACACCGGCCCGGGCCTGCTGCCCGAAGAGATGGCCCGGCTGTTCCAGCCCTTCGAGCGCTTGGGCGCGGAGCGCCGCGGCGTGGAAGGCACGGGCATTGGCCTGGCCTTGTCGCACCGCTTGCTGCAGGCCATGGGCGGCGACATCGGTGTGCACAGCCAGGTGGGCGAGGGCGCGGCGTTCTGGCTGCGCCTGCCGGCCTGCCCGCTGCCGGTGCCCCAGCCGCGCTGGTTGCCCGAGGCCCAACCCGAAGCCCTGGGCCGTGGGGCGGCCGACGCCGCGGAGGCGGCGGTGGAGCGCCTGGTCGAACGCGGTGCGCTGGGCCCGCCACGCCGCGTGCTGTACGTGGAAGACAACCCCATCAACGCCATGCTGATGCAGGCCATGCTGGAGCCGCTGACCCAGCTGCAGGTGCGCCTGGCGCCCGACGGCCCCAGCGGCCTGCGCCTGGCCACGGAGAGCCCGCCCGACCTGGTGCTGATGGACATCCAGATGCCGGGCATGGACGGCTTCGAGGTGCTGCAACACCTGCGCGCCCACCCGGCCACCGCGGCCGTGCCCGTCATCGCCGTCAGCGCCGCGGCCCGCCAGGCCGACATCGACACCGCCTTGGCCGCCGGCTTCAGCGCCTACCTGGCCAAGCCGGTGGACATGGGCAGCCTGCACCTGGCGGTGCTGTCGGCTTTGCGCCTGGCCTGAACGGCGCCAGAGCCTGAGCCCCGGCCTGGTGCCACGCCGGGGCTCAGGCTTTCAGGAACTCGGCCTTGTTCGCCAGCCAGCGGGCCACCTGGGCGCGGGCGGCAGCGGGGTGATCGCGCAGCAGCACAGGCGCCACTTCGCGGGCCTGTTGCAGCAGTTCGCTGTCTTCAGCCAGATCGGCAAAACGCAGCAGGGCCTCGCCGCTCTGGCGCGCGCCCATGAACTCGCCGGGGCCGCGGATCTCGAGGTCGCGCCGCGCGATCTCGAAGCCGTCGGTGGTCTCGGCCATGGCCTTCAGGCGCGCCTTGCCGGTGGGCGACAGCGGCGCGGTGTACAGCAGCACGCACACGCTGGCCGCGGCGCCGCGGCCCACACGGCCGCGCAGCTGGTGCAGCTGCGCCAGGCCGAAGCGCTCGGCGTGCTCGATCACCATCAGGCTGGCGTTGGGCACGTCCACGCCGACCTCGATGACGGTGGTGGCCACCAGCAGCTGCACCGTGCCGCCGCTGAACAGCGACATCACGGCCGCCTTCTCGGCCGGCGGCATGCGGCCGTGCAGCAGGCCCACCATCGCGCCGGGCACGGCCTGCTGCATCAGGGCCGACAGCTCGGCGTGCGTGGCGGTGGCGTTCTGCAGGTCGAGGTGCTCGCTCTCCTCCACCAGCGGGCACACCCAGTAGACCTGCTGGCCCGCGGCCACGGCGTCGCGGATGCGCGCCAGCACCTGGGCGCGGCGGCCGTCCTCGAAGACCTTGGTGACGATGGGCGTGCGGCCCGGCGGCAGCTCGTCCAGCGTCGACAGGTCCAGGTCGGCGTAGTGGCTCATCGCCAGCGTTCGCGGGATGGGCGTGGCGCTCATCATCAGCAGGTGGGGTTCGAGCTTGGGGCCCCCAGGCTGCGGCGGCGCCTCCGCCTCCGCCAGCTTCTCGCGCAAGGCCAGCCGCTGCGCCACGCCGAAGCGGTGCTGCTCGTCCACCACCGCCAGGCCCAGCCGCGCGAAGGCCACGTCGTGCTGGATGACGGCGTGGGTGCCCACCACCAGCCCGGCGCGGCCGTCGGCCACCGCGGCCAGCTGCTCGCGGCGCCCGCGCCCCTTGCGGCTGCCGGTAAGCCAGGCAATGCCCACGCCCAGCGGCTCCAGCCACTGCACCAGCTTGCGGAAGTGCTGCTCGGAGAGGTTCTCGGTGGGCGACAGCAGCGCGCACGGCCAGCCGGCGTCGCTGGCGGCGGCGGCGGCCAGCGCCGCCTCCACCGTCTTGCCCGAGCCCACGTCGCCCTGCAGCAGGCGG
>JBKCUM010000137.1:0-16861 GCA_046318395.1 Rubrivivax sp.
CCACCAGTGGGAGGACAACGGCCCCGGCTGGTGCGCCGTCTTCCTGCAAGACGCCGCCCGAGTGCTGTCGCTGAAGCCCGACATGGCCGCCTTGGGCGCCCTGAAGCTGGGCGTGGTGGGCCCGCAGCCCGCTGGCCACGACGCGGCTTTCGAGGTGCGGGCCTTTGTGCCCTCACTGGCCGTGGCCGAAGACCCGGTGACCGGCAGCCTGAACGCCGGCCTGGCGCAATGGCTGATCGGCGCGGGCCTGGCACCGCGCCAGTACGTGGCCGCCCAAGGCACGGCCCTGGGCCGTGCCGGCCGTGTGCACGTGGTGGCTGACGCCGAAAATGTGTGGATAGGCGGCGACGTTGCACCCTGCGTCGAAGGCACGGTGCTGTTGTGAGCTGGTGAAGCCGAGGACCACCCCATGACCTATGTCGCCGTCGACCACCTGGTGGTGGGTGCCGCCAGCCTGGAACAAGGCGTGGCCTGGTGCGAGGTCACGCTGGGCGTGACGCCCGGCCCCGGTGGCCAGCACCCGCTGATGGGCACGCACAACCGGCTGCTGAAGATCAGCGGCGAACACTACCCGCAGGCTTACCTGGAGATCATCGCCATCGACCCCGCGGCGCCACCGCCGGGCCGGCCGCGCTGGTTCGGCCTGGACGAGGTGGACCTGTCGGCCGGCCCGCGCCTGCTGCACTGGGTGGGCCGCAGCCCCATGCTGGACATGCACCGCTGGGGGCTGATCACCGTGGGCCAACCACCGGGCGACCCGGTGAAGGCCGGGCGCGACACGCCGCAAGGCCGCCTGGAATGGCAGATCTTGCTGCGCCCCGATGGCCGCCCGCTGTGCGGCGGCGCCCTGCCCACGCTGCTGCAATGGGGCGCCGTGCACCCCACCGACCACATGCCCGACAGCGGCGTGACGCTGCAACGCCTGGGCCTGGGCGGTCTGCCAGCCAAGGTGCGCGAGGTGCTGCGCCTGCGCCAGGTGGACGACTTGGTGGCCGACAGCGCCGTGCCACCCCCGGCCTTGCGCGCCACCTTGCAAACGCCGCGTGGCCCGGTCACGCTGGAAAGCCGCACAGGAACCACCGCATGAACGACGTTCAAGCTTGGCCACCGACCGAAGAACTCTTCCGCGACGACAGCACCCTGCTGCAGTGCACAGCCACCGTGCTGGCGCTGGACGCCGAAGCCGTGCTGCTGGACCGCACGGTGTTCTACCCATTGGG
Source organism: Rubrivivax sp. (assembly GCA_046318395.1). GTDB lineage: Bacteria > Pseudomonadota > Gammaproteobacteria > Burkholderiales > Burkholderiaceae_C > Rubrivivax. Next base: position 1,221 of record JBKCUM010000137.1, read on the forward strand.
GGGTGGCCAGGCCGGTGACCGCGGCACGCTGCACGGCCCCCATGGCCAACGGCTGCAGGTGCTGGACACGCGCAAACACAAGGCCGCCGACGGCACGCCCAGCGGCGCCATCGCCCACCTGCTGGCGCCCGGGCAAGACAGCACGTGGCTGCAGCCCGGCACGCCGGTGCAGGCCCAGGTGGACGCCGCACGCCGCCAAGCCCACGCGCGCTTCCACACCGCCACCCACCTGTTGTGCGCCCTGGTGCCGCACCCGGTGGACGGCTGCAGCATCACCGACGCCTACGCGCGCCTGGACTTCCACACCGCCGAGCCGCTGGACAAAGACACGCTGACCGCCGGCCTGGCCCGCCTGGTGGCCGGTGCCCACCCGGTGCGCCACCGCTGGATCAGCGAGGCCGAACTGGACGCCAACCCCGGCCTGGTGCGCAGCATGAGCGTGCAACCACCGCGCGGCCAGGGCCGTGTGCGGGTGCTGGAAGTTGAAGGCGTGGACCTGCAGCCCTGCGGTGGCACGCACGTGGCCAACACCGCCGAGGTGGGCGCCGTGGTGGTGACCAAGATCGAGAAAAAGTCGGCGATGACACGCCGCGTGGTGCTGGGTTTCGCAGCGGGTTGAACGGCCGGTGCAACCGGCGCTGCCACGCAGCACCTCAGCGCGGCGCTTCCAGCCGCAGTTTTCCGTCTTGCTGCGTCATCTTCAGCCGGTGCAGCACGTCCATGCCCAGCAACGGTGTCTGCAGCGCCGGCAGCACGCCCACCTGCAGGCCATCGGCCACCACACCGCCTTGCAGGCGCACATCGGCGCGCGCCACATAACCCTGCACCACACCGCCGGCCGTGTTGCTTTGCATGCGGCCTTCGGCACGCAAGCCCAGTTGTTCGGCCAGCGCCGCCGGCAGCGTGGTGCCGGTGGCCCCGGTGTCGACCAGGAAGTCCACCGGCTGGCCGTTCACCGTGCCCGGCCAGTGGAAATGGCCATCGGCCGCGCGCTGCAGCGTGATGCTGCTGCCGGCCACCAGCACCTGGGGCCGGCGCTGTTCGGCCATCCACCACTGCACGCCCAGGAACACGGCCGTGCCCAGCACGCCCCACAACGCCACGTGCTTCAGCCAGCCCGGCAATTCCTGCGTCGCCATCTGTGCTGCCTTCAGGCCGGGGCGGTGAACAGGGTCAGCACGCCGGTGTAACCGTACAGCTGCTGGCCGGCGATCTCACCGCCGGCAAAAAACCCGGCCAGTGGGATGGCCTGGCCGGCCGGCGACAGCGCGTGTTCGATCAGCTTGAGCTCGGCCGACGGCCCGCCAAAGTGCGGCCCGCCTCGCCCGGCGCAGCTGACGTACAGCGCGCCCAGGATGCGCCGCGGCGGTGTGCCTTCGTCGTCGCCGTCCAGCGCCTCGCGCAACTCGGCGCACACGCGCACCAGGTCGCGCCGCGCGGCTTCCACATGGCGCTGGCAGAAGGCCAGGTGCATGCCCGGCGCCAGCAGTTCGCCCACGGCCACGGCCTGGCGGCCGGGGTCCAAGCCCATCAGGTGGCGCACACGCACCTCTTGGCCGAACTGCCCGGTGCGGCGGGTGGCCGCGGCGTGTTCGTCGCTCAGGCCCACCAGGGTGGCGCGCAGCAGCGGCAGGGCCTGGCGCGGGTCGTCCAGGTCGTTCAGGCCCAGGTCGCGCAGCAGCAGCGGCAGGGCCGGTTCGCCGTCCAACTGGGTGACGATGTTGCGTTCGCAGGCGGTGATGCGGCGCACCGGACCCACCGGCTGGCAGCCTTGGGTCACGCGCGACAGCACACCCACCTCGGGCCCGAAAGCCACGCCCGACAAACCGCCTTGCCAGGCGCCATCGGCCAGGTGCCAGGCCCCGGTGCGCGAGGCCACCAGGCCGCCGAACATGTAGCCGGTGCCGGTGCGCCCGGCCAGGTCTTGCAGCAGCTCGGGCAGTTCGGGCACGCCCGCGTCCACGTGCACCAGCGCGCTGTGCGTGGCCGGCCCGGGCCGCAGCGGCCGCCCGCCGTGGAACACCTGGAACTGCCCAGCCGGCAGCGCCGCCAACAGCAGCACCAGGCCGGGTTCGTCGAAGTACTCCACGCCGCTGGCGGCCACGCCCACGCCGGCACAACCGGCCCAGGCCACGCCGGGCCAGCGCTGCTGCAGCGCGGCCAGCAGGGCCGGTGCCTGCGCGGCGTAGGCCTCGGTGAAGTAGGCCAGGCCCAGCGTGGGCTGGGCTGCGCCGGGGCTGGCCTGCAGCTGGGCGTCGATCTGCAGGCCGGCCAGCGTGAGCGCGGCCCGCCAGTCGGGGTGGGTGGCGTGGCCGCAGACGAAGGCGGCGGGGGCGGTGCTGAGGCGGGTGGACATCGGCAAGCGGTCAGAAGATCAGGGCTCGGCGGCCCGCGGGTTCAGGCGGGCCGCTCGGTGGCGGACGCACCGGAACGGCTGCACATCATCGCCGCAGTGGCATGGCCTTGGGAACGCGGGGGCCGGACGCGCCAGCACCCAGGGCGGCGACCCCGTTCAAGCCCCAGGCTGCGCAGGCCCGGCAACCGTGCGTGCCGCGCCCATGCCTCAGCCGCCGCTGCTGCGCCGCGTGGTCTTGCGCGCGGTCTTCGCAGCCGGCGCCTTGGCCGCGGTCTGGGCCGCGGGTTTGCCTTTGGCCGCGCTGGCCTCGCGCGAGGCCGCGGCCGTCTGCGCCGCCTTCTTGGCCACGCGCGCCACCGAAGCCTGCGTGCCGGCCACAGCACTGCCGGCCAGGCCCGCCGCCACGTTCGCAGCGGCGTTGGCCGCCGACGCGGCGGCGCGCGCCGGGGCGGCCACGGCCTTCTTCAGGGTTTCGCCGGCGGCGTCCAGGCTTTGTTTCACCATGGCGCCGGCCAGCTGGCGCGCGGCGTCGGCGCTGCTGTCCTTCATGGCGTTGGTGGCCAGTTCGGTGAACTGCTGCGTCAGCGCGCCCCACCACTGCATGGGGTCCACGGCGGGCGCGGGCTCAGGCGCGGGCGCCGGCTCGGGTTCGGGCGCCGGGGCTGGGGCTGGGCGCAGCGCCTCGGGCAGGCGCACGGCCATGGCCTCGCGCAGATCGGCCAGCGGCAGGTTCATGGTCTTCAGCGTGGACAGCGTCATGCGCTGCACTTCCAGCGCCTGGATGGTGGTGCCCAGCAGCTTGGCGTTCTGCTCCAGCCAGAACTGCACGGTGCGCAGTTCTTCGATGCGCTTGGCCAGTTCCTCGGGGTTCAACGTGGGCGCGATCCACTGGCCCATGCCGGGGATGCCGGGCAGGCCACCGCCGGCCGCGCCGCCGCCGGCGGTTTTCATCAGGCCCTGCAGAAAGTCGAAACCGGGCACAAGCTTGGCGAAGTCGGGCAAGGTGGACATGGCGGGCTTTCAGTTCGGGGCGGAAGCGTGGGCGGCGGGGGCCGGGGCAGCGGCATTGTGCGCCGCAGACCAGAAGCCGGGCGCGGCCACCTGCAGCGCCACGCGCTTCACCTGGAAGCCTTGGGCGGCCAGCAGCCGTGGCAGGGCCGCCGGGCCGGTCATGTGCAGGGCGCCGACGGCGGCAAACACGCTGCGACCCTGGGCATGCAGTTGAACGATGCCCTGGGCCAGCGCCGGGTTGCGGGCGTCGTTCAGGTCGCGCAGCGCGGCGCGGTCGGCGGGGGTGTCGGCACAGCCGCACCACTGGGCGTGGTTTTCCAGCGTGGCCAGGTCGCCCTGCGCCCAGGCCTGGGCCAGGCGTTCTGCGCTGCGCCGGCCCTGGCCTTTTTCCAACTGCCCCAGGGTGGTGGCCACCAGGCTCTGGGCGTCGGCCGGCTGGGCCGGCACCAGCACCTGCTTTTGCAAGGCCACGGTTTCCAGCGCCACCACCGGCAGGCCGCGTTCGCGCGCACGCTGCGACAAGGCCAGCTCTTGCGAAAACGCGGGGTCCAGGCCCAGCCAGCGCGCTTCCAACACGCTCAGCACCACGGCCTGCAGGGCCGGCGCCATGCCCGACAGCGCGCCGTCGGGCAAACAGGCCGCGGCCACGGCACGCGCCAGGCGCTGCTGCAAGGCCTTGGGCAGGGCGGCGGCCGGTGCCGGGGTGCCGGGCTCGCTGGCCAGGGCAGCGGCGGTGCCGGGGTCGGCGGGGTCGATCTCCAGCGCCAGCACCTGGCTGTCGGCCAGCGCAGCCGCCACCTGCGGGCCCAGGGCCACCCAGGCTGGCCGGCCCACGTGCAGGCTGCCGTACAGCCACGAGGTGCGGCCGTCGCGCTGCAACTGCCACAGGAAACCGCGGTCGGTGCTGCGCGCCTGCGCCCACTGCGCCGCGGTGGGCGAGACCGGGGCAGGTGGGCAGGCGACGGGCGCGTCGGTCGCGGCGGCGGTGGCGGCCAGCGGCAGCCCCGCCAACCCCCAGGCCACCCCGGCCACAACCGCCACCAGGCCCCGGCGCAGGCGCTGCACCCAAGGCACCCGCCCGGCAGCGGGCGGGCGGTGGCCGGCGCCATGGGGCGCGGTGGCGGTCCGGTTCATGCCCTCACTCGCCCGTGGCCGGCGCGGCCACGTCCTGTTCGATGGCGCCGAACACGCTGTGGCCCTGGGCATTGAACAGCTCGATGCGCACGGTGTCGCCGAAACGCAGCCACTCGATGGGCGCCGCCGTGGGCTGGGGCTCGCCGGCCTGGACCGCCCGCTGGTCGGCGATGCAGGCGAACCCCTGCGCGGGGTCGCCCCCGGCCACCGGGCCCGTGCCCACCAGGCTGCCCGCCCGCAAGGCGCGGGTGCGCGACAGGTGGGCGATGAGCTGGCCGAAGTGGAAAGCCATGTCGACAGACGGGTCCAACCGGCCCAGGCGGCGGCCGTTGCGCTGCACCTCCAGCGCGGCCTGCACACGGCCGCCGGCCCAGGCGGCGCCCAGTTCGTCGGGCGTCACGGCCACGGGGCCGAAGGCGGTGGCAGGCTGGCTGTGCAGCGGCGGCGCACCGAGGGCGCGTTCGGCGGCTTCCACCTCGCGCAAGGTCCAGGTGTTGGCCAGCAGCAGCAGGCGCACGCCGTCCAGCGCCTGTTCGGGGTCGGCGCCCTGGGGCACGTCGCCGGTGATGGCGGCCAGGCCGGCGCCGCAGTCGATGCCCGCGGCTTCGCTGGCGAACACCGCCTGCGCACAAGCGCCCAGGAAGTGGTCGCTCGCACCGCGCAGCTGGCGCGGGCTGGTGGCGGCACCGGTGTCGGCGCCCTCGGCGCGGCGGTACGCGCCGCCGCTGACCCACTGGCCGGCGCGCGGCAACGGGGCCAGGCACTGGCGGGGGTCGAAGGCGAAAGCGTGGCGGGCCTTGCCCTGGTTCAGCGTGGTGTACAGGTCTTCCAGCGGCGGGCTGATGAAGTTCCAGTCGTCCAGCACCTGCTGCAGCCGCGAGGCGATGCCGTTGGCAAAGTGGGCTTGGCTGAGGTCGCGCGAGACCACCACCAGCTGGCCGTCGCGCGAGCCATCGTTCAGGGAAGCGAGCTTCATCGGGGCATGGGACTTCAGGGTTCGATGGCAGTATTGTGCGGTGCCGCTATTGCCTGCCCTGCCCGCCACCCAGCCCCCGGCCCCCGAGGTGCCTGCGCCCGCCGGCCGGCGGCGTGGCTGGCACCTGGCCGGGCTGGTGCTGGCCGTGCTGGGCCTGCACGCCCTGGTGCTGCAAGGCCTGCCCACCGGGGTGGGCGACGGCTGGGGCGGTGGCGTGCGGCCCATCACCACGCTGCGTGTGGGCGGCGCGCCCATGGCCCAGGCCGAGGAGGCGGCGGCGGCCCCCGTGGTGGCTCCGGCAGCGGCAGCAGCCCCGGCGCCGCCCACCGACACCGCCCCGCCCACCCCCGCCGCGGGCGCGGCCAGTTCGGCGCCGGCGGCCGAAGCCCCACCAGCGCCGGCCAGTGCCCCGGCCAGCGCACAGGCCAGCGCACCCCCTGCCGAAGCCGCTGCCCAGGCGGCGGCACCGGCCAGCGCCGCCCTGGCGGGCGCGGCCGAGGCCGCCGGAGCCCCCGACGCCACAGCCGGCGGGCAACCGCCGCCGGTGTACGCCACCCGCCCCCCGCCCCCGGTGCAGATGGCCTTCGACCTGCGCCGCGGCGCACTGCAGGGCGACGCCGAATTCGGCTGGCAGCACAACGGCCAGCGCTACGAGCTGACGATGACCGGCACGGCCTTTTCGCTGACGCTGCTGAACTGGCGCAGCACCGGCGCTTTCGACGGCGCGGGCCTGGCGCCGGAACGTTTCCTGGACAGCCGCCGCAGCCGCGACCAGCGTGCCGCCAACTTCCAGCGCGCGGCCGGCAAGATCACCTTTTCTGGGCCGCCGGTGGAATACCCGCTGCTGCCCGGCGCGCAGGACCGGCTGAGCTGGCTGGTGCAGCTGGCGGCCATCGTCAACGCCGACCCGGCGGCCTTCGCCGTGGGCAGCCGCATCAGCTTCTTCGTGGCGGGTTCGCGGGGTGAAGGCGAGGTGTGGCACTTCAACGTGCTGGGGCGCGAAGACCTGGAACTGCCTGCCGGCACCGTGCGCGGCGCGCTGTATCTGCAACGCGAACCACGCCGCGCCTACGACACCGGCGGCGAGGTCTGGCTGGACCCGGCCCGCCACCACCTGCCCGTGCGCGTGCGGCTGACCGTGGCGCAGACCGACGAGCGCACGGAGTTCCTGCTGCGCAGCGTGCGCGGCCTGTAACGCCCAGGCGGCCACTCCACCGCGCCGCAAGGGCCCGGCGCTGGCGGGCCCAGCCACCACCCGCTTGCCGCGCGCGCCGGCCTGCGACAACATCGCCCCCACGGCCGCCCGCCCTCGGCGGCGTCAGCAGGAGGGTGTTGGATGCAAGCATCGCCCAAGGGCCGCGCTCCCGCGGCCGACGCACCGGCCCAGGCGCTGGCCAGCAAGCCCAGCCGTGCGCGCGCCGTGGCCGGGGCGCGCGCCAGCAAGGCCGCGGCCGACGTGGTGCTGTCGCCCGGCCTGCTGCAGGCCCCGGTGCTGGACACGCTGTGCACGCACTTTCTGCTGACGCTGACCCTGGGCCAGCCCGGCCGTTTCAACCTGCGGCGCGACTGCAACCCGCTGCTGTCGCTGACCGGCCGCCACCTGGTGTGGCCCGTGGCCGTGTTGGCGCGCGTGCGGCGCTTTCTGCTGCAGCGCTGCAAAGGCAACAGCCTGTGGAAAGGCCACGAGGCGCTGGACGACGCCGCCTTCATGGAACGCTTCGGCGCCTGGCGTGGGCCTTATGAAGAAGGCACGCTGTATTTCTACATCGACGAGTACGTCAAAGACACCCCCAAGGACCTGCTGCTGGTGCTGGGCACCACCTGCGACTGGCTGGGCCGCCGGCTGAAGACCCAGCGCACCCTGGTGCAGCAGAACATCGACGCGCTGGCCGGCCTGCTGCAGCTGAACCCGGCCGAACGCGCGCTGCTGCTGTACGGCACGCTGGCGCGCTACCAGCGCGACCTGCGCGGGCTGCTGGTGGAGTTCAAGGTGAGCAACGCCGCCGAGGCCTACGCCGCGCTGGCCAGCGTGGCCGGTGTGGACGCCGCGGAAATGGCCGAGGCGCTGCGCGCGGGCTCGCGGCTGGAGCGCATCGGCATGGTGGAGAACCTGCTGTCGGAGCAGAACATCACCGACCTGGCCGACCTGATGAAGGTCAGCGAACAACTGCCCCCGGTGCTGATGCGCGAGTACCGCGGCCCCAACGACCTGATGGCCGTGTTCACGCGCCCGGCCCCGGCCAGTGAGCTGCAGCCGGCCGACTTCCATTTCGTGGCCGAAGACGTGGCCGTGCTGACACAACTGCTGCGCAACGCCAGCCGGCTGAAACAACCCGGTGTGAACGTGCTGCTGTACGGCCCGCCCGGCACCGGCAAGACCGAACTGGCCAAGGTCTGCGCCCAGGCCGCCGGGCTGACGCTGTACGAAGTGGAATACGCCGACCGCGACGGCCACAGCCTGAACGGCCGCGACCGCTACCGCAGCCTGCAGATCAGCCAGGTCTTTCTGAAAGGCAGCCCCGGCGTGGCCTTGTTGTTCGACGAGGTGGAAGACGTGTTCCCGCCCATCAGCAGCGAAGCGGCGCAGGTGATTGCGCGGCTGGACAACGGCGACGGCGGTGGCCACCACAGCGTCAGCGGCAAGGCCTGGGTGAACCAGATTCTGGAGACCAACCCGGTGCCGGTGCTGTGGGTGACCAACCGCATCGAACAGATCGACCCCGCCTTCCGTCGCCGCTTCCAGTACCACCTGCAGCTGTTGAGCCCACCCCCGGGCGCGCGCGAAGGCCTGGTGCGCAAGGCCTTGCAAGGCGCGCCAGTCGGCGCGGGTTTCGCCGCGCAGCTGGCCGAAAGGCGTGGGCTGACACCGGCGCAGATCCGCACCGCCGTGCGTTTTGCGCAGCTGGCCACGGCGGGCGAAGAGCCCGTGGCGCGCGCGGGCCAGGACGCCGACGCCGCACTGGCCACGGCGCCAGCACCTAACGTACAACACGAGGCGCTCATCTTGCGCCAGCTGGCCCACGCCGACCGCGCCCTGGGCACGGCCGGTGGCGAAAAAGCCGCGCGCCCGGTGGTCACGCAGTACGCGCTGTCGCTGCTGAACGTGGAAACCCGCTTCGAGCTGCCGCGCATCATCGAAGCGCTGCAGCGGCGCGGCCACGGCACGCTGTGTTTCCACGGCCTGCCGGGCAGTGGCAAATCGGCCCTGGCCGAACACATCGCCCAGGCTTTGCAGCGGCCGTTGATGGTGCGCCAGACCAGCGACATTGCCAGCAAGTTCGTCGGCGAAACCGAACAGAACCTGGCGCGCATGTTCGAAGAAGCCCAGGCCGAAAACGCCGTGCTGCTGCTGGACGAGGCCGACAGCTTTCTGCGCAGCCGCCGCCTGGCCGAACGCCACTACGAGGTGAGCGAGGTGAACGAACTGCTGCAGGGCATGGAGCGTTTCGCGGGCGTGTTCATCTGCACCACCAACCTGTTCGACGACCTGGACGAAGCCGCGCTGCGCCGCTTCACCTTCAAGCTGAAATTCCTGCCGCTGAAGACCGAACAGCGCGAACAGATGTTCGTGGCCGAAGCCCTGGGCGGTGACCCCGCGGCGCTGACCGCCGAACAGCGCCAGCGCCTGGCTGCGCTGGACCAGCTGGCGCCCGGCGACTTCGCCGCCGTGCAACGCCAGGTGCAGGTGCTGGGCGCGGCTTTCGAGCCCGACGAGTTCTTGTCGCAGCTGGAAAGCGAACACCGCGTGAAACCCGGCGTGCGGCAGCGGCGCAGTGTGGGGTTCATGCGCTGAACCGCCTTGGGGCGGCCCGGCCACAGGGGCTGGCAGACTCTGCGTGTCTCCGCCGCAGCCCACCGGGCCGGCGGCCTGCAGCGTTCTCCAGGAGTCCTGGCCCATGGCCCCACAGCGACCCGTCGTCTTGATCATCGGCGCCGGTTTCGGCGGTTTGTCCGCCGCGCGTGCGCTGGCCCACGAGCCGGTGGACGTGGTGCTGGTGGACCAGCGCAACCACCACCTGTTCCAGCCCCTGCTGTACCAGGTGGCCACCGCCAGCCTGTCGCCGGCCGACATCGCCGCGCCGGTGCGCAGCGTGTTGGCCGCGCAGCGCAACGTCACGGTGGTGCTGGGCCAGGTGACGGCCGTGGACACGGCGGCCCGCACCGTGCAGGTGGCCACCTCGGTGCGCAGCGAGGCCCTGGCTTATGACCACCTGGTCATCGCCACCGGCGCGCGCCACGCCTACTTCGGGCGTGACGACTGGGAAGCCCACGCGCCGGGCCTGAAGACGGTGGAAGACGCCACCGCCATCCGCCACCGGCTGCTGATGGCCTTCGAACGCGCGGAGATGGCCACCAGCGAGGCCGAGCGCGACGCCTGCTTGCGCATCGTGGTCATCGGCGGCGGGCCCACGGGCGTGGAGATGGCCGGCTCCATCGCCGAACTGGCCAAGGCCGCGCTGGCGCGCGACTTCCGCCGCATCGACCCACGCCGCGCCCACGTGCTGCTGGTGGAAGCCGGCGACCGCCTGCTGGCGAGTTTTCCGCCCGAGCTCTCGGAAGCTGCGCGCCGTGCGCTGGCAGGCCTGGGCGTGACGGTGCGCACCGGCGCACGCGTGATGGCGCTGGACGAACACGGGGTGCAGGTGAAGGACGGCGCTGCCGACGAACACCTGCCCGCGGCCACCATCGTCTGGGCCGCGGGGGTGCAGGCCTCGGCGGCAGGCGCCTGGCTGGGCGCGCCGGTGGACCGCGCCGGGCGCATCCTGGTGGCGCCCGACTTCCGCGTGCCGGGCCAGCGCGAGGTCTACGCCCTCGGCGACACGGCCAGCCTGACCGACGCCGCTGGACAGGTGGTGCCGGGCGTGGCGCCGGCCGCCAAGCAGGCGGGCCAGTACGTGGCAGAAGGCATCGTTCGCGCGCTGAAAGGCCAACCGCCGCTGCCGCCCTTCCGCTACCGCAACCACGGCAACCTGGCGACCATCGGCCGCCGCGCGGCCGTGGCCGACTTCGGCTGGATACGCCTGCGCGGCGCCTTCGCCTGGTGGCTGTGGGGCTTCGCCCACATCTTCTTTCTGATCGACTTCCGCAACCGCGTGGCGGTGTCGCTGAACTGGCTGTGGTCCTTCATCACCTACCGGCGCGGGGCGCGGTTGATCACGGGGGCGGCGCGGGCCGATGGGCCGGGCATGCCGGGCACAGGCGGCTGAGCCTCGGCGGTGCCGCCTGCCGTCGATGTCGGTCAGGCCGGGGGCTGCGCCGCCAGCGCGGCCCGCACTGCCGCCAGCAAAGCCGTGCCGTCCCCGGGCTGGACCTCGGCCCAACCAGGGCCTGACGCCAGGCCGCAGGCCGCCGAAGCCACCACCGGCACACCGGCCTGGAGCGCACGCAGCAGCGCGCGCGGCTGGTGTTCGACGAAAGCCGGCAGCACCACCACATCGCTGTGCTCCAGCCAGTCGCTGGCATAGCCCACCGCGCGCCACTCGACACCGCGCCACGGCCCCGTGTTGTCAGGCGCTGAGCCCAGGATCAGCACCCGCGCCTGCAGGGCCCTGGCGACGTCGGCCACTTCCAGCGCGCCCTTGCGCGGCAGTGCACTGGCCGCCAGTGTCAGCGTCGGTCGCGGGTCGAGTGCAGGCCGATGTGCCCGGGCGCAGGGGCCGCCAAGCGGCACCCAAGGCAGGCACTGAACCGGCAGGCCCGCGGCTTGCAGCACGCGGACCACCTCGTGGTGGGCGGTGAGCAGCAGGCGCGCGCTGGCCAGCGCGGCCCACTCGTCGCGCTGCCAAGCTGCATCGACGCGGAAGTCCTGCAGACTGGGCGCGCCCGGGTGCAGCGCCGCCGCAGCATCCAACCGGGCTTGCAGCACCGAAGCGGGCAGCTCGTTCACATGGACCACGGTGCGACGGCCCCCCAGCACACCGGCGCGCCACAAGGGCACCAGCAGGTCCTGGCTCAGGACCAACTCGGTGTGCAAAGGCTGCAGGCGGCTCGCCCAGTGGTGGGCCAGCGCCTCGCTGTTGCGCGTGCGGCCCGCCTGGCGGCGCGCGCCCTCACCGCCCGCCAGGCGCTGCCGCCACATGCGCTGCCAAGCAGGCCACCAAGCCCTGTGCACTGCAACGCGCGGCGGCGCTGTCCAGGCTTGTGCGCGCCGGGCGGGGCGCACCCAGGGCAGCATCCAGTCGCCGGTCGTGCCCGTCTGCGCCAGCCAGGCGGCCAGTTCAGGGTGTCGGTCGTTCAGCAACACCGCCATGCGCCCCTGCTGGCGCGGGGGTTGGGCCTGGTGGCGGAAACAGTGGGTCTGGTCGCAGATCAGGCAACCGCGCGCGACCGCGCGTTCATCAGGTACGGCAGCGACACCGGGTACAGCGGCCACCGCAACCTGTGGCATGCGCCGGGCAGCCGGCGGCACGGCCTGTGGCGACCTTGCCCGCAGCACCAATTCCGTGGCGGTGAGCTCGACCTCGATGCGCCAAGGAAAATCTGCAGCGATGCGCAGGTCCACGTGGTTCCAGGCAACGGTGGCGTCTTCTGCCGCCGGGGCTTGCGCTTCAACCAAGGCGCTGTGGCGGTGGCGTTCCACCAACCGCGCGCCCACCACGGTAGCCAAGGCCGCCAGCGCGTTGGACAGCTGGCACAGACCACCGCCCACCGTGGGCACCACACAGCCGTTGATGATTTCGCGCCCGACGGCAAAGCCGCGCATCCGGCCGGGCCAGCCCACCTGGGCCCAGAAGCTCAGCACCTGGCCCGGCCTCAGTTCAACGGCCTGAAAACGGGCCGCCGCGACGCGCAGGTTCTGAACCTTGCCGCAACGCAGCACGAATTCCTCGGCGCGCCCGTCCAACCACAGCGCCGAACGGTGTTCAGCAACGACCGGGGCATCGACCCACTGGGACGCAGGCCCCACACGCCGGGGCCCGGTCCAGAGGTTCTGCCAGGTGCGCAGCGCCCGGTGCGCCCAGACCTTCAGTCGGTGCCAGACGGCGGCCGACCGGGTGGGCCGCGTCCATGGGGTGGCCGCCGCCGGCCCTGGCGAAGACGGTGCAGCGCCCGGCAGCGGCTGGGGCAGGTCCGGGCGCGTGTGGTCGGTTAAGGCCATGACGCGCCATTCTGACGGCCAGCCGCCGCACAGCCCTGCCCCGCCGCCAGCCGCGGGCCCATGTGCCGGGCGCGGTACCCACGAGCCAGGCTTTTAAGTCGTACTTTTTTCGACGGCGGTGGCGAAATGGGTGTTATTGCGGGGTTGCAAGCGATAAATAGTCATATTTAATGCACCCAGGTCGCCCACAGAGGCAACCGTCCACAACCCCGGAGACAAGCCATGTTCCTGACCTCGAAGCGCGTCTGGCGCTGGGCTGCCGGCTGCGCGCTCGCCGCCACGCTGGCATCGACCCAGGCCGCGCCCTGGACCTTGACCGGCGCCATCGGCACACACGACCCGCACCTCTACAAGTCCGGCGCCACCTGGTGGTTGTTCGAGACCACCGACAACGGTGGCATCGCCGTGAAGTACTCCGCCAACGGCACCGCCTGGACACAAGGCGGCCCCATCTTCGGCAGCGGCCTGTCCTGGTGGAAGAACTACCTGCCGAGCAACAAGACCGCCATGGTCTGGGCGCCGGGCTGCGGTGAATACAACGGGCTGGGCTACTGCTACTACGCCGTCTCGAACTTCGGCTCCCAGAAGTCGGCCATTGGCCTGACCACCTCGGCCGGCGGCATCTCGGCCGGCCAGTGGGTGGACCAGGGCGCCATCCTGACCTCCAAGGCTGGTGACGCCTACAACGCCATCGACCCCGCCTTCGTGCTGGCCGCCAACGGCGACCCCTACCTCGTGTTCGGCTCGTTCTGGAACGGCATCTACATCACGCGCGTCAGCAAGACGAACCTGAAGCCGCCCACCGGCGGGCTGGTCAACATCGCACGCGACACGACCAACGGCATCGAAAACGGCTTCGTCGTGCGGCGCGGCAGTTGGTACTACCTGTTCGCCTCCAAGGGCGCCTGTTGCAAGGGCGCGAACAGCACCTACTACATCGTGGTGGGGCGCTCGTCGTCCATCACCGGGCCATACACCGACAAGGCCGGCGTGTCCATGATGTCGGGCGGCGGCACGGTGCTGGCGTCCAGCGGCTCGCGCTTCAAGGGTCCGGGCGGCCAGTCGCTGTTGGCCGACGGCTCGGTGATGGCTTGGCACGCTTACGACGCGCAGAACAGTGGCGCGCCAGTGCTGTTCATCGGCAACGTCACGTGGGACAGCGCAGGGTGGCCGCAAGCGGTGTGGTGAAGCCAACACCAACGGCCCTGTTGATGGGCGCTTTGGGCGTGGTGGGCGCTTTGGCTGCTTTGGGCACCTTGGCGGTGACGCTGCAGTGCTGTGCGGGCTGGGGCCTGACCGCCGAGCCTGCACGGGCGGCGCCGGCCACCGCCCAAGGCCCGGCCGCACCCGGGCCCACACCCACCAGCCCGGGCCACGGGCAGGCGCCTGCGCTGGCCCTTCTGCCGCCGGGGCCCACAACGGCGCCCGCTCCGGCCGCCGCCGCAACCGGGCTCAGCGCGCTGCTCACCGCCCCCGAGGCGGGCTTGCGCGGCACGCTGCAGAAGGCCATGGCTGCCCCCGAGCATGGCGGGCGGCTGTACGCCCGCGCGCTGGCACGGCGCTGTGCCGACCTGGCCGCGCTGCCGACGGGCGACACCGCCGATCTCAACGCACCACAGCACCAACGCGCCCTGGCCCGCCAGGCTGCATTGGCCACTGGCTGCGGGCAACTGGCGAACACCGAACAGCTGGCACTGGTCAACGTGGCGGCTGACGACACGGCACGTGACCCGCTGCTGGCCGTGCAGCAGTCCGACCTGGCCGATGCGGCGCTGTTGCAAGCGGTGCGGCAGCGGCCCGATCCCCTGCTGCTGGACGAACTCGGCGAACGCCTGCTGGAGCGCCGCATCCACGGCCTGCCCGTGCTGTACTTCGACGGCCAGCGCTACGACGACGAGGCCGCGCAGGCCAGCGTGCAAGCGGCCCTGCGCCTGCTGCCCTGCCACTTCGGCCTGCCTTGCGACGAGCGGGACCCGCAGGTCTGGCTGGCCTGCCTGCGTGGCGAGGGCTGTGCCGATTCGCGGCAAGCCCTGGCCTCCCCGGCTGCGCAGGCCCTGGCGGTCAGGCTGGCCACCGCGCTGCGGGCAGGCGACATGGCGCGCTTCCTGCCAGGCTCGGTGGCACGGCCCTGAACCGCGCCCCCCGCCGCCTACCCCAACCGCCGTGCCCGGTACAGCGTGTCCAGCGTGATGTGCCGGCACTCCAGCTTGCTTTGTTCGATGTGGGCGCGCAGCAGGCGCTGGGCTTCGTCGCCGCGGCGGCGTTGAATGGCTTTCAGGATGCGGGCGTGTTCTTCGTAGGTGGCTTCCACGCGCGCGGGTTTGGTGAAGTCCAGGCGGCGCACGATGCGGATGCGTTCGGTGATCTCGCGGTGCACACGCGCCATCTCGCGGTTGCCGCTGGCCTGCACCAGTTCGCTGTGGAAGTTTTCGTCCAGTTGGCCCACGGTGGCGCCGTCGGCCAAGCGGCGTTCGGCTTCCACCTGCCACACCTCGGCCAGGGCCTGCAGCGCCGGGCGCTCCACGGCCTGGGCCAGGCTGTGGGCGGCGTGGCCTTCGATCAGGATGCGCAGGTCGTACAGCTCGTCGAAGACGTCGAAGTCCAGCGGCGCCACCAGCCAGCCCACACGCGGCAGCACCTGCAGAAAACCTTCGCGCTCCAGGCGTTGCAGGGCCTGGCGCAGCGGCGTGCGGCTGACGGCCAGGCGCTGGGCGAGTTCGGTCTCGCTGCAGCGCTCGCCGGGCATCAGCACGAAGTCGAAGATCAGGCGCTTCAGCTGCGCGTAGGCCTGGTCGGCCAGGCTCTGCGGTGCGGGTTCGGCCAAGGCAACCTGGGCAGGCTGGGGGGCCAGGGGTTTCGGGGGCGGCATGGGGTTCCGATGATAGGCAGCGCGCCGGCCACGGGGCGCGCTGCGGGTTTCAGCTGGGCCAGGGCAGCATGCTGACGTGGGCCGACACGATCTTCCAGCCCGCGGCACCCGGCGCCAGCCGCGCCCAGGTCTGCGTCTGGAAGCCGCGCAGTGGGGTGTCGCTGCGCACAAATTCCACCTGGGCCACGGCCAGGTC
>JBKCUM010000138.1:0-7553 GCA_046318395.1 Rubrivivax sp.
CCAGCGCTTCGGCCTGGACCTCAACCCGGTGGCCGACCGCGTGCGCCTGGTCAGCGACAGCGGCCAGAACCAGCGCCTGCACCCCGACACCGGCGCGCTGGCCGCCACCGACCCGCCGCTGGCCTACGCCCCGGGCGATGCGCGCTTCGGCCAGCCGCCGCGCGTGGCCGCTGCCGGCTACACCTACAACAAGGCCAACGACAAGCTGACCACCAACTACGCCATCAGCCTGGACGGCTGGTTGCTGACCCAGGGCGGCCACGAGCAGCGCACGCCGCCGGTGTCGCCCAACACGGGCCAGCTGTTCACCGTGGGCGCCTTGGGCACGGGGCCGGTGGACGACGTGTCCATGGACCTGTCGGACCTGGACAACAGCGCCTTGGCCGCGCTGCAGCAGAACGGCCGCACGCGGCTGTTTGTGCTGGACTTGGCCAGCGGCCGTGCCACGGCGCTGGGCACGGTGGCCGACGGCGGCCCGCTGTGGGGCCTGGCCATCGAGCCCTGAAGGCCGCGGCGCGGGCTCAGGGCCGAGCGGGCCGCGGCCCGCCGCACATCACCTGCGGTGGTTCAGCCGCCGCTGGCCGGCACGGCCTGCACGGGCACGATCACGTCCACGCGGCCGCCCACGCAGTCGTTGGCTTCGGCCGGCACCGCGCTGGCGGCGCAGCGCGCCACGTCGGCCGGCAACTTGCGCACCCGCTTCACACCGCCAGGTGGGTGCAGCAGTGTCAGCACCACGGTGATGGCCGTCACCACGGCCAGCAAGCCGATGAGCAGGCGGCGCCGGGCGTTCAAGGGCCGGTACTGGCTGGGTTTCGGCTCGGGCTGGGCTGACGAAGGCTTCAGGGGTGTGGACATGGCAGGCCGGCAGCGGCAAAACAAGGAACGCGGCCAGGGCCGGGCGGGTGGCGCACGGCCCCGCGGCCGCCGCCAAACCCGGCATTGTCGCCGCTGGCCGGGTTCAGACCTGGTGAAGGGGCCGCCGTTCGGCCATGGGCCGTTCGTCCACAGCTTCTCAGGGCTTGGCGCGGGCCTGCTGCGCGGCCTGTTCCGCTGCCGCGGCCTCAGCGGCCTGGCCCAGGGCGCGGTGCAACAGCGCCAGTTCGTCGAACACGTAGGGGTCGGGCTGCGCGGCTTCGCGGGCCAGCCGTTGCTGCAGCGCCAAAGCCTCGGGCAGGCGGTTCAGCAAACGCAGCTGGCGCGCCACCATCCAGCGCGCCACGTGCGTGGCACCGGCGTTGCTGCCGCGTTCGCGCAGCGTCAGCGCCTGTTCGAACTGGGCCAGCGCCTCGGCGTGGCGGTCCATCTGGAACAACGCATAGCCGATGTTGTTGCGCACCGAGGCCTCCCAACGCTGCGCCGCCGGCTGCTGCGAGGCCAGCACCACGGCCAGCGCCTGCTCGCCCCAGCGCAGCTGGTCGGCCGGCGCGGTGTCGATGAAGGCGAACATGTGGATGGCGTCCACCGCCAAGCCGTCCAGCCGGTGCTGGCGTGCCAGGGCCAGTGCACGTTCCCAGGCCTGGCGGGCCTGCTGCACGGCTTCGGGCGTTTGCTGGGCCGCGGTGTGGGTGGCCGAAGCCCAGCTGCGCCCCCATTCCAGCCACCAGCGCACCTGCGCCTCGCCCCCCGCCTGGGCCAGGCCGGGTTCGGCGGCCTTCAGCACGGCGCGGGCTTGTTCGAAGTCTTTGCGCAGGCCGTGGCTGCGCGCGATCTGCGTCTGCAGCACCAGGACGTCGTCGCCCTGCGCGGTTTTCAGCGCCTCGCGGAAGCGCTGCTCGCTGAGCGCGGGGTCGCTGAAGTTCCACAGCGCGCCCAGGTCCAGCGCGGCTTGGGCGTTCGGGGCCGCAGCGGCGGCCACCAAGCAGGCAGCACCCAGGCGACGACCCCAGGCATGGACACGGTGACGGCGTTGGCGAAGGCGCATGGACCACCTCAGGGCGTACAACATGCCCCACAGCCTAGCAGCGAAAAGAGGCGGTGGCCGCGGCAGGGCGCCCGCCACGGGGCGTGGCCGTGCACGGCCCGCTGGGAGGGCCTCAGCCGCGCTGGGCCATCACCTCGCCCAGGCGCAGCGGGCCGCCTGGCGCCCAAGCCGGGTTGAAGTTCAGCGGGCCTGGTGGCAACAACATCACCACGGTGCTGCCCAGCAGGAAACGGCCCATTTCTTCACCCTGCGCCAGGCGCACCTGGCCGGGTTCGTAGCGCCATTCGCGCACGGTGCCCGGCCGTGGCGGGTTCACCAGGCCGTGCCACACCGTGGCCATGCTGCCCACGATGGTGGCGCCCACCAGCACCAGCACCCAAGGGCGCGGGTCGGCGCCCACACCGTCGAACACACACACCACCCGTTCGTTGCGCGCAAACAGGCCGGGCACACCACGCGCGGTGGTGGGGTTCACCGAGAACAGGTCGCCCGGCACGTGCAGCAGGCGGCGCAGCTCACCGGCGGCCGGCATGTGGATGCGGTGGTAGTCGCGTGGGCTCAGGTACAGCGTGGCGAAGTGGCCGTCGTTGAACTGGGCCGCCAGCTGCGCGTCACCGCCCACCAGGGCTGTGGCGCTGTAGTCGTGGCCCTTGGCCTGGAACACCCGGCCGGCCTGCACCGGGCCGAACTGGCTGATGGCACCGTCCACCGGGCAGATCCAATCGGCCTGCGCCAGCGGGCGGGCGCCGGGCTTCAGCGCGCGGGTGAAGAAGTCGTTGAAGCTGGCGTAGGCCGCCACGTCGGGCTGGGCGGCTTCGGCCATGTTGACGTTGTAGCGCCGCACGAAGTTCTTGATCAGCGCGGTGGTGATCGCACCGCCCTGGGCGCGGGCGATGGCACCGGCCAGTTGGGTGAGGGCCTTCTTGGGCAACAGGTATTGCGGCAGTACCGCCAGGCGGTCGGACATCTTGCGTGCCTTCTGGTTGGGACGTTCGGGGTTCAGTGGATGCTGGGCAGCGAGCGCAGGGCCTTCACGGCACCGGCGCCCACGGCGGCGCCAAAGCGCTTGGCCAGGCGTTCGGCCACGTTGTCGCGCGGCGTGTAGTCGATGATTTCTTCGGCCTTCACCACCTCGCGCGCCACGTAGTCCAGGTTGCCCAGGCCGTCGGCCAGGCCCAGCTTCACGGCTTCTTCGCCGTTCCAGAACAGGCCCGAGAAGGTGTCGGCGTTTTCTTTCAGCCGCGTGCCGCGGCCTTCTTTCACCACCTTGATGAACTGCTGGTGGATCTGGTCCAGCATGGCCTTGGCGAGCGCGGTCTGGCGTTCGTTGGGCGGGCTGAAGGGGTCCAGCATGGCCTTGTTGTCACCCGCGGTGAGCAGGCGGCGTTCCACGCCCAGCTTGTCCATCAGGCCAGTGAAACCAAAACCGTCCATCAGCACGCCGATGCTGCCCACGATGCTGGCCTTGTCCACGTAGATCTCGTCGGCGGCGGCAGCGATGTAGTAGGCCCCGCTGGCGCAGACCTCTTCCACCACGGCATACACCTTCTTCTGGTGCTTGGCCTTCAGGCGGCGAATCTCGTCGTTGACGATGCCGCTCTGCACCGGGCTGCCACCCGGCGAGTTGATGCGCAGCACCACGGCCTGGGCGCCACTGTCTTCGAAAGCGCTCTTCAGCGCGGCCACCAGGGCTTCGGCGTTGGCGTCGCTGTCCACGGCGATCTCACCGCGCAGTTCCACCAAGGCCGTGTGCGGCGTGGTCGGCGCGGTGGGGGCCACCTGGTTGGACATCAGCGCCCAGGCCAGGGCCAGCACCAGCGCCAGCCAGACGATGCGGAAGAACAGCCCCCAGCGGCGGTCGCTGCGCTGTTGGCGCAGCAGCTCGCGCAGGGTCTTTTCCAGCGTGCTTTCGAACTGCGGTGACAGCGACGTGGCGGCGCTGGCCACGGCCGTTGGCGCGGGCGAGGCCGCCGGGCGGGCCGCCGCAGGCGCCGGGGCCGTGGGTTCTGGCGCGTCGGCACCGGCCACCACGGTTTCTGCAAACGCGGGCGGCGCGGCCGGGTCTTCGCGCGGCGGCACCGTGGGCTGGAAACGCGGCTCCACCGGGCCAGTGGCCGGGCGCTGGGGGTCTTCTGGGGTGGTCATGGGCGGGTGGTGTTGAAAAGGCCAAGGGCTGACGCCGTGGCGGCCCGGCCAGGCCGGGCGCCGCGGTGCCAACCGGTGTTCAGTCGAAAGCCGGCGGCTGCAGGTCGCGGGTGGGCTGCCAGTGCACCTGACCGTCGGCTTCCCGCAACTCGATGCGTGTCAGCGCACCGCGACCGCAAGGGCCGCCGACGCAGCGGCCGTTGCTGGGCTCGTAGGCGGCACCGTGGATGCTGCAGAGGATCCAGCGCCGGTCGGCGTCCAGGAATTCACCCGGCTGCCAGTCCATCTCGGTGGGCACGTGCACGCAGCGGTTCAGGTAGGCCACGGCCACGCCGTCGAACCGCAGCGCAAAAGCACGCACGGGCTGGCCGTACTGCAGCAGGTCCCACACCAGGGCAGGCCCACGTTCCACCAGCTCGGTGCTGGCGCACAGGCGCAAGGGCTCGGTCACGGCGGCGGGCGGGGTGGGCACGGGCGTGGTCACGAGGGTGGTCAAGCGTGGGCCAGCAGCCACGCCTGCAGTTCCGGCACGCTGTGCGCCACGAACAGCGGGTTCAGCGCCTCGAAGTGTTCGTGCGGGTGGGCGCCGTAGCCCACGCCCACGCTGGCGGTGCCGGCGTTCAGCGCCAGCTGCAGGTCGTGCGTGGTGTCGCCGATCATCAGCGTGCGCTCGGGCGGCACGTCGAGCTCGGCCATCAGCTCCTGCAGCATCAGCGGGTGCGGTTTGCCGGCGGTCTGGTCGGCCGTGCGCGTGGCGTCGAAGTACGGGCCCAGGCCCGACTGCGCCAGGGCCTCGTCCAGCCCGCGGCGGCCTTTGCCGGTGGCCACGGCCAGCAGGTGGTTGCGGCCTTTCAGGGCCTGCAGCATCTCCACCGTGCCCTTGAACAGCACGATCTCGTGCTGCTTGGCGAAGTAGTGGTGGCGGTAGCGGTTGCCCAGTTCCGGGTAACGCTCACGGGGCAGGCCGGGTGCGGCGTGTTGCAGGGCTTCCTGCAAGCCCAGGCCGATGACGTAAGCGGCCGCTTCGTCGCTGGGCACGGCCACGCCGACGTCGGCACAGGCGGCTTGGATGCAGCGCACGATCAGGCCGGTGGAGTCGAACAGGGTGCCGTCCCAGTCGAAGGCGATGAGGTCAAAGCGGCGAGACGGGTTCATGCGGCGTTCAAGCGGGGTTCTTCAGCTGGGCCAGCAGTGTCGCGCACTCTGACGGCAGCGGGGCTTGCAAGGTGATGCGCTCACCACTGGCGGGGTGGTCGAAGGCCAATTCCCGCGCGTGCAAGAACATGCGCGGGAATTTCATGTTTTTGGCGATCAGCTTGTTTTGCGCGAAATCGCCGTATTTGGGGTCGCCCACGATGGGGTGGCCGTTGTGCGACAGGTGCACGCGGATCTGGTGCGTGCGGCCGGTCTTCAGGCCCACGTCCAGCAGCGTGAAGTCGCCGAAGGTCTGCTGCCCCTTGACCAGCGTGATGCTGCGGCGCCCGTCTTCGTGCGCGGGCGACACCACGTTCACGTGGCGCTCGCCGGCGGCGTCCAGCGTCTTGTGCAGGGCCTGGTCGATGACCTTCAGGTTCTTGGGCCAGGCGCCCAACACCAGGGCGGCGTAGGTTTTGCCGGTGTCGCGGGCGCGGAACTGGTCTTGCAGCGCCACCAGGGCGCTGCGCTTTTTGGCCAACAGCAACACGCCCGAGGTTTCTTTGTCCAGCCGGTGCACCAGTTCCAGGAACTTGGCCGTGGGCCGGGCCTGGCGCAGTTGTTCGATGACGCCCGAGCTCACACCGCTGCCACCGTGCACCGCCGTACCGGCGGGTTTGTTCACCGCCAGCAGGTGTTCGTCTTCAAACAACACCGGAAACTCGCGCGCCGGCACGTGGGCGGTGGGTGCGGCCTCGGGCACCCGCACCGGCGGCACACGCACCTCGTCGCCCAGCACCAGGCGGGTGTCGGCGGCGGCGCGGCCCTTGTTCACCCGCACCTCACCGCTGCGGATGACGCGGTAGACGTGGGTCTTGGGCACGCCCTTCAGCACACGCAGCAAAAAATTGTCCAGCCGCTGGCCGTCGCTGTTTTCATCGACCTGCAGGCGCTGCACCTGGGGTGCTGCTGCGCCGGGGTTTTCAGGCTGGGCCGGGCCGCCAGGGCCGCTGGCCGGACGGCCGACTTTGCCGCTTATAATGCGACGCTCCACGTTTGTGCTGTAAGTGCTTGATTTATCGGAGTTTACCCGGGCACTGCCGGTGTTAACGTGGAAATGCTCGTGGCCGATGGTTCGGCCGCGAGGGTGATGCAGTACCCGACGCATGGCGCGCAGGCCTGGCCCCCAAGTGGCCAAGGCGGTGTGTGGCGGCGGGTGCAAGAGAAACAAAGTCGAACCCCGCCGCGCAGCTTTTCATGAAAGCTGCGCAGCACCGAAAATTCCAGGTTTTGCAGCCCTGGCGCCTGGCGCCGGCGCTGCAGATACCGCGTAGCCCCAGGTTCCAAGGCGCATGTCGTCTCCGCACAACCCCTCCCTCGCCACCAGGCCCCGGCTGCACGCCGGCGCGGCCGGCGTGGGGCAGCCGCCGCGTGATCCGCGGTGGGCCGGGGCCGCGCCGACACCCGCCACCGCCCCTGACGGCACGCACGCGCCAACGCTGCGCCGCTGACCGCTGTCGTTCCACGACGCGGTCGTTCGCAGTCCAGGGCATTTCGCCAGCTGGTTCTTCCGCGTTTTTCGTGCATCGAACTGAAAACCAGGCCCTCCGTCCAAGCATGGCGGCGGGTCTGATTTGGAGTGCACATGAAACGCATGCTGATCAATGCCACGCAGCCGGAAGAGCGGCGCCTGGCCATCGTTGACGGGCAGAAACTGCTCGATTTCGAAACCGAAATCGAGGGCCGCGAGCAACGCAAAGGCAACATCTACAAAGCCGTCATCACGCGCGTCGAGCCTTCGCTCGAAGCCTGTTTTGTCGACTACGGCGAAGACCGCCACGGTTTCCTGCCGTTCAAGGAAATCTCGCGCAATTACTTCCGCGAAGGCGCCGACGTCAAAAACGCACGCATCCAAGATGCGGTGAAAGAAGGCGACGCCCTGCTGGTGCAGGTGGAAAAGGAAGAGCGTGGCAACAAGGGCGCGGCGCTGACCACCTTCGTCAGCCTGGCCGGCCGTTACCTGGTGCTGATGCCCAACAACCCGCGCGGTGGTGGTGTCAGCCGCCGCATCGAGGGTGAACAGCGCGAAGAGCTGAAAGAAAACCTCGACCAGCTGGAATACCCCAAGGGCATGAGCCTCATCGCGCGCACGGCCGGCATCGGCCGCAGCGCCGAAGAGCTGCAGTGGGACCTGACCTACATGCTCATGCGGTGGACCGCCAGCGACGGCGCGTCCAAGGTGGGCAAGGGCGCCTTCCTGATTTACCAGGAAAGCAGCCTGGTGATCCGCGCCATCCGCGACTACTTCACCGCGGACATCGGCGAGATCCTGATCGACACCGACGACATC
>JBKCUM010000139.1:0-6940 GCA_046318395.1 Rubrivivax sp.
GGCACGCCGTGGATGGTGCCGCGCGCCAGGTCCACGGCCGGGTGTTTGCCGAAGAAGGTGCCGGGGAATTCACCGTGCGAGTGGCCGAACAAGATGGCGTCCACGCCCGGCACCTGGGCCAGGCGGGCCACCACGTTCTCGGCGAACAAGGCCGTGCTGACGCCCCATTCCAGCCCCGAGTGCGGGATGGCCACCACCACGTCGGCACCCTTGGCGCGCATCTCGGGCACCAGGCGCTGCGCGGTCTGCACGATGTCCAGCGCCTGCACTTGGCCCAGCAGGTGGCTGCGGTCCCACACCAGCACCTGGGGCGGCGCAAAACCGATCACGCCCACCTTCACGGTGCGCGTGGCGCCGCTGTCATCGGTGAAGCGGCGCTCCAGGATGACGTAGGGCTGGAACAGCGGCTTCAGCTGCGCTTCCGGCACGCCGGCCTGCGGGCGCACGAGGTTGGCGTTGACGATGGGGTAGACCGCGCCGCTGTAGGCGCGCTGCAGGAAGTCCAGCCCGAAGTTGAACTCGTGGTTGCCCACGTTGGCGGCGTCCACCTTCAGCGCGTTCAGCACCTTCATGGCCGGGTGCACCTGGCCGGCTTTCAACGGCTGCACACGCGCCACCTGGTCGCCCAGCGGGTTGCCCTGGATCAGGTCGCCGTTGTCGAACAGCATCGCATTGGGCTGTTCGGCGCGCGCCGCGGCGATCAGCGTGGCCGTGCGCGCCAGGCCGTATTCGTCCGTGGGTTTGTCGGCGTAGTAGTCGAAGGCCTGCAGGGCCATGTGCAGGTCGGTGGTCTCCAGCAGGCGCAGCTTCAGCGTGGCGGCCTGGGCGGGGCTGGCCAGGGCCAGCAGCAGCGGGGCCACCAGCGGCAGCGTGGCCAGCAGGCGCCTGGTGGTGGAGGGCAGGTGGCGGTGCAGCGGCGTGGGGGTCATGGGGAGCGGGCAGTGTGGTGCAGGCAAGTCAGCCCGAAAGCCTAACAGGGCGGCGCGCCGCCAGAATGTGCTCTTCTGCTTGCCACACGCGCCCACCCGCTACGCCACCATGAGCTTCGCCGCCCGCACCTACCGTCTGCACCGCTGGCTGGGCTGGGTGGTGGGCGTGCAGGTGCTGCTGTGGGTGCTGGGTGGTGCGGTGTTCGCGCTGCTGCCTTTTGACGACTGGGTGAAGCAGAAGCACACGGTGCCCGCGCCCAAGGCCGTGCTGCCCGCGGGCTGGGGTGCGGCCCTGGCCCCGGCCTTGGCGGCGCTGGACGGCCCGGCCCAAGCGCTGACGGCCGTGGCCACACCGCAGGGCGTGGCGCTGCGCGTGCAGCGCGCCGGCCAGCCACCACTGTTGCTGCCGGCCGATGGCCGCCCCTGGGTGGCGCCGGATGCCGCCGCGGTGGCACGCTTCGCCGCCACGCTGCACACCGGCGGCGCGGCGGTGCAGCAGGTGCAGCGCCTGGCGCAAGCGCCGCAGCGCCTGGGCATCGTCAACGAGGTACCCGGCCGGCAGGACCTGTGGCGGGTGGACTATGCCGACGCCCCCGGCACCCGCGCCTACTTCGACGGCCCCACCGGCCAGTTCCTGGCCGCGCGCACCGAAGCCTGGGTCTGGTACGACTTCTTCTTCCGCCTGCACGTGATGGACTACAGCGGCGGCGAAGACTTCAACAACACCCTGCTGCGCGTGGCCGCCGTGCTGGCCCTGGGGCTGGTGCTGGCGGGTACGGTGCTGGGGGTGCGGGCGGGTTGGCGGCAGCTGCGGCGTGCGTTCCAGCGCGCATGAGTCCGGGGTTGGGAGACCAAATGAACCAGCTGTCGATCCGTACCCTGATGTTGAGCATTGGCGCCCTGGCCCGGGAGCGGGCTGGGTTGCTGAAGCAACTGGCGACCTTGTCGCCCGAACAGGACAGCAGCGAACACTGTTCGGAGCGGGTGCTTGACATCGACCAGGCACTGGACGAGTTGGCCGACGCGTACGAAGACCTGCGGGGCGGTTCACAGACCTACCCGCCCTTCAAGCAATTGGCTGGCCTCGGTTGAGTCGGCTTTTCCGCCCACGCGTGGGTGGGACCCATGGCGCACCCAGAAAAAAGCCCGCCAGGCGCGAACCTGGCGGGCTTCTCAGCGGTGCGGGAAGGGCTGCCACGCGGCAGCCCTGCGCCATCAGCAGGCCGGGGCCGTGCTGACGCCCTTGGCGACCTCGGCGTACTCTTCGATCTGGTCGAAGTTCATGTACTTGTAGATCGCCGCGCCGTCCTTGTTCACGATGCCCATGGCGGCGTGGTACTCGGCCACCGTCGGGATGTGGCCCAGCTTGGACGCGATGGCCGCCAGTTCGGCAGAGGCCAGGAACACGTTGGAGTTCTTGCCCAGGCGGTTGGGGAAGTTGCGCGTGCTGGTGCTGACCACGGTGGCGCCTTCGCGCACCTGGGCCTGGTTGCCCATGCACAGGCTGCAGCCCGGCATCTCGGTGCGGGCGCCGGCGGTGCCGAAGGCGGCGTAATGGCCTTCCTTGATCAGCTCGCTCTCGTCCATCTTGGTGGGCGGGGCCACCCACAACTTCACCGGGATGTCGCGCTGGCCGCCCAGCAGCTTGGCCGCGGCGCGGAAGTGGCCGATGTTGGTCATGCAAGAACCGATGAAGGCTTCATCGATCTTGGTGCCGGCCACTTCAGACAGGAACTTGGCGTCGTCGGGGTCGTTCGGGCAGCACAGGATGGGTTCCTTGATGTCGGCCAGGTCGATCTCGATGACGTGCGCGTATTCGGCGTCCTTGTCGGCTTCCAGCAGCGTGGGGTTGGCCAGCCAGGCTTCCACCTTCTCGATGCGGCGCTGCAGGGTGCGCGCGTCGGCATAACCTTCGGCGATCATGTTCTTCATCAGCACGACGTTGCTGGTGAGGTATTCCTTGATCGGCTCGGGGTTCAGCTTGATGGTGCAGCCGGCGGCGCTGCGCTCGGCCGAAGCGTCGCTCAGCTCAAACGCCTGTTCCACCTTCAGGTTGGGCAGGCCTTCGATTTCCAGGATGCGGCCCGAGAACTCGTTGATCTTGCCGGCCTTGGCCACCGTCAGGATGCCCTGCTTGATGCCGTACAGCGGGATGGCGTGCACCAGGTCGCGCAGCGTCACACCGGGCTGCATCTCACCCTTGAAGCGCACCAGCACGCTCTCGGGCATGTCCAGCGGCATCACGCCGGTGGCGGCACCGAAGGCCACCAGACCCGAGCCGGCCGGGAAGCTGATGCCGATGGGGAAACGGGTGTGGCTGTCGCCGCCGGTGCCCACGGTGTCGGGCAGCAGCAGGCGGTTCAGCCAGCTGTGGATGACGCCGTCGCCCGGGCGCAGGCTCACACCACCGCGGCTGCTGATGAACTTGGGCAGCTCGCGGTGCGTCTTCACGTCCACGGGCTTGGGGTAGGCCGCGGTGTGGCAGAAGCTCTGCATCACCAGGTCGGCGCTGAAGCCCAGGCAGGCCAGGTCCTTCAGCTCGTCGCGCGTCATCGGGCCGGTGGTGTCTTGCGAACCCACGGTGGTCATCTTCGGTTCGCAGTAGGTGCCCGGGCGCACGCCCTGGCCTTCCGGCAGGCCCACGGCACGGCCGACCATCTTCTGCGCCAGCGTGAAGCCGGCCTTCGTGGCCACCGGGGCGGTGGGCAGGCGGAACACGGTGGAGGCCGGCAGGCCCAGGAACTCGCGGGCCTTGCTGGTGAGGCTGCGGCCGATGATCAGGTTGATGCGGCCACCGGCGCGCACTTCGTCGAACAGCACGTCGCTCTTGAGCTTGAACTCGGTGACGGTTTCGCCGTTCTTCACGATCTTGCCGTCGTAGGGGCGCACGTCGATGACGTCGCCCATCTCCAGCTTGGACACGTCCACTTCGATGGGCAGGGCGCCGCTGTCTTCTTGCGTGTTGAAGAAGATGGGGGCGATCTTGCCGCCCAGCGTGACGCCGCCGAAACGTTTGTTCGGCACGAAGGGGATGTCCTGGCCCGTGGCCCAGATGACGCTGTTGGTGGCGCTCTTGCGGCTGGAGCCGGTGCCCACCACGTCGCCCACGTAGGCGACCAGGTGGCCCTTCTTCTTCAAGTCTTCGATGAACTGCATCGGACCGCGCTTGCCGTCTTCTTCAGGCACGAAGGCTGCACCCGGGCGGGTGTTCTTCAGCATGGCCAGGTAGTGCAGCGGGATGTCGGGGCGGCTCCAGGCGTCGGGCGCGGGCGACAGGTCGTCGGTGTTGGTTTCGCCGGGCACCTTGAAGACGGTGACGGTGATGGCCTGCGGCACTTCCGGGCGGCTGGTGAACCACTCGGCGTCGGCCCAGCTCTGCATCACGCCCTTGGCGTGGGCGTTGCCGGCCTTGGCTTTTTCGGCGACGTCGTTGAAGAAGTCGAACATCAGCAGCGTCTTCTTCAGCGCTTCGGCGGCGACGCCGGCGACTTCGGCGTCGTCCAGCAGTTCGATCAGCGGGTGCACGTTGTAGCCACCCACCATGGTGCCCAGCAGCTCGGTGGCCTTGGCCTTGCTGACCAGGGCCACGGCCAGTTCACCGTGGGCCACGGCGGCCAGGAAGCTGGCCTTCACCTTGGCGGCGTCGTCCACGCCCGGGGGCACGCGGTGCGTCAGCAGGTCCAGCAGGAAGGCGTCTTCGCCGGCGGGCGGGGCCTTGATCAGCTCGATCAACTCGGCGGTCTGCTTGGCGTCCAGCGGCAGCGGCGGGATGCCGAGCGCGGCGCGTTCGGCGACATGTTGGCGGTAGGCAGCAAGCATCTCGGGCTCCTGTTCGGTGGGGGCTGACATGAAAGTGTTCAAACCGTGGTCAGCGGGCGGGCGCGCCGCTGGCTCGGGTTTGTCCCATATTTTATGTCTTATATAAGACTAAGCCAAGGGCTGGGCGACCGCTGGGCTGTGCAGAAGGGCATTCTGGCCCAGGCCTGTGCCTGGGTGCTGGCAAAAGGTTGCGCTGACGGGGCTTTGTGCGTCTGCTGGATGCCCCGGGGTGCCAGCGCTCATTCGTCGCCGAACAAGTCCTGCACGGCTTCTGCCGGCAAGGGCTGGCCGGTGCGGCGCGCGCGTTGCAGCACGCTCCAGAAGTAGCGGTAGCTGGCGCGGTCGTGCAGCGTGTCCTGGTGGCGGATAGGCGCCCAAGCGGCGTCTTGCGCGGCGCGCAGGATCTCGATGGCCTGGTCGATGGCTGCGGTGCTGGGCGTGAAGGCCTCCACGATGGGGTCGATCTGCGCCGGGTGGATGCTCCACATGCGCAGGTACCCGAAGCGCTCTGCGGCCATCTCGGCCGCCGCCTCGAGGGCCGAGGTCTGCTTGAGTTCGGTGACGACGCAGTGCGAGGGCACCTTGCCATGCGCATGGCAGGCCGCCGAGATCTCGCGCTTGGCGCGCACCTCCAGCGGGTGTTCGAACTGCCCCTTGGCCGACATGGCCGACTGCGGAATCGCGCCGTGGTGGGCCGACACGAAGTCCATGAGGCCGAACGAAAGCGACTCGATGCGGGGGTGCGCGGCCAGCGCGTGCACCTCGCGCAGCGCGCCGTGGGTCTCCACCAGCGCGTGCAGCGGCACCGAACGTCCGCCCGCCCGCAGCACGGCGGCAGCGGCGTGCTGCAGGTCGGCCACGCCGCGCACCTTCGGGATCATCAGGTAGGCCAGCCGGTTGGCCGCCGCGCCCACGATGCGGTCGACCATGGCCTCGAACAGCGGGTGCGTCACCGGCAGCACCCGGGCGCCCACGCGGCCGAAGCGGTTCAGCGGCGAGTTCACCAGCTCGGCGATGAGGGCGGCCTGGTCCATCTCGCCGCCCACCGGGGCGCCGTCCTCGCCGTCGAGCGTCACATCGAACACCGGCCCCAGCTCGGCCTGCAAGGCCAGGCTCTTGCGCATCAGCGCCTCGACTCCGCTGTAGTGGTCGCACACCGGCAGCCAGGCTGCCGGCGCGTCCTCGGGGTCGAACAGCGCTTCGCGCGGCGTCAACGCCGCGTGCGCCGGGCCGGCTTCAGGGGTCACAGCAGGTGGGCGACGCCGTCGCGCTCGCCGACCAGCTCGGCCAGCGTCTTGTCGATGCAGGCCTGGCTGAACTCGTCGATCGGCAGGCCTTCGACGATCTTGGACTTCCCGCCCTCGCACGTCACGGGGTAGCCGAACATGACGTCCTTCGGGATGCCGTATTCGCCGTTGCTGGGCACGCCCATGGTCACCCACTCTCCGTTCGTGCCCAGCGCCCAGTCGCGCATGTGGTCGATGGCGGCGTTGGCGGCCGACGCGGCCGACGACAGGCCGCGGGCCTCGATGATGGCGGCGCCGCGCTTGCCCACGGTGGGCAGGAACACGTCCTTGTTCCAGACCTGATCGTTGATCATGTCCTTCACGCCGGCGCCGTCGATGGTGGCGAAGCGGTAGTCGGCGTACATCGTCGGGCTGTGGTTGCCCCACACGCACAGCTTGCGGATGGCCGCCACGGGCTTGCCGGTCTTGGCGGCGACCTGGCTGAGCGCGCGGTTGTGGTCCAGGCGCAGCATGGCCGTGAAGTTCTCGCGCGGCAGGTCGGGCGCGCTCTTCATGGCGATGTAGGCGTTGGTGTTGGCCGGGTTGCCCACCACCAGCACCTTCACGCCGCGGCTGGCGCTGGCATTCAGCGCCTTGCCCTGCGCCGTGAAGATCTGGGCGTTGGCCGCCAGCAGGTCGGCGCGCTCCATGCCGGGGCCGCGCGGGCGGGCGCCCACCAGCAGGGCGTAGTCGGTGTCCTTGAAGGCGGCGGTGGCGTCGCTGTGGGCTTCCATGCCGGCCAGCAGCGGGAACGCGCAGTCCTCCAGTTCCATCATCACGCCCTTGAGCGCCTTCTGGGCCTTCTCGTCGGGAATCTCCAGCAGCTGCAGGATGACCGGCTGGTCCTTGCCCAGCATCTCGCCCGAGGCGATGCGGAACAGCAGGGCATAGCCGATCTGGCCGGCA